>NZ_SOGQ01000059.1 GCF_004403465.1 Cryobacterium sinapicolor | reverse complement strand
TGAGGGCCTCCGTGGCATCGACTTGAGTGTGGTAACCCAATCGATACCGGAGGTCCTCACCTTTTTAGCTCACGCCACGCTCACAACCTCCGTGGGAAGAACATCTAGCCAGGTATTGGCTTACTTAACGCCCGGACATTCTTAAAACTGCACCCCGTACCCAGCCGCAATGAGAAGGGGTGCGAGCACCACCATTCCCCAAAACGGTGACTTCGGAAACGCGATAACACCGATCACGGCCGAAACGAGTGTATAAATTCCAATTACTTTGAGAGCATAAAAATCGCCAACCGAAATCGCATGGACGGCGATTTGACCTGAAAGCATCAAGGGAGGACCTGACATGAGAAACCAAAATGCCCCATACGCCTCGGTTTCTTTAAACTTATTGATGAAGCCACCCGATATAGCGTGAGCAATGTGCTTTCTGAACTTCACGATGCCAAATGCAATATGAGCTAGGCCTAGGAAAAATAGTATCCATGCCGCAATGGTTGACATCCTGTGATCCTTTTTTAGGTTACGAAGAAAATAAGTCGTAAATTGCAAAACAGGTAAACCCACTTGCATTCACCGCATTAGCACTGTAGCCATTGCTGCTTACAGTGTAAGCTCGGGAAATGCCGGGCGTCAAGCAAGATCCACCTCCGGCCGCAGGAACGCGTTGGAGCGGAACTGCGAGCCTCGGTCGGAGTGCAGGATCGTGCCGTCGATGGTGCGCTGGCCGATCACGTTCCGGGCGGCTGCGACGGCCAAGGACGCCTTCATCCTGGAGTCGATCGAGTACCCGACGATCCTGTTCGAGTAGACGTCTTTGATCGCGCAGAGGTAGATCTTGCCCTCGTCGGTGCGGTGTTCGGTTATGTCGGTGAGCCAGAGCTGGTTCGGGCGTGTCGCGGCGAATTTCCGTTTGACGACTGGGTTTGCCGCGTCCTGACCTGGGATCTGACGGGCACCACGCCGCCCACGCATCAGCTGACGTTCACGGTCGATGATGACGCCCGCCTCGCGTTGGAGGCAAAAGTGGTTGGCAAGCGCGTCCTCGTCGCCTACCAGGACGATTGGCCGATCGCTGATGTCGTGGCTGCCCGGAATTTGTCAAGGTGAATGAGGCCAGCGTGAGTTTAGGCGGCTAGTTTTGGCTCTTCGTCTTGAGCTGCGGGTTTGTTGATCCAGGCCGCGTCGGGGGTGGCGAGGATCTTCGGGTCGCAGCTGATGCTGAAGCGCTCCGGGTTCCGGGGGCGTGCTGCGGCGAGGTCACCGCCCGTTCGGCGACCTTGCCGGCGGCGAGGCCGTAGTGGACGTCGGCGGGGGTGTTGAGCCCGATCCCGGTGTGCCGGTGACTGTGGTTGTAACCCTCGACGAAGGTATTCATGAACCCGCGGGCATCGCCGACGCTGCCGAAGCGTTCCGGGAACACCGGGGCGAACTTGAGCGTCTTGAACCACGCCTCCGAATAGGGATTGTCGTTGCTCACCCGGGACCGGGAGTGCGACTTGGTGACCTCGAGATCCGAAAGCAGCGCGACAACGGTCTTACTCGTCATCGACGTGCCCCGGTCCGCGTGGACGACCTGGGGGGTGCCATGAATGGAGAAGGTCTCTCTCATCGTCTCGGCCGCGAGGACCGCGGACTCGGCCGGATGGACCTTCACGCCGACGATATAGCGGGAGTAGATATCGATCATCACGTAGGCGTCGAAGTACTTGCCCTTGATCGGGCGGGCAGTTTGGTGATGTCCCACGTGTAAACCTGGCCGGGGCCGGGGCCGGTGGCGACCAGTTCCGGGATCGCCCTGGCCGGGTGGCGGGCCAATCGGCGGCGTTCCCTGACCTGCTTGTTCTCGCCCAACACCCGGTAGATCGTTGAGATCGACGCCAAATACACACCCTCGTCGGGCAGCTGCTCGTAGATCTGGATCGGCGGCAAGTCCACGAACCGGGCCGAGTTCACCACGGCCAGGATCCGCGCCTCGCGGGCCACGAACAATCGCTACGAACGGGAACGACCCGGCGAACTCCTGCACATTGACGTGAAAAAGCTCGGTCACATCCCGGACGGCGGCGGCTGGCGGGCAGACCCGGAACAGAATAGCCGAAACCACAAGGCCAGTCACAAACGAGTCGGCTTCGACTACGTGCACGCCGTGATCGACGATCACAGCAGGCTTGCCTACGTCGAGATCCACACCGACGAGAAGGGCGCAACCGCCGCCGGCGTGCTCATTAGGGCTGCGGAATTCTTCGCCAAGAACGGGATCCCGAAGATCGAACGGGTCCTTTCCGACAACGCCTTCGCCTACCGAAACTCCGCCGCATTCAAGCAAGCCGTCGCGCAGCTTGGCGCCGAGCAGCGCTTCATCAAGCCGCTCTGCCCCTGGACCAACGGCAAGGTCGAACGCCTCAATCGGACCCTGGCCACCGAATGGGCCTACAGCCGAGTCTTCACCAGCAACAAGGAACGAACCGCAGCTCTTGCACCCTGGCTCAACTACTACAACACTGAACGAATCCACGGCGGCATCGGAGCAACCCCGATCAGCCGAGTGTCACCAACGTCATGACTCAGTACATCTAGCGGCACCTCCCCGCGACGACTGGACAGGGTGGCGGGTGCGCTGTATGTCTGGGCGACGGCGCTCGACGAGCGCGGCAACTAGACACGGCTCCGGATGGAGTCACCCTCCGGCGGGCCCGAATCCTCTCGGCTGGACCAAAACGGGTCTGATCTGTTCGCACAGGCGGACCCAGCTTCATTTGTCTCGCGCACCTTCAGATGCCTGGCCTGCCTTATGACTCCCTTCATCATCAAGCTCGCGGCCAAGAGCTCCGGGAGGGAACGGGGGCCTGTTCGATGAACCTGCGATTTCGGAGCGGATGTTGTCGACGACGAAGCGGGTGTCCGGGTCGACGCCGCCGAGAAAGGCGGAAGCAAGGGTGGTGAGGAAAGGGAGACCGACGAAGTACAAGCCTTTCTGGGCGCTGGAGACACCACGTTCGTGATCCGGGAGGGCATCGGGGCGTATGCCGGGAAGGTCGATCCAGCTGAAGTCATGTCCGAATCCGGTGCACCACAGGACGTTGGCTGCCTCTATCTGTCGCCCGTCGGCGAGGGTGGGGCGACCATTCTGGGTCGCGACCACTCGACCCACGGACTCGACTCCGGCGAACTTTGCATCCTTCGCCGTGAGCCGGATGAGCGGCCCGCCGTGCGTCTGGGCCCGTGGCCCGATCTTGCGTCCGATCGGGTTGTCGAGCGAGAACACGCGGGTGGCTAGGAACCAGAAAAGCCACCCGTCGAACAGTTTGGCGACCTGGGGCATCTGGCCAGTGCTTTCGCCTGCGAGATAGGTCTGGTGGCCTGCGTTTGCGGCCTCGATGGCGAGCTCTGTGCCGGAGTTGCCGGCGCCCACGACCAGGACGGGTCCCGGACGCAGTTGACCCGGGTTGCGGTAGTCGCCGGCATGGACTTGATGAATCATTTCGTCGAGTCCTGTGGCGATTGGTGGCACCCTCTTGGTCTTGTGGGCGCCGGTCGCGACGACAACGTAGGTCGCGTGGACCGTCTCGTTGTCAACTGTGAGGACGAAGCCCATGCCGCCGCAACGGAGCCGATCCACCCGGTGCCCAAGCCGGGTCCGCAGGTTGTGGTGTTCGGCATAGTCCTGCAGGTACGCCGCGGTCTGGTCCTTCGTGGGGAAGGACCCGGCCGGCGCCGGGAAGGGCAAGCCTGGAAGACTGTTGTACCTGGCCGGGGTGAATAGGCGCAGGGTGTCCCATCGGTTGCGCCAGCTGTCCCCGACGGCCGGTGCGGCGTCGATGATCACGTTGTCGATACCGGCCCGAGTCAGGTAGTAGCCGACGGCGAGCCCTGCCTGTCCAGCGCCGTTGACGGCGACCGTGACGCTCTAGCGCACGGGAAGGCTGCCTCCGGCGCGCTGAGACTCAGCCACGACGTCGGGCCACCCATGCCACTGAGTGGACCAGGTCGATGCGCTGCACGCCGCTGAAGGTCACTGTCAGCGCTGCGCTGATCTCGGCGATTTGGTACACGGTGAGCGCAAGGCGTCGCGAGGCCGATGATGGTGCGGCAGGGCTGTGCCATGACAGCACAAGGGTCCCGCCGGGTCTGAGCACGCGCGAAATCTCGGCCAGGCCTGCAGCGAGGTCCGGCCACATGAGGATCGAGTTGACCGCGACGAGAGTGTCGCACGACCCGGCGGCCAGGGGCAGGCTCTCGGCGGTGCCGTCGTTGACACTGACGAGCCCGGCGTCGATGAACCTCGCGCACCGTCGTGCTGCCTGAGACCTCATCACGGGGGACGGGTCCACCAGATGCAAGCGCAGATGCGGGTGCCGATCCGCGAGGACCGCGGCCAGAAGGCCGGGGCCTGATCCGAGTTCGCAAAGGTCAGAGCCGGGGGCCGTGATCAGGTCGGCGATCTCGCCTTGCTGATCGACACCTCGACTCATCAGGAAACCGCCCACGTAGCCGAGGATCCCGCGGGGGAGAAAAAAGGCGTTCAGAATCGGTTTGGGCGGGCGGCGGGGCGCCAACCCCACGGCTTTGGTTTTGGTTGTCATAACGGACACGGTCCTCCTTGAACTCCAGTTCAAGTCAAGCACCGAATCCGCCCGACGCCGAGGAAGCGGCGACGCAACACGCGCGGTCGCCCCAGCCCAGGCAGTAAGACCGCGGTGGCTACGCCGGGCCTCGCGCCGTTTGGCTGCGATCCTTGCTCGCCGCCTCGGGGTGCGATGGCATCTGCCTGGGAGTTCGCGCTGGAGGCGGCAAGTGACTCAAGACGGCATCTACCTTCCGCTGGGCATGCTTACACATCTCCAGCGGATGCTCGTCTGGGCAGCTCAGCGCCCGCTCGAGAACGTCCTGGGCTTCCTCCAAGGAGAGCAGCTGCTCCTTGATGGACACGAGTCGGCGCTGAGCCGAGGGACGCCACGGACCGCTTTCGCTCCCAACCAGCATCGACTCGATCTCCTCGAGCGACAGGCCCGCCTGTTGGCCGAGCCGGATGAAGGCCAGTCGCCGCTCCCCGGCAGAGTCGTAAACGCGGCCGCCGTCGGACCGTCTGCTCGAGTGGAGCAATCCAAGTCGTTCGTAGTAGCGCAGCGCCGATGGTTGCATTCCAAAGGCGCTGGCCAGTTCCCCGATCGTCCGCATGGGTGGCTCCTTGTTTGACATGGGCTCCGGTTCAAGGAGAGCGGCCCCAGCATGCTCCCTCTGGGAGCGCCGAAACTCCGGACTGCTGCAGGTTCTCTCGGCTGCGCGATGCAGACGGAGTATCTGGGCGGATTCGCCGGTGCGACACGTGACGAACGACCTCGTCAGTCCAATATGACCGACATGGCGAGCCGGGGCAAGCCCACCGTCCCATCCCGTCCACTCCACACGAGCACATTTGGTCGGAAGTTCCTCGGCAACCCAGCCATGCGATCTAGCTGATCGTCGCATGCCGATCAGGGAGGAGCGCGGACTCGCAGCGGGCGTTGTGCTGGCTGAGACGACGGCCTTCGTGCTCAGCGGATTCCGCTGCCCGCTACGGGCGTTGCGCGGCGGATGGGTGCCGAGCATGCCGGAGTCGCCGACTTCTACCGCCGCGGTGGTCAGCGCAGGCCCTCCCCGCTATCCACATCCTCACGGGGTCGACCTCGGTCCCGCCCAGAAACGTCGATCTCCCCGGGGAGATCGCAGGCTACGGAGGCGTCCTGCACCGTCACGTCCGCTCAGCAAGGCAACGACCCTACTTCGGCTCGCACGACCATGCTTCCAAACTCACCTCGGCCCTTAGTCAGGTCGATCCTGCTCATGCCGGCCGATCCTGCGCCTCGACACGAGCCGGATTGGAAGAATGCCCGTCCAGCGTGGAGGTTGGCGAGGGAGTGACAAGTTGGGCGGCCCGGTGCATCGCCCTCCGAACAAGTCGGCGGTGGAACGGTTTGATCACGGCTAGGTAGCGCCGGCCCCATACGTTGTGGAACATCACCGCTGTGGTGACAACGAGATGTGGCCTACCGTCCGCCTGAGAGACGAGGCTGAGGGAAGCTCGGAAGTTCAAATGACGGTCGTCCAGACCCACCAGGACCTCGCTCGAGGTGCTTTGCAGCACCGGGAACGGACCTTCAGGGCCGAGGTTCGGCGCGCCTGTCCAACGTCGCAGCACGTCGCCTCCAGCTATCCGGAGGCGGAGCAGCCGGCTACTTCTGCTCAGATCGGACATGACTTGTCGCCACACCTCTGGGTCCTGTGGTGCGTTCGGCGGCAAGACCATTCGGTAGGCGTCCGCCCAGTCGACTCGCGTCAGCGATTGGCAAGCTGACGAGGACGGAAGCACCGCCTGAGCACGGGGTCGTGGCGCCCCCAACGCCAATAGCACCCGCACCCAGCGGGAACGTTGGTGTGGCCGGGACGGCACATTCCCGGTGGCGACTTCTGCCCGATCCAACACCTCTTCAAGCACTGCGTCGTGGATCCTCCCGATGATCAGCGGCCATCGCACCCGCATCCAGCCGTGTGGTGTGGCCACGACCTCGTGCCGCAGCAAGGTACCGGTCTCCCCGTCGGCTCGCACGTGGAAGGAGTGGTGCCCCACCAGCCCGGTCGGCTCACAAAAGCGGAACACGAGGTTGCCGGCGGTGGGGTCCACAGATGTCACCTTGTAACGCATCGGGCCATGTCCGCCGAGGGCGCCCTCAGCCACCGGGCCATCAAAACGCAGGGCCGGGACGCCGGGCGGCCACAACTTATCATCTCGACCCGACATCTCCATCAAGAGATCCCAGACCCGCTCGGGTTCAGCTGCGATACGGCGCTCGTGGACGTTATTGATCTTTGCGGTACTCATCGTCCGTCTGCTTCCGTGTCGATTGCGCAATAGATAATGGTGTGGGTTCTGGATAGCGTCACGGTGTCTCCATTGGTCGAAATTGAATCACGAGGCCGGTCTCGACGAACACGATCACACACCCCCCAGCAGCACCCAGGGGGCCGAACCCGTTGATGAGCACCTCCGGGTCGAGCCAGGGGAGAACGGCCGCGTGGGCCAATACAGCGCACCGCTTGGGCCAGCCGGTCGAAGCCCTGGTCGAGCACCCGGTGCCGCTCCTCGGGGGCCGCGAGGCGTCGCGACGGGCGCGCAACTCCTCCGGTGGGGTCTTCAGGCTGCAAAAAACTGTCCCAACGATCAAGTCACGTGCGCGGCTTGGAGCGCGCCATCGGGGTCAGCACACAGGGGCCAGCGTCGGGTGTTGCCTGTGAAGTTGGCTGCGGTCGTGGCGCTGATGGCGCTGATGGTTGTGGACATGCGGGACGCTCCTGTGGATAGATGCAGCTAACGGGTGTTGATGTCGGTGGCGGTCCGTCCGTCAGCGCGAGCCGTCTCCAGAGTCTCGGGAAGCCCCATGAGCGAGTGCAATCGAGACGAGGCGCAGCGCGGAGTGGACCGCCAGTGCCTGCCGGTGGAAAGGGACCCTGCTGCACCGGACAACCAGGGCATTGCGTCCAGCAGCCGCTCGCCCGGCGGCAACCCGGGCGCCTTGGGCGTCCGATAGCAGGCCTCACGCTTCCTGCCTCCGTCTCGTCTGGGTTTGGGTCGGCTTGTGGATGCCCACCGCGCCCGCGGTGGTGCAGGGTCGACTTCGTCCGGCATGCCCTTAGCATGGCACACCGTGCCAGGGGGCACAACGTGTCTGATCGGCGCAGCCTCAAGGGCGACCTGGGCCGCTCTTCCGGCACAGGATGCCACCTGACACCGCATGCCAGGTCCAGGCTAGAATGGATGCATGGTCGACTTGAGCGAACGTCGTCACGCCAAGACAAAGGCCGACATTGTGACCGCCGCGTTGGCGATGTTTGAACGAGACGGCTACAGCCGCGTCACGATGGAGGACATCGCCAGGGTGGCGGGGGTGTCGCGTCGCACGGTCTACCGCCGGTTCCCGACCAAAGACCACATCGTGCTCGAGGTGCCAAAGCGATGGCTGAGCGCCTGGGACGGCGTCGTCGCGGGCTCGCCCGACGCGCCGCCCCGCGCCGTAGCCGAGGCGGCCGCGCTCGCGGTCGCGCGTTACATAGACGACCACATCGCCGAGGTGCTGGTCGCCTACACTGCGATCGATCAGTCGCTGGCCCTCGTCACCGCATCGGCAGCTGCTAACCGGGAGTGGGTCGAGCGGATCGTCGGGCTTGTGCGCCGCGAGCCTGGCCGCCTGGCCCCCGCGATGCAGCACGTCATCGCCGGCGCCTACCTCGGCGCGATCGACGCGATGATGGCGCAGTGGGTCGTTGGCGGCGGCCGCGGCTCGGTGCTGGGGACCACCAAGGCGCTCCTCGAGCGGCTCGCCCCGATCTGGCCCAGCGCGGCGGATCAGCCCTGATCGTTGACGTCGACGACGTACGCGGCTGGATGTACCCGGCCACCAAATAGTCGTCGCCCTGCTTGTCGATCTTGCGGTGTCGGCCGCGTCCAGCGTGAGGGTCTACCGGTCGACCAAGGCGGAGACTGCGGCCCGATCGGCGACCTCAGCCGCGTCGTTGCGGGTCAGGCGGGTGTGCACGTCAACTCCGTGGAACTCGAAGACGGGCGAATCGTGCGCAACGACCTGGCTATTTGGGCTGGCTCGTTCACGGTGCCAGCGCTCGCGCAAGAGAGTGGCCTCGCCACGGACGCAGCTGGAAGGCTGCTCGTCACGGAAACGTCGCAGCATGAGGAGTATGCCAACATCATCGGCGCTGGCGACTGCCTCAATGTGGCAGTTAATGCGGGGGAGCGTTTGCACATGGGATGCGCGATCGCGGCTCCCATAGGCGGCCATGCCGCGCTGACCGCGTTGGCTTACCTTCGCAGTAAGCCACCCACGGGCGTGTCCATTGGTTTCCTTATCCGATGCCTCAGCCTCGGACGACACAGTGGACTGATACAACATGTTGGACGAGATGACGTCCCGAGGAGCCTGCAGCTGTCCGGTCCGGCCGGCGCTTGGGTGAAGGAACGCGTTTGCGCCGGCGTCATCTCCGGCATACGGAAAGAACGCACCTCACCGGGTTCGTACTGGACCATTCCGGCGCCCGACGATTCACATGCACGTGGGGCGAGGGGCGACGATGATTCCCCTGCTGATGCCCTTAGTCATGCTGCAAAAACGACAAGCCGGAGCAAACATGAAACTGCTTCCTGAGGCGTCGGGGCCGACCTTCGGAGTCGTGGGAGATGAGGCACAAGCACCCTTCCGAATCGCAGTAGTCGGCGAATCCACCGCGGTGGGCTGCGGCGTCGCCACCCACGACGAAGGATTCGCGCCGGCCCTGGCCCAGGAACTGGCGTTTAGTTTGGATCGGCCGGTTGCATAAACCGTCTTCGGGCAGCATGGCGCGACTGCTCGCAGAATCCTCTACAAGCTTCTGCCGCAGGTGGAAGAATCCGTTGATCGCGCCGTCTTACTCGCTGGGGCGAACGACGTCCTCGCGGGACGGACGCCTGAACAATGGGGCGATGACCTCGCCGCCATTGTTGATGACCTCGCCGGCCGCGCTGGTGAAGTCACAGTCGTTGGTATTCCGGCCTTCAAAACATTCCCTTCATTGCCCGCAACGTTGCGTCTGTACTTAGCTGAGCAAGCCACGAGGCTCGATCGGGTGTCTCAGTAAATATGCGCGCCGCTGCCATCTGTCACGTGGGTGACCTCGACCGCGATGCCCGACGACCTGGCCAACTTCTTCGCAGACGACGGTTTCCATCCGTCGGCCGACGGATACCGCTACTGGGCTCAGGCCGTGTCTGGCCTTGCCCCCGGTTAGTGGACACGGGGTTATGCGGCTTTAGCGAAGTCCGCGTTCTGGCTTGAGTATTGCAGTTCGAAGTCGACGGGGCTGACCTGGCCGAGGGAGGTGTGTCGGCGGCGCCGGTTGTAGCGGTCCTCGATCCAGGCGCCGACCTCTCTGGATGCAGGCCTTGTTTGGCGATGGCTTGCACCCGGACGCGGAGGCCGCGATCCGGGCTGCCATCGCCGGGGAAGCGTCCCCGGAAGATGCTGTGCAGGCGTCCCGGTTGGGGCGCCGGTTCCCGCGGATCCAGCCCAAACAGGTCGGCTGGGACGACGCCATCGCCGACGCCTACCAGGTGTTCGAAGCGGAGAACGAGCGCCGCCCCGAGGCCGGGGTGGAACGCGATCTGATACGATGGAACATCGCCGCCGCCCGCATCGCGGCCACGCTGCAGCGACCCGGCACGGACGCGGAAGTGGCCACGCACCTGTCCCAAATGGGCAAGGCAGCCCGGCAACCTGTTGCCGGTTATGACCTGGTGTTCACCCCGGTGAAGAGCGTGTCCGTGCTCTGTGCCCTCGGCGATCAGCCACCTCCCCGCAGGTCCGCGAGGCACACAATGCGGCGTGGCAGGCCTCGGTCGCCTGCCTCGAAACCGAAGCCGGCGTCACCCGGGTCGGTGCCGGTGGTGTCGCCCAGGTCGACACGCACGGGTTCGTTGCCACCGCGTTCGAGCACCGTGATTCCCGTACCGGCGACCCGAACCTGCACACCCATGGGGCCGTGTCCACGAAGGTGCAGGGCCTGGACGGGAAGTGGCGGTCGCTGGACGGTCGTGTGCTGCACGCGCTCGGTGTGGCCGCGTCCGAACGGTACAACACCCTAGTCGAGCAGTAGGTCCGTGACCGCCTTGGCGTGAGCTTCGTCGATGAGACGCGGGGGCGGAACAAGCGCAGCGTCCGCGAGATAGCAGGCATCAGCCTGGAACTGCGGAACTCGTTCTCTTCCCGGCGGGCGGCGATTGAAGACGCCTACGAAACCCTCGCCCAGGAGTACGTCGCCAAGCACGGCCACAGCCCGCCGAAGACGGTGTAGCTGAGCCTGGCGCAGCGTGCAACCTTGGAAACCCGTAAGGGCAAGAGCGCCCCGAAGAGCCTGTCCCGCCAGCGCGCCGAGTGGCGGCTGGCCGCGATCAAGATCATCGGCGAGATCGTGAACGTGCACCCCGGCGCCGACTCCCAACAGATCGCCGACCAGGTCGCCCAGGCCGTGATGGCTCGCGTGATCGCGGTCAGCGCCCCGGCGCCGAACCCGGTCCCGGAGCAGCTGCGGCGCCAGGACGGCGAGTCCGTGTACCGGGTGCACGGGACCGAGCGGTTCACGTCGACGCGGATCCTCGCGATCGAAGACAGCCTCATCGACGCGGCCCGCACCGTCGCCGGCTTCACCGTCGACCCTGACACTTTCACCGCCACGATCGAGACGTTGAACGTGGCCAGCGCGTACCCGTTGGATGCATCCCGGGTGGAGCTGGCCCGCCGCTTCGCGTCCGGTGGCCGGCTCCTCGAGGTGGGGATTGGCCCGGCCGGAACGGCCAAGACCACGGCCATGCGCGCGTTCGCCCGCGCGGTCGGAGCCGGCGGCGGTCGGGTTCTTGCGTTGGCGCCGACCGAGGCGGCGTCGACGGTCCCCGCGGAAGAGATCAAGGTGGAGGCGGAGACTGCGCACAAGCTCGTCAACGTTCACCGCCACGGGTCACCTGAGCAGCAAGAGTCCGACCAGTACCGCATCGACAGCAACACCGTCCTCCTCATCGATGAGGCAGGCATGGCCTCCACCCCGCTGCTCGCCGACGTCCTCGCCCTCGCCCAGGAACACGGGGCAACCATCCGACTCCTGGACGACCCGGCACAGCTGGCCGCGGTCGAATCCCGGGGAGCCCTGCGTTTGATCGAGCAACGCGTGGGCGCCAGCTACCTCGACCAGGTCCACCGCTTCATCGACACCGACGAAGCCGCAGCGTCCCTCCTCCTCCGCGACGGGGCGAGTGCGGCGCTCGACTTCTACGTGACCGCCGACCGAACCCGGGGCGGAATCCGGGGCGGAATCCGGCAGAGCATGCTGGAAGAGATCTACGTGGCCTGGGCCACCGATCGCATGGCGAACCGGCACTCGATCATGGTCGCGGGAACCAACGACGAGGTCGCCGCGCTCAAAGCACGCGCGGTGCTGCACGATGGGAACAGGGCCGGCCTGAACGATGTGATCGTGACCCGGCAGAACGACCGGAAGCTGCGCTCCAACCACGGCAAGGACTTCGTCGCCAACGGCGACCTCTGGACCATCATCGACACCGAAGGCGGAGACCTCAAAGTGACAAGCTTCCGGCACGGGGGAGTACTCACCCTCCCCTCCGAGTACGTGACCACCCACGTTGAGCTTGGCTACGCCGCGACCATCAACCGGGTCCAAGGCATGACCGTGGACACCTCACACATCCTCGTCGACCCGCAATCCTCCTCCCGCGAACAGCTCTACGTCGCCGCGACCCGCGGTCGCGAATCCAACCGGATGTATGCCGTCGTCGAAGAAACCCTCGAGGTCGACGCGCACGCCCCCGACCACCTCCGCACCAACATCATCGACGCCCTCACCGCCGTCCTGGCTCCTGAAAGCGCGGAACACTCCGCGACCGAAGAAATTCAACGAGCCCAGGACGCCGCAGCCAGCCTGTCCACACGGCTGCCGGCGCACGAGGCCGCGCCCGTGCGTGTCTACGACCCCAACCAGCTTAAACGGATGGAAGCCGTAGTCCGAGACGTGCTCGACACAGAGATCGACGACCGGGTCGTCCGCGACGAAGCGTGGACGCATCTTGCGAGCGGCCTCGCGGCACACGAAGTCCACGGCGCCGATGTACGCACCCAGCTCACCAAAGCAGTCCGGGCTGAGGAAGGCAGGCCTGACTCGACCGTCGAGTCGTTCGCGAAGATCTACCACCACCGCCTCGGAGCGGCAGCGGGGTCGCAAACGGAGACGAGAGTTCCGAGCTGGGTCAGTCCTCCGCCGGCAGGCGTGGACGGCGGTAATCGGGAGACTTGCGCCTGGCTAGGCGCTCGGACGCATCATGCCCCTGAGCTGCCAGCGCAGGAACCGCACCCACGGGGACCAGCGCGCCGGACCGTTGCGCAGCCGCCCGGTGGACCCGCGTTCGAGGTTGTCGAGCAGGTCCTGAATTAACGCCTCGTGCACCCAGCGGATCATCAGCGGCCAGAGCACCCGCATCTGCCCGCTCAGATGCCCTTGACTGGTGTGGGTTACGAGGCATTTGGCGTCGCCAAGCGTGGTTAGCAGAAACTCGTGGTAGCCGCTCATTCCGAGACCGGGAGCGAACTCCAAGCGGATGCGACGGCCCGGCTCGTACGCCACGACGCTGTATTTAATGGCTCCGTGTCCGCCCTTTGATCCAACGCTGAGGCCGGCGTCAAGCTCGATCGGTGACCATCCGGCGGGCCATGCACGGTCATTCGCGGTCGCAAGAGTGTCGAGCACCAAGCCGACCTCTCTTGCTGGCATGTCTATCTCTCGTTGCTGAACGTTGCGCATTGCTCTCCATACGGTTGCGTACTGTTTGCGGTAGCCTACCCCCTGGTTGCGACCGTCAACGACTCTCTTCCACGGCGTGGGCCGAGGCTGCATACAGTGCATTGGCCGAGGGTGGACTCGGCGCCGTGGCAGTCGAACCGCTCGCCGTTCGGATAGGCGCAACCAAGGGCAGCTTCTACTCACACTTCGCCAGCCGCGACGAACTGATCACCGCGGTCGTAGCCCTCTGGGAGAAGCGGACCACTGATGCGGTCATCGTCTGGCTGGACAGCGACACTGACCCCGAGTCGCGCCTGCGCCGCCTCTTCAGCGCGGTGAGCGAAGCGGCTGGCCGCGATCCGATCGAAATTCACCTGCGGGCCGCGTCCGAGCATCCGCTCGTCGAGCCGGTCCTCCGCCGTGTCGTGCAGCGACGCATCGCCTACACGCAAATCCCCACCAAACCCAGCCGTTTCATGGTCGTGGCGACGGTTTTGCGGGAGATGATTTCCCCGTCCGCGCGCAGGTCGGCCAGGATCCTGGGGGCCTCGTCTTTGTACTCAGGAGTGAAGTCCCGACGTGATCTTGCCATAGTGAACATTCTCTCTTGTGAGGTGTCCACTCGCTGGGGTCAGGGCCAATGCGACGTGGAAGTGTGGACGCGCTAAACGCCCACACGCTCTACGGGGCGCACAGCGCCTCTCAGCTTGCGAGGTCCGCAGGCATGTGCTGAAGAGTCGAACCGTCACGGAGTTGGCTGGCTCGCCGTTCGATGAGCTCCGGCAGATGCCTGAGTTCGGGGATAGGCGCGACAACGCCTGCGGCCCGCGCAACGCTCGCCGCCACATCGTCGATTAGAGCTGCCGCGCGGCCGTCCTTGATCCCCCAGGCCGCCGCTTCACGCAGCAGATGCGCCCTTGTGACGTAGCGAAGGTCGGGCTGTCCGCCGATCGTGTGCCCGGCGGTCGTCAACCGCCGGTTCAGGAGGAGCTTCGGCGCGACATCGTAGAGCGGTGCGTTCTCGAAGTTGCCGTTCACGTCGATGAGGAGTGAGTAGTTCTTTGAGTGTGCGTCGCTGTTACCGATCAGGACGTTGAACGTCACCATGCGGAGGAGCGTCTCTTTGAACAACGTCGGCCGCAGGGCAAGGTTCGACACCTCCGACGCGATGCGCTCGAGACGGCCGGGTCGGACAGCGGAGCGTTCGTACTTGTCGAGGACAACGAGACCCAGAGCCTGCGTGAAATCCTCCTGGTGAAGCCGTCCATCCGGTCCACGGTCGTAGCGTTTGACGACGATCGCCAGGCGGCCACCGAAATCCTGCAGCTCGGTTTGAGCGACACGGAGGCCGGCAGTGTCCGCCACACGGCTCGCCCAATGCTCTGCTTCGATCAGCCATTCAACGACAACGTTGGTGTTCGGTTCCGGTTTGATGAGATGCGTGGACATCGCTCCGGCTGCCGGCCACGCCCATCCGCGGTCGGTCTTCGTCAGCAGGACTTTCGCCTGGACGCCACCGAGAGAAGCGGTGAGTGGAAGGGAGTCCGGTGCGTGCAACGTAGGTAGTCCCCGGACGATGTCGTCGACTTCGCTGTCGCTGAGGTCACGGAGGTGCCCGGATGTCGCGGTGGTCCCAGGTGGGAGGAACTGGACGGCGCCGGCGCATTCGGCGCCTATCGCCCGGAGCAACGCGAAGTCGTCGTTGCGTGGGACGCCGTTCTCGTTTTCGATCATCGTCCGCACCTGCTGTTCGGGGAGCAGACCTTGAATGAACGTGTCGAGTGCCCGTCCTTCGACCCTCCGGCTGGTGAGCGGGAGGGAAAGCGAGAGGACCTGTGATTGAGCACCAAAACGGTTGATGGCTTCGTCCGCGAAGCGCAGGCGTAGCTTTCCGGATCGCAGGCGTTGCAGCTCTCCTAGTACTACAGTTGCGTTTGTGGGGTGTGGCCGCGGGTTTTGTAGTGGCATTGCTGGGCGCGGTGTTGGTGTTTTCGTCGCCAGAGGGAGCAGCGGATCACGTGGCG
>NZ_SOGQ01000029.1 GCF_004403465.1 Cryobacterium sinapicolor | reverse complement strand
CGTGGTTCCAGGCCTCTGGTCCCTGGTTTCGACAGGCTCAACCACCGGAACTCAGGGCTCAGGGCTAGACGGGCTCGACTACCGGGGGCTCTGGGTTCTGGGCTCGACGTGCTCGAGCACCGGGGTGGGAGCCTTCGGGTGGCGGTGCATCGGGTCTCGGCAGGCTCGACCACCGGGGTGGCACCTCCGGCGTTGGTCGCAACACGGGTTGGGTGGCGAAATGCAGGGTCCGGCAACGACCCGGTCTACGCTGGCTCCGACCGGGCGGGGGTGCAACAGGCCCGCCGACCCATGACCTATCGGAGGACAACGGATGCTGTTGAGCTACCTGATCGCCGAATCATATGACCGCATTCGCGGAACCGTGCACGCCGTGCTCACGGATGCCGGAGCGGAACTGCTGACCTACCGGCCCAGCCCGGAGGCGAACAGCATCGCGTGGCTGATCTGGCACCTGACCCGCGTGCAGGACGACCACCTGTCCGAGATCATGCACGAGGAGCAGCTCTGGGTCAGCGGCGGCTGGGCCGACCGCTTCGCGCTGCCCTTCGATCGGGCCGCCACCGGCTACGGGCAGACCACCGAGGACGTCGGTCAGGTGCGTGCGGACGCATCCGTGCTCGTCGGCTACTTCGACGCGGTGCATGCCCGTACCATCGCCTGGCTACCCACCCTCGCCGAGGCGGACTACTCCCGGATCGTCGACACCGGATGGACTCCGCCGGTCACCCTCGCCGTGCGCCTGGTCAGTGTGCTCTCCGACGACCTGCAGCACGCCGGCCAGGCAGCCTACGTGCGTGGCCTGGCGGAGCGCGCCGGGCACTGAACCGGGCGACTCAGCGGCGCCAGGCGTATTCGTTCTCGGGACGTCCGGGCGTTCCGTAGCGCGGCGACCGGTCGAGCGACCCGGTGTCGGCTAGATGCTCGAGGTAGCGCCGTGCGGTCACCCGTGAAATGCCCAGCTGGTCCATGACTTCGCTGGAGGAGACCGGCACGGTCTGGTGCTTCAGGAACTCGATCACCGCACCCAGGGTGCCCTCGGAGAGACCCTTCGGCCGCGGTAGGTCGGTGGGGGTGCGCAGGCTCGCGAACGCGAGATCCACGTCGGTCTGGCTGGTCATCGCGGACTGGCTGGCCAGCTGCAGCCGGAAGTCCCGGTACTGCACCAGCTTCTGCGCGAAGGTCGCATAGGTGAACGGCTTGATCAGGTACTGCACGATGCCGGCCGCCACGGCTCCGCGCACGATGTGCAGTTCGCGCACGGCCGTGATGGCGATGATGTCCGTGGTCAGGCCGGCTGCGCGCATCCGTCGGCTCACGTCGAGGCCGTGCAGATCGGGCAGGGTCATATCCATGAGCACCAGGTCGATGGGCTGCCCGGCGGCGACGGCCGCGGCCAGGGCACGCAGAGCGGCATGGCCGTCGCCGGCCGTGCCCGCGTGCACGAAACCCGTCAAACGGTCGAGATAGGCGGCGTGCGCCTCGGCTGCGATGGCCTCGTCTTCGACGACAAGCACCCGGATGTCCCGGTCAGCCATGTGATCCGCCCACCGTTGCCGGGAGGCCGGGTTCGCCCGCCGTGGCGGACTGCTCCGGCTGCCGGGGGAGGGTGACCGTGAACACGGCTCCCTCGCGGCGAGTGATGCGGAGGCCGCCGCCGAGCCGGTTGACCGTCTGCCGCACCAGCGCGAGACCGAGGCCCCGGCCGAAACTGCCGGGCTCCTTGGTGCTGTAGCCGCGGCGGAGGATGTCGGTCACGGCGTCCGGGTCGACGCCGGGTCCGGAGTCGGCCACCTCGATCGTCACCGCCTCGGGCGTGGAACTGACCGAGAGGTGCACCCGGCGGGGTGCCGCGCCACCGGCGGCCGCGTCGAGCGCGTTGTCGACCAGGTTGCCCACGACCGTGACCAGGTCCTGCGCCGACAGGCCGGACTGGGCCAGGGGTCCCGCCGCCTCGACCGTGAGTAGCACCCCGAGCTCGCTGGCCTGGGCGAACTTGCCCATCAGCAGGGCGCTGAGCACCGGTTCGTCCACCGAGTCGAGCATGTCGTCGGTGAGCTGCTGGCTCTGCTCCAGGTCTTTGGTGGCGAAGTCGAGGGCGTCGGCCCCGCGTCCGAGTTCCATCAGGGACACGATGGTGTGCAGACGGTTGGCGTGCTCGTGCGTCTGGGCGCGGAGGGCATCCGAGAGGGTACGCATCGACCGGAGCTCGCTGCCCATCGACTGGAGATCGGTGTGGTCGCGGATGGTGGCGACCCAGCCCATCGGCGCGGGCTTGGTGCGGCCGTTGCCCGGTGTCAGCGCCGGCTGCTGGCTGATGACCAGCACTCGGGTGTCGGTGACGTGGATCTCGTCGGTCGCGGGACGGCCGCTCTGCAGCAGTTCGGCCAGCGCAGGCGGAAGATTCAGCCGGTCGAGGCTCTGGGCGGCGGCGGCGGATGCCCGACCCCCGGTCGGTGAGCGCTGCGGCAGGCCGAGCAACCGGGCGGCCTGGTCGTTGTAGAGCACGACCTCCCCCGTGAGGCCGACCAGCACCAGACCCTCCCGCACCGAATGCAGCACCGAGTCGTAGTACACGAAGAGCTGGGCGAGTTGCTCCGGGCCCCAGCCGAGGGTGACCCGGCTCAGGTAGCGACCGAGCAGCCAGGTGGCGATTGTTCCCGCGGCCAGCAGGATCAGAGCCACAGCCAGCACGGCCGGCAGCCGCGCGCTCAGCGCAATGGAGAGGTTGCTCGTCTTCACACCCGCGGCTACCAGACCCTGCACGGCTCCCTGCCCGTCGGTGATCGGCACGATGGCACGAACCGAGGGGCCGAGCGTGCCCGTGGTCACCTCGGTGAACGGCTCCCCGGACAGGGCGGGCGCGACGGTGCCGATGTAGGGGCGGCCGATCTCCGACTCCGTCGGGTGGGTCCAGCGAGTGCGGTCGGGCGCCATGATCGTGATGAAGTCGAGGCCGGCGTCGGTGGTGACCCGCTCAGCGTACGGCTGGAGCACCGCGCTGGGATCGTTCGAGCGGCTGGCGTCCAGTACGAGCGGGTTGTCGGCGATGGCGGTGGCGACTGCCAGCATCCGTTCCTCGGCGGCGACGAAGCCTCGGTCGCGGGCATCGACGAAGGCTGCGGTTCCCACGAACACGGTCATCGCGAGGATGAACAGGGCGTTCGCCAGGAACAGGCGGCGCGCAATGCTCCAGCCGTGCCCCATCGCATCCTTCTCTCACCGTGCATCCGCCCGCGTTGCGCGTCGGCCGTGACCAATATGACCGCAACAGTGACGCAGGCAGCTCGGTCGACCAGTCTGAAAAACACAACGGATGGTCCGGGCGCACCAGCGCCTCACCCCAGCCTAGTTACTAGACAAAGGAGTCTTTTATGGCGTCAATGCCTCGCGATCGCGCTGAGAAGCCCGCGAAGAAGTTCGACAAGTCCCACTACCTGTACATGGCGGTCATCGTCGCCGTGATCCTCGGCGTCATCGTCGGCTTGCTCTTCGGCGGCAAGGACGGATTCGCCGTCTCGCTCAAACCGCTCGGGGACATCTTCATCGCCCTGATCAAAATGATGATCTCGCCGATCATCTTCTGCACCATCATCCTCGGCATCGGCTCCATCGCGAAGGCCGCCACGGTCGGCAAGATCGGCGGACTGGCCCTCGGCTACTTCCTGACCATGTCCACCTTCGCCCTGGCGATCGGCCTCGTGGTGGGCAACCTGGTCAAGCCCGGATCGGGACTGGACCTCACGGCGACCACCTTCGTGCCGCCGGAAGCCGCCGAGACGAACTTCTTCCTGGGCATCATCCCCACCACGCTGTTCTCCGCGCTGACGGCCGGCAACATCCTGCAGACCCTACTGGTGGCCCTCATCGCCGGCTTCGCGCTGCAGAAGATGGGACCGGCCGGCAAACCGCTCCTCGAGGGCATCGCGCACGTTCAGGCCCTGGTCTTCCGCATCCTGATCATGGTCATGTGGCTCGCCCCGATCGGCGCCTTCGGCGCGATCGCAGCCGTCGTCGGCGCCACCGGCTTCCAGGCCGTGATCAGTCTCTTCACCCTGATGGCCGCCTTCTACCTGACCTGCGCGCTCTTCATCGTCGTCATCCTCGGCGGGTTGCTCAAGATCGTCACCGGCGTGAACATCTTCAAACTGATGCGCTACCTCGGCCGCGAGTACCTGCTGATCTTCTCGACCTCCTCTTCCGAAGCGGCGCTGCCGCGCCTGATCGCCAAGATGGAGCACCTCGGCGTCTCCAAGCCCGTCGTGGGCGTCACGGTTCCCACCGGCTACTCCTTCAACCTCGACGGCACCGCGATCTACCTGACCATGGCGTCGCTCTTCATCGCCACGGCCATGGGCCAGCCGCTCGCCCTGGGCGAGCAGATCGGCCTCCTTGCCTTCATGATCATCGCCTCCAAGGGTGCCGCCGGGGTGTCCGGCGCCGGCATCGCGACCCTGGCCGCCGGCCTGCAGGCCCACGCCCCGCAGCTGCTCGACGGGGTCGGTTTCATTGTGGGCATCGACCGCTTCATGTCCGAGGCCCGAGCACTCACGAACTTCACCGGCAACGCCGTCGCCACCGTGCTGATCGGCTCCTGGACCAAGGAGATCGATCGCGCCCAGGTCGACCGGGTGCTTGACCGTCATGAGCCGTTCGACGAGACCACAATGATCGCCCACCACGGGGTGCCCAGCGCCGCCGAGACGGCCGCCGCGACAGAGAAGGTCGCTCAGGCGGCCGCGCTCAAGGTCTGAGTTCGCCTGGGTCGTCCATCGCGACCCGGCACGGATGTCCCGCGGCGCAGGTCCGGGAAGCGGGCGCGCGTTCCACCGTGCGCCCGCTTCCCGAGACTGTCCCGCGAGTGTGTTGCAGTTCGAGTTGTAACCGAACACACGCCCTGATTTCGCAGATTCTTCGACGTAAACACCCATTGTGTTACGGTTGTGGCTGGTCTTACGACCCTTCACCAGGACGCGAAAGTACAGCCACGACCCCATCGGGACGGCGCTTCGTATGGTGAGGCCCTGACGGACGCGATCCCCATGATCGCCCCAGCCCACGCCCGGAAACGGCGTCTTGGCCGGTCGCGGCCTACCCGTCCGACACAGCGTGCATCCGTTCCGTCGCCGTGATTCGGCCCCGCTCGGCGTGCACCGGGAGAATCCGTGACCGAAACCATTGCCGTGAAGGCAGATCGACTCTACAAAGCGTTCGGGCGTCGCCCGCACGAGCTCGTCAAGAAGCTGACCGCGGGAGCCAGCCGCGATGAGGTGTCCTCGCTGGGCACCGCCGCCGTGATCGACGCCTCGTTCGAGGTGCACCGCGGTGAGATCTTCGTCGTGATGGGGCTGTCCGGTTCGGGCAAGTCCACCCTGATCCGGATGCTCAACGGGTTGCTGGACGCCACGTCCGGCACCGTGACGGTGGCCGGCCAGTCCATCACCGGAATCTCCGCCGCCGCGCTGCGCGAGGTTCGCCGCAAGAACATCTCGATGGTCTTCCAGCACTTCGCCCTGCTGCCGCACCGCACCGTGATCGACAACGTTGCCTACGGCCTCGAAGTGCAGGGGATGGGCCGCGAGGAGCGACTGGCCAAGGCGCGCACGATCATCCGTCTGGTCGGGCTCGACGGCTGGGCCGACAGCCTGCCCTCCGAGCTGTCCGGCGGTATGCAGCAGCGCGTCGGCCTCGGCCGTGCCCTCGCCGCCGACACCGATGTGCTCCTGATGGACGAGGCGTTCTCGGCCCTCGACCCGCTGATCCGCCGCGAGATGCAGGAACAGCTGATCGAGCTGCAGGCCGCGCTCGGCAAGACCATCATCTTCATCACCCACGACCTCAACGAGGCCATGTTCCTCGGCGACCGCATCGCTGTCATGCGTGACGGTCGGATCGTGCAGATCGGCACACCCGAGGAGATCCTGACCGACCCGGCCAACGACTACGTCGCCCAGTTCGTGCAGGATGTCGACCGCGCCCGGGTACTGACCGCGGCCAGCGTGATGGAGCCTGTGCGTTCCGTGGTCACGATCACCGGCGGCCCCCGCGCGGCGCTCCGCACCATGCGGGACCTGCAGACCTCCGCCACCTTCGTGCTGAACCGCGACCGCAGCTTCGCCGGTGTGGTGCGCGACCGCGACGTGCTGGGCCAGGTCAAGGCCGGCGAGACCGACCTGCGCGCCATCGTGCGAACGGATGTCATCTCCGTCAGCCCGGACACCGCTCTGGTCGACCTGGTGGAGCCGTCGGTAGGCAGCGACCTGTCGATCGCCGTGGTCGATGAGAAGAACCGTCTGCTCGGCGTCATCCCGCGGGTGACCCTTCTGGCCGCGCTCGGCAACGTGAGCACGAACACGGGCGACCTGCCCGTGATCGAGCCCCCGGCGACGATTTCCATCAACGTGATCACCGAAACCCTCCGCGACACCGCTCTGGAAGGAGCCGACCTGTGAACGACTTCCGACTTCCCCTGGGCACCCTCGTCGAGGGATTCATCGACTACGTCACCGCGACCTTCGGGTTCTTCTTCGACTTCATCCGGGTGATCTTCGACGGCGCCTACGAGTTCGTCGACCTGTTGCTCGTCACGCCGCCCTTCTGGGTGATCGTGCTGCTCGCTGCGGGCCTCGGCCTCGCCGTCCGTGGCTGGAAATTCATGATCGGCACCATCCTCGGACTCCTCGTGATCGTCGGAGTCGACCAATGGGAGAACGCGATGGACACCCTCGCGCTCGTGCTGGTGGCCAGCCTGCTCGCGATCGCGTTCAGCGTGCCGCTCGGCATCCTGGCCGCGAAGTCGACCGTGGCGTCGGGCATCATCCGCCCGGTCCTCGACTTCATGCAGACCATGCCGGCCTTCGTCTACCTGATCCCCGCGCTGATCCTGTTCCGCGTGGGCGTCGTGCCCGGCATCGTGGCCACCATCATCTTCGCGATGGCTCCCGGTGTTCGCCTGACCGAGCTGGGCATCCGCGGCGTCGACCAGGAGGTCGTCGAGGCCGGAGCGGCTTTCGGCGCCTCGCCGTGGCGCATCCTGCGTCAGATCCAGCTGCCATTGGCGATGCCGACCATCATGGCCGGCATCAACCAGGTCATCATGCTCTCGCTGTCGATGGTCGTCATCGCGGGCATGGTCGGCGCCGGCGGCCTCGGAGCCCAGGTCGTCGCCAGCCTGAACCGTATCGACATCTCCCTCGGCTTCGAAGCCGGGCTGGCCGTCGTGATCCTGGCCATCTTCCTGGACCGCCTCACCGCGGCGCTGGGCACCGGAGACACACCGCTCGGTCGCATCATGATGGCCCGCAAGCGCCGCGCCCAGCAGGCGCTGGCCGCCTGAGGAGCCTCGGAGTCCTCACCTGCTGATTCACCTCATTCTCTGCTTGACCCCGGTCGCCCGCGAGGGTGACAAGAAAGGAAAAACATGAAGAACCGATCACTGTCCCTCATCGCCGTCGGAGCCGCCGGGCTTCTCGCCCTGAGCGGTTGCGCCTCCGCCGAAGCCGCCGTCGTCGGCGACGGCAACAAGGACCAGAAGGACATCACCATCGCCGTGTTCAACGGCTGGGACGAGGGTGTCGCGGTCTCTGAATTGTGGAAGGCCATCCTCGACGAGAAGGGCTACAACGCCGAGCTGGAATACGCCGACGTCGCCCCCGTCTACTCGGGTCTCTCGACCGGTGACTACGACCTCAACATGGACGTGTGGATGCCGGAGACCCACGCCTCCTACGTGAAAGAGTACGGCGACGACATCGTCGACCTCGGCGCGTGGAACGAGGAATCCCGTCTGACCATCGCGGTCAACGAGGACGCCCCGATCGATTCCCTCGCCGACCTCGCCGCGAATGCGGACAAGTTCGACAACACCATCGTGGGCATCGAGCCCGGCGCCGGCCTGACCCTGGCCACCACCGACCGGGTCATCCCGACCTACGGCCTCGAGGACATGGAATACCAGACCTCGTCGACTGCCGCCATGCTCACCGAGTTGACGACCGCCACGAAGGCCGGCGAGAACATCGTTGTCACCCTCTGGGAGCCGCACTGGGCTTACGGCTCGCTGCCGATCAAGACCCTCGAGGACCCCGAGGGCACCCTCGACAACACCGAGGCCCTGCACAGCTACGCGAAGGCCGACTTCGCGAAGGACTTCCCGCAGGCCACCAAGTGGATCAAGGGCTTCGAGATGGACCTCGACAAGTTGTACTCGCTCGAAAAGGCAATGTTCGTCGACTACGACGGCCAGGACTACGAGCCGATCGTGGCTAAGTGGATCTCCGAGAACCAGGAATATGTGGACTCGCTGACCAGCAAGTAACACAGCACTCCGGACGAAAGCGCACGAGACAGGCCCAGGTCACGCTGACCTGGGCCTGTCTGCGTGCGCGTGCATGCGCGCCTGGGACGCGCCAGAGTCGGGACGCGGAGTTCAGTGACGCAGCACGGATGCAATCGAGCCGGCCCAGGCAGCGGCCCGCCCGGCCTCGCCCGAAGCCAGCGGACCACCCCGACCCTCGACGATGAAGCCGGTCGGCGGGGCCACGACGTGCGCGCCAGCCTTCTCCAGCGCCCGCGAGATCTTCCCGGCGGCATCGCCGTGGAGGACCGTGCGCAGCCGGGTGTCGAAGGCGGCCGCCCGCACGCCCCGCAGGGTGCCGGGATGAAGCTGGACGAGGAAGGCCTGCAGCCGCGGCGAGGGTCGCCAGCCGACGATCGGACTGCCGACGACGAGCACCTCAATGCCGGTCAGGCTGTCCAGGCCGAGGCTGTCGACGGGGACTGCCCTGGTCCCTTCGCCGAGCTCAACGGCGATCGCATCGGCGACGGCCGCTGCGGTGTCCGAGTTCGCTGCGGTGCGGGTATTCGCTGCGCTGCCGAACCTCGCCGAGGTGCCGGAGCTCGAATCAAAGATGACCAGGGTGCTCATGCCGTCCTCCAACGATCGGGTTCGTCAGGTGCTGACGGCTTCAGTGTGCCCCGCGACCACAGTGCGGGCAAGGTTGCCGCCTACGGGGTTGTCTCCAACAGGAATTCACTGAGCTCGTTGGTGATTTCGGCGGCGACGGCATCCGTCGGCGCGGTGGCCACGCCGTCGCCGTTCTCGACGCCGTAATCACCGAACCGCGCGTGGTTGACCCCCTCGAGTTCGACGAAACGGGTGTCGGACGGGAGCAGATCGGCCCTGTCGGCGATCTGCTCCGGGGTACTGAGGCCGTCGGTGCTGCCGCTGAGACTGAGGGCCCGCAGATCGGTTCGTTTCGGCGAGGTCGCGCAGTAACTGCCGAACAGCACCAGCCCGTCCACCTTCGAGTCGTCGGCCAGCATGCAGGCTCGCACGCCGCCGATCGAGTGGCCGCCCACGAACCAGGTGGACACGTCGGGGACGGCATCGGTGAACGTGGACAGCGGGCGCTGGTCGAGAATGGCGAGGTTGAGCACCGGTTTGGCGATCACGACGGTCGCCCCGGTGTCCTCAACCGTGCCGGCCAGCTTGTAGAGGTAGGCGTAGGGGTCGACCCGGGCACCGGGAATGAAGACCAGGCCGATGTCGCCGGCATCGTCGGTGGGCGCGAGGATCACGGAATTGGGGGTGTCGGTGACGGTCACGTTCGGGTTGGCGAACACCTGGTCGGCGGCGGCCCGGTCGGCAACCCGCACCGTGTTCGCCCAGGCCAGGAACACGATCACGACGAGCACGAACGCGGTCAGGCTCCACCAGCCGCCGGCACGGATGCCGCGTCGGAGCCGTCCGGGTCGTCGCGCCTCGGTCTGGCTGCCGGGCTGGGTCATCTTGCTCCGCTCTTCACCTGTCCGGTCGGGGTGAACCGGGAAACGGCTGTCGGTCCCAACCTAGCCGCCCTTCTGGAGTAGCCCTGCCGGAGTAGCCCTGCTGGTGTAGCCCTGCTGGTGTAGCCCTGCTGGTGTAGCCCTGCTGGTGTAGCCCTGCTGGTGTAGCCCTGCGGGTGTAGCCCTGCTGGTGTAGCCATGCGGGTGTAGCCCTGCCGGAGTGGCCATGCCGGAGTTGCCTCGACGGCGCCATTTCAGCGGTGCCGCCGAGGCGATTCAGTCATCGAGACCGCGGGCGGCCAGGGCCTCGCCCATCGCATCCGCCGCGTAGAGCGACCGCACGACCACCGGCACGGCCAGGGCGAGCAGGGATCCCTGGGTGCCGCGCGCCCGGCGCGCCTCGATCACCTCGGACACGATCTCGGCGACGAGCGGGATACACCGCAGGGTGAGTGCGAGAAGCAGGCCGACGCGGTCGGCGTCAACCCAGCGCCGGAACGGTCGGAGCAGCTTCTGGAACCCCTCGAGCACGGCCGTGACCGTGGTCGTCAGCGTGAACAGGGCCGCCAGCGCCACGGCGATCAGCAGGCGGCCGGCCATCAGCCCGGCCGTGGTCCAGCCGGCGAACAGGGCCTGGAGTGGCACGGCGATCACCAGGATCCAGAGGATCGGCCCGACCTGCTTCCAGGCCGCGCCCAGCGGCACCCGCGCCACCAGGAACAGTGCGGCGACCCCGAGCAGGAAGACGCCCAGCTGCCAGAGCTCGCCGAGCAGGCCGATGAGCAGCACAGCGAGGGAGAGGAGCGCCAGCTTGAGGAGCATCGGTGCGCGGTGGATCAGCGAGTGGCCCGGGTGGTAGAGACCGATCATGCGAGCCCGATCATGCGAGCAGCTCACGGTAGGCGCCGAGTGCGGCCTCTGGGGTGTCGTCGGCGACCACCCGGCCGTCCTCGATCACGATGACGCGGTCGAAGGCGGCGAGCAGGTCGAGCTGGTGGGTGACCACGATGACCTGCTGGCTCAGGCCGAGCAGGAGTTCGGTGATGCTCCGGGCATTGCGCGCATCGAGCAGTGTGGTCGGTTCGTCGGCGACGACGATGGCAGGTTCGGCCACGAGCACGGCGGCCAGGGCGAGCAGCTGCTTCTGGCCGCCCGACAGTCGGTGCGCCGGATGGTCGGCGTGCTGGTCGAGGCCGAAGCGCACGAGCGCCGCCTGCGTGCGGGTCGTGATCTCGAGCGGTGTCAGCCCGCGGCGGCGCAGCGTGAAGGCGACGTCTTCGGCGACCGTGGGCATCACGATCTGGTTGTCCGGGTTGGTGAAGATGAAGCCGACCTGCCGGCGCACCGCCTTGGCGTTCCGGGCTACGTCGAGGCCGCCGACGCTCACGGTCCCCGTGTCGGGCTTGATCAGCCCGTTGATCAGGCGCACGAGGGTGGACTTTCCCGACCCGTTCGCCCCGACGATGCCGATGCGCTGTTCGGTGAGGGTCAGACGGATGTCGCGCAGCACCATCCGTTCACCGAAGGCATGCGAGACGCCGTCGATCTCGATCGTGCTCATGACGGGGCGGTGACTGCTCCCGCAGTGACGTCGGCGGCGGCGCGTCGGCGCGGGGGAATCAGCCCCGGGTAGGCCCTGTGCACCTGACGGGCCACCAGTACGGTGACGACGACCTTGACCATGTCGCCGGGCAGGAACTTCGTGGCATCGACCAGGGCCACCCAGATCGGCAGGCCCAGGTTGATCGCGGTGACGGGCACGCCGATCAGGTAGACCACGACGACGCCGCCGAGCGCGGTGGCACCGAGCGCCGCCCAGAATCGGTAGCGGGGGAGGAGCAGTCCCGTCAGGTAGCCGATGACCAGGGCGCCGAGCAGCCAGCCGTAGAGGTAGCCGGCGGCGGGTGAAGTGGTGAACCAGACGATTCCGCCCCGCCCGCCCGACAGCAGGGGGAGGCCGGCTGCGGCGAGGGCGAGCAGGAGGAGTACGGCGAAGAAGCCCTTGCGCGCACCGAGGATGGCGCCGGCCAGCATGACGCCGAGGGTCTGGAAGGTGATCGGCACGGCCACGGCCCCGATGCTCAGGGCGCCGGGCAGTCCGAGAGCGGCGATCAGGGCGGCGAAGATGGCTATCTGGGCGAGATCGCGCACGCTCAGAATGTGGGGCGTCGGGATGCGGTCAAGGCCGTTGCTGGAGGTCATGTTCCTCAATCTAGAATTCGGCGCGGACCCGATCTCGGTGAAGACCTACAAAGAATATGACGGAACTCTATAGCGATGCGTCCAGCGAGGTCTCACCGGCAGGGGTGGCCCGGGGTTTCTGCGGGTGGAGCGTTTCCCCGCGCCCGAGCATGCCGATGTAGGTCGCGATCTTCGTGGCGCGAGTCTCGGCCCGCTTGGCTGCATCGAGGCGGAACAGGATTGCGAATCGGTTCTGCGCTGTGAGAGCCCGGAAGAACTCGGCGGCGGCCGGGCTGGCATCGAGGGCCGCCTGGAGGTCCGCAGGGACTTCACTCTTCTTCTGGCGGTAGGCCGCGTCCCAGCGTCCGTCGGACTGCGCACGGTTGACTTCCGCCAACCCGGCGGCACGCATCCGCCCCTCGGCGATCAGGGCCTGGGCCGCATCACGATTGATCTGTGACCACACACTGCGGGGCCGTCGGGAAGTGAATGCCTGCAGAAAGTAGTCGTCGTCCAGGGAGCTCACCTGCCCGTCGATCCAGCCGAAGCACAACGCGATCTCGAGCGCCTGCGGATGGGTGATCCCCGGCGCCGCAGATCGCTTCTTCCGCAATTGCAAACGAATGCCCTCGTGGTGGAGATTGGCCTCCAGCCAAGCCTCCCAATCCGTCACGGAGACAAACAGCAGGACGGGTTTGTCGGAATGAGCGACCATGATGTTCATGGTATCCAGCGACCCTCCGGCGGTCGAGCCTTCCGCGACCCGCGACCCGCGACCCGCGAGCCGCGAGCCGCGAGCCGCGAGCCTCGAGCCGCGAGCCGCGAGCCGCGAGCCGCGAGCCGCGAGCCTCGAGCCGCGAGCCGCGAGCCTCGAGCCTCGAGCCGCGGAGTCGCTGTGTCGCTGTGTCGCTGTGTCGCGGAGTCGCGGATTCGCGGAGTCGCTGTACCGCCGAGTTGCCGAGCCGCCGAGTTGCCGAGCCGCCGAGTTGCCGCGTTGCCGAGTTGCCGAGCCGCCGAGCCGCGAAGTTGCCGAGCCGCCGAGCCGAGGTTCCCGCCGCGGTGGTCGAGCCTGTCGAGATCCGGTAGGCCGCCCTCGAGATGAGCGTACAAATCTTCGAATAAACTAGCCCAAGTATGTGAACCACTCTCGACTACGTGTGCCCATTAAGGTATCCTTGGAACATGATGAACCTCGCGGAAGACCTCAGGCAGGTGGCCGAGGCTGTGGCCCTGTTGGGCTCTTCGAGTGCGGACTATGAGGCTCTGCCTGATGCCGCCCTGTTGGCTGGTCAGGGGCAGATCGTGTCGGCCCGCCGGCTGCTCGACACCCGCGCCGCGTGGATGGCGGGCACGATCGCCCGCCGGTCCCGGCCGGAGCTTGGGCACTCCGGGTTGGCGGCGCGGCAGGGGTTCCTGTCCCCGG
>NZ_SOGQ01000075.1 GCF_004403465.1 Cryobacterium sinapicolor | reverse complement strand
TCAGGTGGTGCTCAACCACGCCGGTAGTGGGGCTGAACGACACGAATCACGCATCTGAACAGTGGGGCTCAACCGCACCACAAGTGGTGCCCAACGAAGCCAATATTCAGCCTCCCCGCGGCATCCACCGCCAAAGCGCTCGCTCGTGCAAGCGCCGGCACAGTGAAGGACCCGGCCCAGATCGTCAGGTCGCTTCGAATCCTCCGCCCGCCTTCAAGCTCCACGAAGTTCATGTCCACGTGGACAACGCGCTCGTTCTCGACGACCTGGACGTTGAGGAACGCCAAGGTGCTCTTGACGTACTTCCGGCCTCGCTGCGGCAGCGAACTCAGCAACGGTCCCGCTGACACAAGCGCGATGTCCATCTGAGGGTTCTCTTCCGCAAGTTCCGATGCCATTTCCACTCCAGTGGCCCCACCGCCGACGACAACGATACGATTGCCCGGTACAAGTCTCCGCACCGCTGCGCCCGCCATGAGGGCTTCGTCGTGGGTTCCCACCGAATGGGAGGAGGCGCCTCCCGGAATCGACGGTGGAGCGCCGCTGCCGACGGCGTAAATCAGTACGTCGTACGGCAGTTCGATTGGCCCCTTCGCTGCGTCGATCACAATGCCGTTCCGTTCCGGCAGGATTCGGGTGACTTCACCCACGATGACGGTGACGTCAGGGTGGAGGACGTGGTCCAGAGGGATGGTGGCGGCATCCGTCGTTCCCGCCGCCAGTTGGTGAAGTCGGATCCGGTCGATGAAAACCGCCCGCGGATTGACCATCACGATGCTCATTCTGAGGCGTTCAGTTTCTGTGAGCGATGCTTGCAGGCGGTTGGCGGCCAACACGCCGGCATACCCGGCTCCGACAATGGCAACGGTTCTGGTGGTATTCATGTCGACCTGGCCTGTCCCGGCCCTCACCGCGCGGCTGTGGAGACCGGAGCGGTGGGAGGGGCGAGGATGCTCGCCGGCCGGAAGCCCTTGGCGATGAGCCACGCGGCGAGAGACAACTCCCACGCGAATACCGGGAGCGCTACGAGGAGGCCGAGGGTGGAGAACTGGCCATAGAGTCCGAGCATCACGGCGATCGCGGAGAAGCTGACCAGCGGCCCACCGACCAACCCGAGCACGGCAATGCCACGGGGCACCAGGCGGGACGCGTACATGAGCGAAGCGAGGAGCAGTGAAGCGGCACCGAAGGCGAAGTTCGGTCCGACCAGGTACGTCCAGTCGCGCAGGGCCACAAGCGTGGAACCGATTGTGGCCAGTGTGGCCGGGTCGGCGTCTCCGGTTCCAACGAACTGCTGGCGAAGCGAGACGATCGTCAGCAGGCTCAGGGTTCCGACGAGGATGACCGCTGCCTCCAGCACGCGAGCGGCGACGAACGCCAGCGCCAACCCCTCGTGTTGCCTCTTCAGGATCGGGTACAGCGTGACGGCGGTCCCGACGGCAGCAATCACCAAAAGCAGTTCCAAAAGCAGGCCGAGGAGGACAGGGCCATCCGGGCCGCCGCCGGTGATGTAGTCGCCGACGTTTCGGATCGGACTGTAGAGCATGGCCCCTGCAATGGCCCCTACCTCGGTGAGGAGGAAGAACACGCCGGCGACGACGGCGGTCGGTCTGTATAACTTCATGACTTTCCCTTCGATTCGGGGTGTGCCGCACACAGTCGGAATGAGGTGTACGACGTATGCCTTTTGTTGGAAGTGTAAAGTGTACTTCGTACACTTGTCAATGAGTGATCTTCGGCGGCATGGAAGAGTATCAATGGGCCAGAAAACGCAAGTACCGAGGCGTGCGCGGTTGAACCGCGAGCGAGTCCTCGAGGCGGCAGTCACCCTTGCGGATGAGATCGGCATCGACGCGTTGAGCATGCGCCGACTCGCACAGGAGGTGGGCGTCGTGCCCATGGCGCTGTACAAACACGTCGCCGACAAGGAGGACCTGCTCGACGGAATGGTCGAGGTCATCATCCGAGAGATCGACCCTCCCGTTCTCGACTCCTGCTGGCGAGACGCCATCCGGCACCGTGTCTTGTCCGCGAGAAGCGCGCTCCACCATCACCGCTGGGCACGTCAGGCAATCGAGTCGCGGAGTAAACCGACCCCCTCCGTGTTGGAATACCAGGACTCGTTCGCGGGAATCTTCCTGGCGGGCGGGTTCACACCCGACCTGGCCCACCACGTGATGCACGCCCTCGGTGGTCGAATGTGGGGATTCACACAGGAGCTGTTCGGAGGTTCAGGCAATCCGAAGGGCAATGCCCAACCGCCGGCGAGCCCCGACGCCCAGGCTGAGATGTTCGCACACATGGCAAGGCTCTACCCGAACATCGTGACGATCGCCACAGCGACACCGCATGACGACGACTCCGTTGTCGGACGCGGCTGCGATGACCAATACGAGTTCGAGTTCGCGCTCGATCTGCTCCTGGACGGATTCGAGCGGCTTCATCGGCGGAGATGGACGTCCGAGCGATAGCTCGTCGATGTGAGTCACGCTGCCCCGGGCCCAGCCCCGGTTGCGGTTCACCCGCCCGGCTCAGTTTTGGACTCCGGAATCGGCAGGCTAGCGCAGAGGCCTCGTCACCGGGTGCCCGTGGATGGACAACGGGCCCCGGGACGAAACGAGCTGGGCGAGCCCGCCTGCTGACTTTGGTAGTGCCAGACAGAACGCGACCCGCCACGGATCACACGGACTCTCATACCTCAGACGGAACGGGACGATCTTTTGTCACGCCGCTAGGCAAAGAATCGCCGAACAACCCAGCCTCCGGCGGGGCCTCGGTCGATTCCCCTCCCCGTTCACTGCGGTCGACCGATGCCCGCGTCAGGCCCGGCTGCGGGTCGGACTGGAGGTCGGCGATCAGCAGTTCCTGGATCGTCTCCCGCAACTGCAGGTCGAGCCGGCCGGCCCAGCCGAAGTCGACCAGGGCGGCCAAGCCGTCCGCCCGGTGCACCTGGCCGATCCTCACGAAGGCGCCGAAGACCTCTTCCAGCGCCGCCCGCCGGCCGAAGTGGGGGACGATTCGGGTTCCAGCATGCCCAGTCAGGATGGAAGTCGGGTGCGAACCGGGTTGCCCGGCAGATTTCGGCCGGGTTCGGCGACGCGGCACGGGATCGCGGGTAGGCACTTTCTCTGCTGTTTCCAAGGTCGCCGACGTTGCGGATGCGCGCTCCCGGAGCCTCAATGATCGGTAGTCATTTCCTTCCACCGCGCGGCGCTGAGGGGGTCGATACCGTGGTCAAAATTCCCCTGGCGATGCTCGTCGCCGTGTTCGGACTGATGCAGACCCCCGCCGGCCTGTGGCCGTGCCTGCTGGTCCCCATCTGGTTGGTGTGGGAGATTCCCGCCATGGTCAGGCGGCTGCAGTTCACCCGCGATGTGCAGCGCGACTGGGAGCAGCTGGTCGAGCAGTGAGGCTGCGGCTCCAGCGCCCGTTGGGGGTCCGCTGGAAGACCTCTGCGACGCCGACCAGGGCGGTGGATCGGATTCGTGCGCCGGAGTGGTCATTCCGTGCGGGAGCCGGCCACCGCACCCAGTTGGCCCAGCACCCGGCGCACCGAGGCCCGCAGCAGCGTCTCGGGGCGGCTGAGAACGTCGATCTGGCGGCCGACCCGCAGGTCGTCGATCGGCAACAACACCAGGCCGGCCCCCGGCGCCGGCGCCATCGTGTACCGCGGCAGCAGCGCGATCGCGGACCCCGAAGCGACCACGGAGGCGGCCACGAAGAACTCATTGATGCGGTGCTCGATCCGTAGCGGGTGCCCGGCGCTCGCCGCGACGACATTCACCGCCTCCGCGAGCGGGAAGCCCGGGTGCCCGGCGATCCAGGGCTCGTTGGCGATGTCGGCGACCGAAACCGAGGACCGCCCGGCCAACGGATGTCCGACATGCAGCGCCACATCCAGCGGTTCGTAGAGCAGTGGGGTGACGGTGACCCGTTCCGGCCAGAGGGGATCGTGCGGCAGGCGGTGGGCGATGACGAGGTCGTAGTCGGCAACCAGTGCCGGGAAATCCTGCCGGGCGACATCTTCGTCGCCGCAGCGGAGCGGCGGTCCGGCGGGACCGGACAGTCGGGAGATCAGGGGCCCGAACCAGGCCAGCCCGGCACTGTGGAACGCCGACAGGCTTACCGGCGCGGCCGGCTCCTCGTGGAAATGTGCCACCGACTGCTCGGCGGCGGCCATCGCCGTGGACACGCCGGCGGCGGCGGTGGCGAGAGCCGTGCCGGCGGGTGTCAGCACAAGGCTGCGCCCACGTCGTTCGGTCAGCGCCACGCCCGTGCTGCGCTGCAGCGCGGACAGCTGCTGCGACACCGCCGAGGACGAAACGAACAGCGCGCGGGCTACGGCGGCGACGCTGCCGCGCTCGCCGAGTTCCCGCAGGATAAAGAGCTGATGCAGATCCATAAGTAAACACTAAAGTGTCGGTTCAGAATTGGCCATCTAGACTTAACGGATGCCGCCCGGCAGCATTGGCCCATGACCTTCCTCCTGCGGCTCGGACGCTACCGCATCGACGCCGTGCTGCTGCTCGTCGCGCTGGTCTGGGGTGGCAGCTACCTCGCCGCCAAGATACTCACCGAGCAGGCGAGTGTGGGTGCCGTGCTGTCGCTGCGCTTCCTGGTGGCCGCGCTGGCCCTGCTGCTGATCTGGGCGCTGAGTCGGCCGCGGCGGCCGACCCGCACCGAGCTGGCCGTGGGCGGGTTGCTCGGGCTCACGCAGGCGGCGATCCTCTGGCTGGAGACGGCCGGTGTGGCCGTGACCTCGGCCACGAACGCGGGCCTGATCATCAGCCTGACGATCATCCTCACCCCGATCCTCGAGTCGGTCGCGGCGCGCAACTGGCTGCCACGCTCGTTCTTCGTGGCCGCGGTTCTCGCGGTCGTCGGGGTGGCGCTGCTCGTGTCCGGCAACGGTTTCCGCACCCCGAACCCGGGCGATCTACTCATGCTCGCGGCGGCCCTCGTTCGCGCCCTGCACGTCACCATGGTCGGCCGACTCACCCGCGCCGACTCCGCCGGCCGTCGGCCCGGCACGCTTACGATCACGCTGGTGCAGGCCGCCGTGGGGGCCCTGGTGTTCACCGCGGCGGATGCGCCGGGCACGCTGCAGGCGATCGGCGCCTTCGGCCCAGCCGCCTGGCTCGGCGTGCTCTACCTCGGGCTGGCCTGCAGCGTTTTCGCGTTCCTGGCCCAGACCTGGGCCATCCGGCACACCTCCGCCGCGCGCGCCAGCCTGCTGATGGGCACCGAGCCGGTCTGGGCGGTGCTCGTCGGGGTGAGCCTTGGCAGTGAGAGGCTCGGCCTGGTGGCGGTGCTCGGGGCCGGGCTGATCATTGCCGGCACCTCCTGGGGGCAACGGGTGGAGCAGGGGCACCGGCTGCGCGCGGTGCCGGGGGTGCCCGCGGTGCCGGCCGTGCCTGCGGTACCGTCGCCGCCGCATCCGTCGCCCGCCCGCGTGGGCTGAAGCCGGTCCGCCCGCGGTTCGGCGAGCCCGGGTCCGCCGGGTCCTGAACGAATTCGACGGAGATTTTGCCCGAAACGGTGCCAAACGCTCTGAAAAACCGTTCTCAGCAGAAAATCTCCGTCGAGTTGGTTCGACACTATCCGCGGCCCTCCTGACGGAAGACGGCGGCGGCGACCACCAGGTCCTGCCAGGACATGCCCGAGCTCGTGAACACGCGGGGACGGGTGTGGTCGACGGCGACCGTGCCGGTCAGGATGTCCCGCATCGGCACCAGGGAGCCGGCCTCGATCACGCCCTCCCGGAGCGGGATCAGCACGTCGCCGCCCTCCCGCAGCGCGACCTGCCGGTTTTCGACGACGACCTGCCCACGCCCGATCAGCGTGCTGGAAATTTCGCGGGCGTCGGGCTCGTGCGACCCGACCGCCACCGTGCAGGAGTCCCGCGGGACCAGGGATCCGTCGAACAGCGGAGTGCGAGCGGTGGTGGCGCAGACGATGAGCTGCGCGTCGCGCACGGCGTCGGGGGTACCGATCTGCGCGGGCTGCCCGGCGGCCCGCACCCGCTCAGCAAGCGCCTCGGCGCGGCCCGGGTGCCGGCCGACCACTGTGACCCGTCCTACGTCACGGATGGCCCGCATCGCCTCGACATGGCCCTCCGCCTGGGGTCCCGCGCCGAACACAACGAGGTGCTCCACCTCGGCGGGCGCAATCAGGTCGGCGACGGCGGCCGACACCGCCGGGGTGCGCAGGGTCGTCAGCGCGATGCCGTCGAGCAGGGCGACGGGGCTGAGCGTGGCGGCATCCATCAGCAGGTAGACGCCCTGGATGCGTGGACGGCCGAGCTGCAGGTTGCCCGGTGCGACGGTGGCGACTTTGACGCCCACGTACTCCGCTGACCGGGACGGCATGAGCAGCAGCTGGCCGCGGTCGAGGGGCAGGATGCTGCGGGAGAAATCGTGCGCCGGGTCGAGCCCGGCGCGCACGGCGGCCTGCAGGGCACGCGCCGCAGCACCGAACCCGACGCGGGCGAAGATCTCGTCGGCGGAGATCCACGGGGGCTGCGCTCCCGGAGGGGGCGGCGCGATCAACGGGGTCGGTGCGTCGAAGGCCATGCTCCGACTGTACCTGACGTGCTGTAAAAGCTGATCCGGTGCTATTTGTGGTGTGGGGGCAGGTCACCCCGATGATGTCCTGCCCCCGACTAGGGTGCTTCGCTCCGGTCTCATTCGGACCCTGCAATCAGGGACTAAGGACCGGTGTTCGGGGAGCAACCCTGCCTATGGATGATCCTACGGCCGGGCCTCACCCGGCGGAAGGGGCTGGACAAACGCGGCCGAGTCTGGTTAGGCCGGCCGGTGCGGCCGGCGTGGGGTGCCCGCCCCGAACGAATTCGACGGAGATTCTGGCAAAATCGCCTCTCACGCGGCCGAAAAGGCGGTTCTGCACGAGAATCTCCGTCGAATTCGTTCGAGATTGACGGGGACTCACGCACCTAGGCTTGGTGCCACACGGTTGGTGGCAGGTATAAGGGAGAGACCGCATGACGGAGCAGAACCTGACGGAGCAGAGCCGCGTGGTCGTGGTCGGCGACGCCCTCATCGACGAGATGCTGAGTCCCGGTTCACGCCTGGAGTTCCCCGGCGGCGCCGCCCTCAACGTGGCCGTCGGCCTGGCCGTGCTCGGTGTGCCGACCACCCTGATCGCCATGGTCGGGGACGACGCCGACGGCGCCCGGCTGCGCGAGTTCCTCGCCGCCCACGACGTGACCCTGGTCGCCACTCCCGGCCCGTTCGGCAGCTCCCGCGCCACCTCCGACCGCACCGACGGCGAGCCCAGCTATGCCTTCAACGAGGCCGCGAAGAAGCGCCGCATCGAGTTCGGTCCGGCCGAGCGCGCGGCCCTCGACGACGCCCGCCTCGTGGTCGTGAGCTGCTTCCCCTTCGACGACACTGCCCAGACGGATGCCTTCATCGCCGCGGTCGCGGAGCCGGAACGCCGCCTCGTGATCGACCCGAACCCCCGAGCGGGCATGCTCGCCGACGGCGACCTGTTCGCGGCGAACTTCAAACGAATCGCGGCCCGGAGCCTCCTCACGAAGGTCGGGGACGAGGATGCCGAGCTGCTCTACAGCAGCACCCTCGAGGAACTGCGGGAGCGGCTGCTGGCCGGCGGCACGCGGACGGTGCTGGCCACGGCCGGGCGCGCGGGGGCATCCGTCGCCAGTGCCGATCTGCTGGTCAGCGAGCCGATCGCCGTGCTCCCCGGGGCCGTCGTCGACACCATGGGAGCCGGCGACGCCACCCTCGCCTCGTCCGTGCAGACCATGCTGACGCGTGGCGTGCCCACGGATGCCGCGGGCTGGCAGGCCCTGCTGGTCGCCGCCATGCGGATCGCGGCGGCCACCTGCCGGCAGGAGGGTGCCCTGCTGCGTGTGCCGGCCGCCGGTCAGTGAGAGACGGCGCTGGCAGGCCCGGACGGACGGCACCGGCCCGCTAAACGACTCGCCGGCTAGACGGCGCCGGCCGGCTTGACCGCCCGCACGATGGCCCCGTGCATCCCGTCGGTCACCTCGTGGGTCAGGGTGACGCTCACCTGCTCGAAGCCCGCTGCGGCGAGCAGGGTCTCGTACTCCGCGATCGAGAGGGCGCCGGCGATGCAGCCCACGTGGGAGCCGCGCTCGGCCCGTTGGGCGGGCGCGAGGTGGTTCTCGGCCACGACGTCGGACACGCCGACGCGCCCGCCGGGCCGCAACACGCGGAACATCTCTCCAATCACGGCGGGTTTGTCGGTCGACAGGTTGATCACGCAGTTGGAAATGACGACGTCGATGCTGCCGGAGCCCAGCGGGATCTCCTCGATCGTGCCCTTCAAGAACTCGACGTTCTGTGCCTGGGCTGCGGCCGCATTATGCCGGGCGAGGTCGAGCATCTCGTCGGTCATGTCGAGGCCGTAGGCGAACCCAGTGGGACCGACCCGGCGGGCGGAGAGGAGGACGTCGATGCCACCGCCCGAGCCGAGGTCGAGCACGGTTTCGCCCGCCTGCAGGTCGGCGACCGCGGTGGGGTTGCCGCAGCCGAGGCTCGCCAGCAGTGCGGCGCCCGGCAGGTCAGCGGTCGTCGCGTCGTCGTAGAGCGCCGAGCCGAAGACGAGGCTCTCGTCGATGGCGACCGGCGCGCAGCAGGCGGCAGCATCCATGGACGAAGGGGTTTCGGCGGCGGTGTCGCCGGTACCGCAGCAGGAGGTTGCCCTGGCAGCCGTGCCCGGGGCAGCCGCTGCGTCGGCGCCGCAGCAGCTCGCGGCGGCAGGCACGGCGGCGAGCAGCGACCGGCGCCCCTCGTTCGTGACCGAGAGGGCCACGCTCGCATAGCGGGCGCGCACCTCGTCGCGCACCGGGTTGTTGTTCTCGCTCATGTCGTTCTCCCTCGACTGAAACCTGCACGGTCCTGCATATATTGATGACTATCGATGCAATCTACCGCCGAGCACCGATTCCCGTCAATCCATGCTGGGGCGCGGTCAGCCGACGTCGACGGGCTCCAGGGCGGGGCGCTTGGGCGGGCGGCCGTCGCCGGAGGAGCGTCCGGTCAGCCGGCGCCCGATCCACGGCAGCACGAACTCCCGGTAGTAGGCGGCCGTGCCCTGAACCTGCTCGTCGGCCGCGGCGGGCGCATCCAGCCACTCCACCGGAACCGGAACCCCCAGCTCGGCCAGCACATTGGTGGCCACCCGGGTGTGCCCGAGGGCGTTGAGGTGCAGCTTGTCGACCGACCAGAACCGCTTGTGCTCCAGTTCGGAGTCGGCCCAGTTGTCTACGAGGGTGACGCCCTGCCGGTCGAAGGCCGCGCGTGCAGCATCCGCCAGCTGGTCCCCGCGCCGCCGCATCAGGTTGCCGAGCGGCAGATGATGCGAGGGATTGCCCCCGCTGAGCACGAGCACGTGCACACCCTGCTCCTCGGCCCGGTCGACGACTTGCCGCATCAGGTCGACCACGTAGGGGATCTCGACCCGCGGGCGCATCACGTCGTTGCCGCCGCCGCAGATGCTGAGCAGGTCGGGGCCGAGCGCGAGCGCGGGCTCGAGTTGCTCGTCCACGATCGGTCCGAGCAGGCGGCCGCGCACGGCGAGGTTCGCGTAGGAGACCGGGTGAGCGGATGCCGCGGCGAGCCCGAGCGCGACCAGGTCGGCCCAGCCACGCACCTGGCCGCCCGGCAAGTTGTCTCCGACGCCTTCGGTGAAGCTGTCGCCCATGGCCACGAAGCGATGGAACATCCGGACCCCCCGTCTCGGTACTGTGTGTGCTCGGTGCTGTGTGTCCCGGTGCCGGGCTCGGCTACTCGCTCGGGTGGGTGTGCCGCGTTCCGTGGGTCTGTTCGATGCCCTGGCCCTGCTCGACCGTGAGGTTGCACCGCTCGTTGAGCACGTCGCGGGCCTGCTGGGCCGCGCGGCGCACCTCTTTGTCGGGGTCGCGCAGACGCTGCACGATGGTGGCGAGGTGGTCGGCGGTGCCCTGGGCGGCCAGCGCGTGCAGGGCCGCGGCGCGCACGCGCGGAACCTCGTCGGTGGTCAAACGCACCAGCTTGGGCGCAACCGCGAGGCCGCGCAGCAGCACGACCTTGGCGCACATCTCGCGCACCCGCCAAGCCTGGTTGTTCATGCCGACGACGACGTACGGCGCGGCCGTCTCGCCCCACACATAGAGCAGCGCGCGGGCGCCCCACAGCTCGGGCCAGTAGAGGGCCGGGGCACCTTCGAGGATGCCCAGGGCGTGGCGTCCGCCGGCGTAGAGCAGGAAGTCCTTGCCGGCGTTCTTGGCGCGCAGCAGCGCGACGGAGTTGTCGATGACGACCTGTTCGCCATAATGCGCGACGGCCGCATGGATGCGCTCGGCCGTGGGCAGGTCGATGGGAAGGTCGGGGTGTGGCTCTAATTTGTTAGGCATGACAGGTCTACGGTAGCAAGCGGGCGTGTCGCTGGCCAATGCCGCAGATCAGGGGAGGCCCTCCGGCACGGCGAACGTGCGCTCGAACCCGGTCGCGTTCTCGTAGATCCCGTAATTGCCGATCTCCCGGTAGCCGAGGCGCCGGTACAGCGCGAGCGCCTCCGGCTGCGCGTGGCCCGTCTCCAGGCGCAGGCGCCGGTAGCCGAGTTGCTGCGCCACCTCCTCGAGGGCGGCGAGCAGAGCCACGGCGTGGCCCTGCCGGCGGTAGGCCGGGTTGGTCCACATCCGTTTCACCTCGCCGGTCGTCTCACTCAGGCGACGGATGCCGCCACCCGCCACCGTCACGCCCCCATCGAGCAGCACGAGGAACACGCCGCTCGGCGGGGCGAAGGCATCCGCCGAAACGTCGTGCACGGAGTCGCCGTCGCCGTACCGCTCGTCATACTCCCGCGCCAGGTCAGTCAGGAGCGGGACCACCTCAGGGTCACCCAGACGCACGCGCTTGATCTTCACATCAGCCAGTCTGCCCGATGGCGCCGTCCCCGGCCGAGGCCGGTAAACTCGCCCTGTGACTGTCAACCCCGAACTGCAGGGGCGGGTCTTCCCGCCCGTCGCCCCCTATCTCGTCGGCCGGGAGAAGGTGCGCGAGTTCTCCCGCGCGGTCTTCGCCACGAGCCCGATCAACCTCGACCCGGAGGCCGCGCGCGCCGCGGGCTACGCCGACGTCGTCGCCCCGCCCACGTTCGCCGTGGTCGTGCAGGAGGCCACCCTGGCGCAGCTTCTGGCCGAACCGGATGCCGGCATCGACTTCACCCGCGTCGTGCACGGCGACCAGCGGTTCACATTCAGCCGCCCGATCGTGGCCGGCGACGAGCTCACCGCCACGCTGTCCGTCGCGAGCGTGAAGAGCCTCGGCGGCCACTCCATGGTGACAGCCGTGTCGACCATCGTCGACGCCGCCGGCGCGCACGTCGTGACCGCGACCTCCACCCTCGTCGTCAGGGGAGACGAATGACCATCATCGCTACGCCCCGCCTCGCCGACCTGACCGTCGGAGACGTCATCGCCGAAGGCACGTTCCCGCTCACGCGCGACTCCCTCGTGCACTACGCCGGCGCATCCGGAGACTTCAACCCCATCCACTACCGCGACGACGTGGCCGTGTCGGTGGGACTGCCCGGCGTGCTCGCGCACGGCATGCTGACCATGGGCTTCGTCGTGCAGCCGGTCGTCGACTGGGCCGGTGACCCCGGCCGCATCGTCGACTACCAGGTGCGGTTCACCCGCCCCGTGCTGGTGCCGGCCGCGGGTGTCGCAGTCGTGACCGTGGTCGCCAAGGTCGGCGCCATCGACACGGATGCCGGCGTCGCCCGCATCGACCTCACCGTCTCGTCGGGCGAGGTGACTGTGCTCGGCAAGGCGCAGGCACGCGTGCGGCTGGTCTGAACGGTTCTCCGATGACGAGCCCCGTTTCCTCTGTTTCTGCCGCTTCTGCTGCGCCGACGTTCGCCGAGTTGACCACGATGGGCGTGGGCGGCCCCGCCGCCCGGATGGTGTCCCCGGCCACCGAGCAGGACCTGGTGGACCAGACGCTAGAGGTATGGGCCTCGGGCGACGAGTGGCTGTTGCTCGGTGGGGGCTCCAACACGATCGTGGCCGACGCGGGCTTCGACGGCACGGTGATCCGGGTGCTGACCCGCGGGATGAGCATCGTCTCGCCGTCGTCCTCTGACCCGTCCGACTCGTCCTCGCTGGTGCTGCGGGTGCAGGCCGGCGAGCCCTGGGACGAGCTGGTGGCCTACACCGTGGCGAAGGGTTGGTCCGGCATCGAGGCACTGTCCGGCATCCCCGGGTCGACCGGGGCCACCCCGGTGCAGAACATCGGTGCCTACGGCCAGGAACTCGGCAACAGTCTTGCGGCCATCGACTTCCTCGATCACGAGCGCGGCGAACGGCGACGGATGGCGGCCGGCGAACTCGAACTGGGCTACCGCACCTCCGCTCTGAAACAGGGGCTCCGCGGGCTGGTGATCGCGGTCGAACTGAACCTGCACGACACGCGCGCCGAGGCATCCGTTCTCGGCGGCGCCCTCAGCCGGCCGGTGGCCTACCCGCAGCTCGCGACCGCCCTCGGCGTGCAACTCGGCGACCGGGTGCCGCTCGCGCAGCTGCGCGGCGCCGTGCTGGCCCTGCGCGCCGCGAAGGGCATGGTGCTCGACCCGGACGACACCGACACCCGCAGCGCCGGGTCCTTCTTCACCAATCCGATCGTGTCGCTGGCGTTCTCGCGCACCCTGCCGGACGCCGTGCCGCGATGGCCGCTCGGCGATCAAGAGCTGCCCGATCGGGTGATCCCGCTGGACGAATACGCCGGCGTCGGGCCGATCCCCGGTACCCGGCCCGTTCCGCTCGTGAAGCTGAGCGCCGCCTGGCTGATCGAGCACTCGGGGATACCCCGGGGCTTCCGGCTGCCGGGCTCCCGTGCGGCGATCTCCAGCAAACACACGCTCGCGCTGACCAACACCGGCGGGGCCACCGCCGACGAGGTCGCGCAACTCGCCCGACTGGTGGAGGCTCGGGTGCAGTCCGAGTTCGGCGTGATCCTGCAACCCGAGCCCGTGCTGGTCGGCCTCGACGCCTAGCTGTAACTCCCAGAGACCTTGTGAACGCGGTTGATGGGTGGGGTGTTTCCGATGCCGCTGTGGGGTCTGTGGTGATTGTAGTCATGGACCCACTGCTGGTAGGTG
>NZ_SOGQ01000091.1 GCF_004403465.1 Cryobacterium sinapicolor | reverse complement strand
GCCGACGCATACCAAGACTGGATCCATAGCTACAATCACCACAGGCCCCATACCGGCATCGGCGGCAAATCACCCATCGACCGCGTTCACAACGTCAATGGGAAGTACAGCTAGAGCCCCCACTCCGTTGGCGTAGAACGGTAAGCGGTCTAAGTCCGTTGTGGTACCTAGACGGATCTCCCTTTTGGAAACAATCACAAATATCGGTGAGTGATCGCTGCCGTCCCCTCGCATAACGCTGAAATGATGCACTCGGAAGGTGGGCGAGTTCAGTTGGTGAGAGCAACACCCTGAAATCTGTGGGGTGTTTCGATGGCTCGACCGTTGTCGCCTTTGAGTGTCCGTTTGTCGTTCTGGGAGGGGGTGGACGCGGGGCTATCGGTGGCCGTCGCGGCGCAGGCTGCTGGGGTGTCGCGTCCGACTGGGTATCGGTGGTTAAGCGAGCATCAGAAGGTGCTGCCATCACCGGTTCAGGATTTCAGTGTTGCCCGTGTCGGACTCTTGTCGTTGCGAGAGCGAGAGCGAGAGGAGATCGGGTTCCAGCTCGCCCGGGGTCACGGGGTGCGCCGCATCGCGGCGGCTCTGGGCCGGGCGCCGTCAACGATCAGCCGGGAAGTGGCCAGAAACCAGGTCGCCGGCCGCCATGACTGCCACCCTGACTGAACTGTCCCAGGAACACGGTTTCAGCGTTGAACGTCTGGCCCGGATTCTGTGGATGATCGTGTGCGAGCCCGGCGACGCAATGGCCGGGTCCCTAATCGCCGATCAAGGCGCCGTCGCCGCCCTTGACCTGGTCCTCGGAGGGACCTGCGAGGACGTTTACGTGGTCGTGCTGCGTGAGCGTGTCCTGCCCCGCCTGGAGAGTGCGGAGTTCCGGCAGGTTTTGGCCACGATCATCGAGGACGGGCACACCGTGTTGATCCCGTCCGATGACGGGTGGTCGGATAACTCGTTGGCGTTCAACCAGCTGCGCGCCGGCACGATCGGCTCGGTGGAGATTTTCCTGGCATCCAAGGGGACCATGCCGATCAGCGGGCTGCCGGGCAAACCCACCACCCAGGGGAAGAACGAGAGATCCCACCAGACCCTGATCCGTTACCTCGACTCCGACCAGCCGGTAACTCTCGAGCAGCTCCGTGTCCGGATCCAGCGGTTCCGGGAGCACTACAACAACCGCCGACAGCATCAAGCCCTCAACCAGGCCACCCCGCGGGCGGCGTGGGATTCGCTCGAACACACGCCAGCGACCGAGCCGATCCCACTGTCGGTGCTAGAAGCGAAAGCCTCCGAGTACCGGCAGGCTCGCAAGCGACGACATTCAGAGCTTCACCGGGCGTCGTTGACGATCTCCAAGACCGGGCAGGTCATGCCCGACGACACCGCGCGGCCCCAGACCGCGGACCAGTCCCTCGTGGAAGTCACCAGAGCGAACCGGCAGGTCTACTTTCAGGGCTACCACGTGTCCCTGCCAACAACGTTCGCCGACCGCAGGGTCTACCGGACAATCACCGAGACTGCGTTTCTCCTCACCGACCCTGTCACCGCCGAGATCGTTTTCTCGTTCCCGCTACCGATGGTCGCGCTCAACGTTCGAGGCCGATACGTCGCCTCGTACTCGATCCAGGGCGTCGGCGTGACCCACCCGACGAAGCCCCGGGAACGCGAGAACGCGGAGTATCGGACACAGTTTGCCAAGCTCCAGAGCGACCTCCCCGCGGTGCTCGATGAGTCGGGGCGGTAGCTGTGCACGAAGCCATGAGACCCAGCGTCCCCGAAGTGGTGAGATTCAGTGTCCACGATGTCACGAGATAACACACCGGGTCGTCAGAACAGCGCTACCCGATGAGGCGACGCGCCACGAATCTCCAGATTCGGATCATCAGCCAATTCAACACTGAAATCAGTGGGCTTTCCTTCGAGGAAAAGTTCTCGGCCTTCAGAATCAAAAGCAACCAATACTTCGTCCCACCTATTCATCTCATACGCCGCCGTCAGCAAATCGGACGTCGGCACTGCAACCGGAAAGCCGTCCTGTTCGAATAGGAAGATTGGCCAGCGAGGTTCTTCATTGGACACCTTCACAACCTACTCAACAACCACGCTATTGACTCAGCTAGGGAAATACTCGGACGCCAATGCAGATCGAATATCGCCTCTCTGCTGCAGCAGGAGCAAACGCCTTCAGTCCCGGCGAAAGACACTGAATGTCGATGGCAACTGACGTCCAGTGGAGAGCGTGACGCCCTACACCCTGACATCGAAGTGGTTCTGCCAGAGTTCAGGCGCTGCCAAACGCGTCATCCACCTCAGCGCATAAGTCCTGCCCCTCAAATCGCACGACGCGCCTCACGGCAGAACCCCATCGATGCGCTCCGGTACGAGTAGTGTCCCAACGAACTACCCAACAGAAGGATCGACATCATGAAGGCAATCGTCTCCAGCAGCTACGGCGCACCCGAATCGCTGCGCATCGAAGACCTGGCAAAGCCGGTTCCCGGCGACAACGAAGTGCTTGTACTAAACCGCGCCTAAGTGGTGACTTCCGCGATGTGCGAGGCGAGGGCGGGCTCCGCTCTGACGCGGATGTACTTCGGCCTGCGCAAACCGAAATGGCCCATCCTCGGCACCAATTTTTCTGGCGAAATTGAGGCAGTGGGCAGCTCCGTAGTTGAGTTCCAAGTTGGTGACCGCGTTTCCGGCGTCAACGTGACCAACTTCGGTGCCTACGCTGAGTATGTCGTCGTGCAGGAAGACGGGGTAATCGCGGCGAAGCCGGGCAACCTGAGTGACGAGGAGGCCGTCGCCGTCTTTGACGGATCCATCACGGCGTTGCCGTTCCTCCGCGATGGAGCGCGCCTCCGGAGCGGCCAGTCCATTCTTATCAACGGCGCCTCCGGAGCTGTCGGCACGGCCGCGATGCAACTCGCCAAGCGCTACGGCGCCACGGTCACTGCCGTATGCAGCACATCAAACGTGGCGCTCGTTACGTCCCTCGGGGCCGACCACGTAATCGACTACACGAGACGGGACTACACCGACACCTACGACACCTACGACACCTACGACGTCATCTTCGACGCGGTCGCAAAAAGCTCTTTCACCCGCAGCAGGCGAGCACTGAAGCGGGACTGATTGTATCTGACGACCGTTCCATCATTTGCCGTGCTATTGCGGATTTTGTGGACATCGAAGGTGGGGCGGAAGAAGGCAGCAATCGTGTTCACGGGGCTCGCTAAACCCGCTCAGATGGCAAAAACCTCGCATTTCTCGCAGAACTCGTCGAGGCGGGGAAACTGGTACCTGTGATCGGCAGCACCCACCGCATGGGTGAGGCCGCCGACGCCCACCGCCACGTCGAAACAGGCCACAAGATCGGAAGTGCGGTCATCACAATCGCTGCCGACCGATGACTCCGGGTTGCGGTCGCGAGAAATCTGGGCGCCATCATCGGCGTCCTTGCTTCATCCCCTCGCAGGCGCTGACATCACGTATGCGAAGCCTGAGCAGGCGATATGTACGTAGTGAGGTTTGCCACTAGAGACCGTTCGGAGAGTGAAATGACACCACCGCGCAAATCGACGTCAGAGCCTCGGGTTCGACTGAACAAAGAACGAGTGATTGGAGCCGCGATCGCACTCGCTGATGCCGGAGGGCTCGACGCTCTCACCATGCGGCGGCTCGGTGACGAGCTGAATGTTGAGGCGATGTCGGTCTACAACCATGTCGCGAACAAGGAAGACCTGCTCAACGGCATGGCAGATATGGTGTTCGGCGAGATCAAGTTGCCGTCTCACAGCGACGACTGGCGCACCGCGATCCGCAAGCGCTCGATCTCGTTTCATGACGTGCTCGTCCGGCACCCGTGGGCGACGACCGCGAGAGACTCCGGCACGAACCCGGGCACGGCCACCCTCCGGAACCACGATCGAGTAATCGGCACGTTTCGCAACGGCGGGTTCTCCATCGCGGCCGCGGCGCACGCGTTTTCCGCGGTCGACAGCTACATCTACGGGTTCGCCATGCAAGAGAAGAGCCTCCCATTCACCACACCGGAGGAGACCGCCGCGATGGCGGCAATCCTTCTGGCGCAGCTACCGGCCAGTGACTACCCGTATCTCGCCGAGCTGACAGCCGACCACGTGCTCAAGCCGGGCTACCGTTACTCCGACGAGTTCCTGATCGGGCTCGACCTCATCCTCGACGGGCTCGATTCGATGCGCATCGAGTCCCAATAGGGAGACGTGCGCCCTCCACCCACTGAGGCATGATGCCGTAGACCACTATCGGGACCGCGACGTGACGAGAATGAACGTGCGGAGCACGATCGGAACACCGTCGAAGACTGTGGCCAGCAGGAGGATCAACGCGGTGAGTGGCCTTGACCCCGGAGAGTGGACACGGGTTAAGCGGCGAGTTGGATCTCTGCGGCCTGTGACGAGTATTGCATCTCGAAGTCCACTGGTGCGACATGCCCGATCGAGAAGTGGCGCCGGCGGCGCGCACGCCAGCAACTGAGGTGCGGCCCGCCGTGTCGTGGGTGACCCAGCCGCTCGCATCCGTGTCGCAACCGAGAGTTGCCAACAAGTCGGAGTTCGGGACGAATCGGGGACGCACGAACACCGCCGTGCGCGGCATTACGACGCCATCTGCCAGCTCCACTCCGAAAAGTCGATCGTCGGCGACCACCAGCCGGGCGACGGAACCGGTGATGACGCTGACACCTCGTGTATTCAGCAACTCACGCTGATCGGGATTCACAGCGTCTCCGTTGGTGAACAGGATCACGTCAGGTGACCATTGGCGGGATGAGGAGGGCGTGCTGGACTGCTTCGGCGCCTCCGCCGAGCACTCCAAGGGGCTGGTCGCGCACCTTGTGGCCGTGGCAGTACGGCAGTGCAGCAGGTCCCGGCCCCAGCGTTCCCGGACACCGGGAATGTCCGGAACCTCATCGCGGAGGCCCGTTGCCACCAGGATCCTGCGGGCCCAGAGTTCGGTGCCGTCGGCAAGGCGCGCGTGAAATCCCGGTCGTGCGCTGGCGACGGTGCCGTCGACCAGGGTGCCGCCGCATCCAGCGACCTCGCCCCGGCAGACCGTGACCAGGTCTCGCGGCGACATGCCGTCGCGGGACAGGAAGCCGCGCATCGCGGCAGCGGGGGCATTGCGCGGCGCACCTGCATCCACTACCGCCACCAACCGTCGAGCGCGGAGCAGCACCATGGCTGCGGTCAGGCCGGCTGCCCCGCCACCGACTACCAAGACGTCGTATTCGTTCATTCCTCAACCCTCTGTCCTCGCACCGCACCGCACCGCACCGAGCAAAGTATGTTGCTGCCCGGGACGGCTGCGGTGGAATGGGGCCATGGAAGTTACCAGCATCATCGCCACGGCACTCGACGCGGTGGGGCCGCAACTTAAGCGACTGCGGTCTCAGCGGGGACCACGCTGACCAATCTGTCGGAAAGGACGAGGATTTTGACGAGCACGCTGTCGCGCTTGGAGAACGGCCAGCGCCGCCCCAGCCTCGAACTGCTGTTGCCGCTCGCCCAGGCATATCGGGTGCCACTCGATGAGCTCGTCGGTGCTCCCGAGATCGGCGATTCGCGCGTACGCCTCAAACCTCGTCGCGTGAATGGCCGGACCGTCGTCCCTCTGCCTTCGCACCCCGGTGGCGTGCAGGCCTGAAAGATCCAGACCAGGGATTCGACACCAGGCTTACGCACTGGTTCGAGAGCGCCGACGGCAACGCCGCAGAGGGCTGAGCCTATTCGGCAGGCAAGGCGAGGGCGTGCCTGTTCGCGCCACATCGGGGCCTCAACGACCGGGCGAAAATCAGAACAAGCTAGCGCCTGAAGACAACAGGCAATCACGCGTTCTTGTCGGAATCGGATCGACGCGCTCAGGTGCGATGGAATAGAGGGCTTGACTAACCGCAAACATATCTTATAGTTATATCTACAAGATAAAGAGGTGGTTAGCTTTGGCTAGTTCAGAACAGACTCAAATGGCCGTTCTCGGCGCGCTGAGCATTGCGCCGATGACCGGATACGCCGTGCGAGAGCAAATTCGGGAGACCCTTGGGCACTTTTGGTCTGAGAGCTTCGGCCAGATCTATCCGGCGCTCGCGGAATTTGAGCGGCTGGCAATGATTGAGCGTCTCGATACGGGCGACTCTCGCTCTTCCCCGTTTGCCATCACCGACCAGGGCACCGCCCGCTTGCGAGAACTACTGGCCGGCGAGCCACAGCAACCGAAGCCTCGAAACGGCCTCATGCTCCGACTATTCTTCGGGCGTCAACTCGGACCAGAGGCCTGCCGCGAACTGGTCCTCAGCGCGCGTGCCCAGGCGGAATCCCAACTCGCTCACATGCAGGACGCGCGGAATGACCTCGCGAAGGACACCGACCTCGACGACGACGCCCCATACATCCTTCTGACCATCTCGGCCGGTGAGCACGGGGCCACGGCATCCATCGCCTGGGCAGATGAGGCGCTCCGCGCCATCGAGAGCCTTGCCGCTCAAAAAGCCCAACCCCGACCACATGCAACATTCACAGAGGAGCGACCATGACCATCAAGCCAACCCAGGGCGTCGACCAGCGCGGCGCAGGCACGCAGCGCCCTGTGCGCCGGAGGACTGCAGCTGTTGCAGCACTCGGTTTTCTGATCGTTGTCGCCTTCCAGCTATCGCTCATGCTGGGCGCACCCTTCGGTGAGGCGGCTCTTGGAGGAGCAAACCCTGGACAACTTCCGGGCGAACTGCGGGTCGTGAGTGGCGTGAGCGCGGCCATCTGGACATTCGCCACCCTGATCGTTCTAGCCCGCGGCGGCTTCGCTATCTCGCCCGTTCCCCGTGGCCTGAGCCGTTGGGGCACCTGGGTACTCGTGGGGTACCTTGCAATCGGGGTGCTGATGAATCTCGCCTCGTTCAGCCCGTGGGAACGCTTCGGCTGGGCACCCTTCACCCTGGTGCTGTTCGTGCTCACGCTGGTGTTAGCGCTCGGTGGATTCGCTCGAGTGCCGACTGCGTCGGCGGCGGCTTTACGGTGAGCAGCCCGGTCTGGGCGGACACTGCTGCGATGAGTGCGATCATATTCTGCGTGCTGATGTGGGCGTTGGTCGTGTTCCAAGCCGCGCTGATCGCCGGTGCACCTATTGGCCAGTTCGCCTGGGGAGGTCAGGATCGGATTCTGCCCATTGGCAAGCGCATCGGCAGCGCAACATCAATCGCCCTGTACGTGGTCTTCGCCCTGGTAGTTCTGCAAGACGGCCAGCTCATCGCCATCATCCCGTGGCCGGAATTCACCGACATCGCAATCTGGGTGCTCGCCGCATACTTCATAATCGGCATCATCATGAACGGCATATCTCGGTCGCTTCCGGAAAGGTGGACCATGGCGCCGCTTTGCACTGTGCTCGCTGCGCTCACTGTGCTGCTTGCGCTGGACTGAACGCGCGATCGCTCACCTGAGGAGTTCCGATACGAGAAAGAACGCACCGAACGCCATCACAAAGCCCATTTGTCGTGCCTGAAAGGACGAACTGCAGTTGCGCAGTTGATAATACTTACGGCGTATGCCTGAAGTGTTGACATAATAAGTTTACGATGTAAGTTAATTAGGACCGACGTGGCAACCAGTTTCGCCGCGTCGCAACTGCGCGCTGAGCGCGCGAAGAGAGGACGACGGGCACCATGTTTTTCGATGAAAGCTCATTCCTGCGACTGAACCGGGCCAGGGAGCAAGCGGCGACAAGGGAACTTGAGGCACGCAGACAGCACCTTGAGCGTCGGGCCCAGGAGTACCCGCAGTTGGCATCAACTCGACCTGCAGCTGGAAGAAACGTACCTACCCAACGTGACTGCTGCTGTCCGCCGTGAATTCAACAACGCAATCGCGCACTGCCGACGTGACAACTCAAGCCAAGGCGTTCACGATTTCGTCGAGCGATGTGGCGCATAGTGGTAACGCTGTCCTTCAGCTTTAGGGTCAATCTACGGTATCCATCACCGACGCTCGTTTCGGTCACGTACCGCTGAGTGGTGGAGTTTCTCAACACCGTGAGGTTAGTGGTTCTCGTCTAGGCGGCGGCGAGTTCGGGGAGGATCACCGCCTCGTCGATGACCTCGGCTACTCAACACCCGCCGAACGCCTCATCAAACTCACACTCGCCGCCTAAAATGAAACCAAGGACCCCGTCCGAAAAGACCGGGTCACCCCACTCCTTGGGTGCCCAGATTGGTTTGCATGCATTGGTTCCGGGCTTAGCCTCACGTTTGTTCGTCTTCTCTCGTCAGTATTTTTGTAGGGCATTCGGCGCACACATTCGAGGAGAAAAATGTCATCCGCAACAACAAATTTGGTCGTAGTCGGCGCTGGTTATGCTGGAGTAACCGCGGCTAATCGGTTCTGCGCTTCATTGACGGCTGAGGAGGCCCTGGGAGTTGAGGTGTTGATGATCAATCCTCTTCCAAAATTTGTGGAGCGGATTCGGTTGCACGAACTCGCGGCTGGCACTGTGTCTACGGTAAGTCGATCGTTGGCAGAGATGCTGCACCCGAAGGTGCGGGTCCTGGTCGGGACAGTTGCGTATATCGATCCGGATCAAAAAGCCGTTGATGTCGTAACACCTGATGGTCTTGTCGAAATCTCCTACTCGACTCTCATCTACGCAGTAGGCAGTTCGACAGCCCAGAACATCCCAGGTGTGCTCGAACATTCATATCCCCTTGGTGATCTGGAGGGTGCCCTCCGAGCCCGCGCCGCTATCGCTTCCAGCCAGGCCGGTATCCGCGTGGTTGTCGTCGGTGGTGGTGCAACGGGCGTCGAGGTGGCATCAGAAATATCTGAACAGCGCACGGACGCGTCCGTGACGCTTCTCTCCAGCGGGCCTGTCCTGCAGTTCATGCTTCCCAAAGCACGCCGCGATATCGAAAAGACATTGCGGCGCCTTAAAATTGATGTCCGGGATGATGCGCGCGTCGAAAAGGTCACCGCTGCCGGCGTCGAACTGGCCGACGGTACAACGGTACCCAGCGACGTCACCATTTGGGCCGCCTCGTTCAGAGTCCCCGAACTCGCCAAGGTCAGCGGTCTTGCCGTCGATTCCGCCGGTCGGCTCCGCGTGGACGAGCACTTGCAAGCGCTCGACTACCCCGACATCATCGGCGGCGGTGATGCCATCAAGACCCCGGATACGGTTGGGGCACACTTGCGTATGAGTTGCGCCGCCGCGATTCCCCTCGGTGGTCAGGCGGCAGACACAGCACTCGCGCGGCTGCGCGGCACGCGTCCGACCGCACTTTCGGTTGGCTACCTCATCCAGTGCTTCAGCCTGGGTCGAAAGGCCGGATATATCCAGTTCGTGCGGGCGGACGACACCCCCCGCCACATGCACATCGCCGGAAAATTGGGTGCGACCATCAAGGAATCGATTTGCAGAATGGTCGTATCCGGCCCACAAAAGGAGATCACGAAGCCAAATTCCTACTTCACGCCTAAGGGTCCGAAGCGCACCAAACAAACCACTGTGGCCCGATGAATCGACCGAAGGAGACCTCGTCAGCACCTGCCGGCGACCCCACTTTCGCGCGAGGAACCATCGAATATAAACGACTGTTCGGAGTAGCGTACCGGATGCTGGGCTCGATACACGACACTGAAGACGCCCTCCAGGAGGGGCTCGCACGGTGGGCCGGCCTCGCCCCGGAGCAGCGTTCAGCGATCCGTGAACCAGTTGCTTGGCTTACGCGTGTCATCAGCAGGATTTGCCTAGATGAACTGGGCACCGCCCGCGCCCGCCGGGAGGGCTACCACGGGATTTGGCTCCCCGAACCCCTCCTCGACGCAACCGCAATGCCCGCACACGGTCGCCCCCTGAACATGGATCCCGCCGACGCAATCTCGCTGGACGAATCTGTCAGCATGGCGTTATTGATAGCGATGGAGCATTTAACACCGCCCGAGCGGGTCAGCCTCATCCTTCACGATGTGTTCCAAGTGTCTTTCGCCGAAATAGCGGTCATAGTTGGTCGGCAACCCGACGCCTGCCGACAACTCGCCAGCACCGCCCGACGCAACATTCGTTCTCATCGACGATTTGAAGTGCAAGGTGACGAACGAAACCGGGTCGTCGACGCGTTCGCCCGAGCTTGTTTGGACGGCGATATCTCGGCCCTCGCCGGTGTCCTTGACCCCAACGTCATCGCCCGCGCCGACGGTGGATCCGCCATCACCGTCGCACGGCGCCCCATCACGGGCGCACCCCACGTCGCTCAATATCTCCTCGGCGTCCTCAACCGTCAACAACAACTGCGACACTCGCTAGAGATCCTCCCCACATTCATCAACGGCCGCTCAGGACTTGTCATCTACGAAGGCCTGAAAACTGTTGGCATCATCGACCTCAGCATTTACAACGGCCACGTCGCCGAAATCGCCATAATTGTAAATCCCGATAAAATCGCTCAGATCAGCCGCCACTAACCCACCGGTTCGTCGAAAGCGCCCATATGTACTTTCCGGAGCCATAAGCAGTAAGAATGCCCGCCAGGCGGCCCCAGCGCTTTCTGGCGGCGTAAGTGTCTTCTTATTTCCGCTGTCCGAAATCTCGGTAGCAGCCACATAGCCTATTGCGAACACGGAGCCCTGCCGCATGATCCTGCCCGACCGTGCCATACCGGCCCTCCTGCGCGCGACGATGGCGAATGCTTCCTTCGTCACAGAAGCCGGGGCCCGTCGTCGCCTTCGTGAACGAACCCTCCGCCCCGCTTCCTATGGGCCTCCTCGACGGCTCAGAGCTGACGTCATAATTTCGGCGGCACGAGATGATGCGGGATGGCCCATCTACACAGTTGCACCCCGCAACGCCCCTGCTCAAGGCACTGTAATTTATGTCCACGGTGGCGGGTGGGTCAACGAAATCTCACTCCAGCACTGGCAGCTAAGCGCCCAAATAGCCGCCGAAGCCAAAACCACCGTCCAAGTGATCATCTATCCCCTAGTCCCATTCGGGACGGCGCAGCAAGTCGTGGACAACGTTGCCGCCACAGCCCTGATCTCCACCCGGACGTATGGGCCCACTGTCCTCGCCGGGGACTCCGCAGGTGGGCAGATCGTTCTGTCGACCGTCCTACAGCTTCGGGATCGCCACGGCCTCACGCTACCCCGGACTATAGCCATCTCCCCAGCGGTTGATCTTTCACTGAAGAACCCCGCAATCGCGACCGTTCAACCTACCGACCCCTGGCTCGGAACCAACGGCTCGCGGGTATTTATCAACCTATGGAAGGACAGTCTCGACGTAAGCAACCCGATCGTCAGTCCCATCAATGGAACCATGGAGGGGCTCGGGCCCATCACGCTCTTCTCAGGGACTCGCGACATCCTCAACCCCGATGATCGGCTCTACGCCGAGAAGGCCGTGAAGGCTGGTGTTGACGTCGAGTTCATCCAGCACGATGGCCAATTCCACGTGTACCCCTTACTCCCGACAACTGTCGGCCAGGAAGCGCGCAAGAAGATCGTGGGGCGAGTTAGAGAGGCGATCGCGCTCGAAGCTTCGCTTGGCTCGGCCTAAAGTACGGCGGCCAGAAAGCGTGATACAAATCGCTCGGACGTGGGCAATGTCGGGCATGCCAGCCTGCTCGAGCCCTGCCTGACGCCCGATTCGAGGACGTCGAGGGGTCACGCCGACCACACCGCCGACATCGTTCCGGTGCAGGGAGACCTGAACATGAGCTGCGTCCTCTTCCAGCGAATTCCAGATGATCTCGATTGGAGCGCGGACCGCATCGTCCTCGTGAGCGAGGCCGTCAAGTGATCGTCGGCAGCCGACGGTTCGTAGGTTTCTTGAGTAGCGTAAGACTGAGATCTGTATGGCCGCCGGCATGCCGAAGCCACGCCTCTTGCATCCGAGATCAGAATTCACGATGAAGGCGTGGCAGTTGAGAACCCTCACCTCGCAATCGCGGTGCGCTCAGCGACCTCCTGACTAAAGAGTCCAATAGGACTATCAGGCACAGGCGCGGTTCTCGTCCTCTCTCGCCGGGCGCTACTTACCTTCGGCTTCGCGGGAAACGGGCGCCCACTCGGCCAAGCGCTGCTGGTACATGTACGGCACAGCCTGAGTTGACTGTTCGCCAAAGAATACGCGGCGGGGCGCGGTCTTCGCGTCGACGACCTTGAGGATCGCGGAGCCGAACCCAACGGGCTTCGGGCTTCCGCCGGCCATGCTTTTTGAATATTCGCTTCCAGGGGAGCCATGTGTGGTGCGGGTCAGAGCCACCTCCTCTAACCACGAAACGGGTCATTCGGATCCACAGTTGGCGTGGTTGAGAGCCACCTGAAAAACTCTTTCCACCATGTGAGGGCCACGTGGTGGAAGGAGTACCGGTAATGGTACGGAGGATCAAGGCGAGGTTGCGTCCAATAGCGTGGTGTAACCCCCGGCCCTGATGGGCGTGTTGCACCGATGTGAGGCGGCCACCGCGTGATTCTTGGAAAGACCGATCAAGTCTTTTCCGAAG
>NZ_SOGQ01000072.1 GCF_004403465.1 Cryobacterium sinapicolor | reverse complement strand
CCCTAGCCCGACGACGCTGCGACGTTCTCTATGCCATGCTGCGCGACGGCACCCTTTATCAAACCGACCATCAACTCGCGGCTTGACAAAAACATAGGGGCACCCCCCCGTTCGGGGCCTTTGTCGTGGGCTACATCAGAACGTAAATTTGTCAGGTCGGCCTTTCTCGCGGCCGTTCCACCTCAGTCTGCAGCCCGACGGATATTCATCATGCTCCCCGAATCACACGCCTCACCTGACCGTAAACGTCGGCCATTTTTATTGCTGGTGCTGGTGCTCGTGGCCCTGCTCGGAGTCGGCGGCTACGTCGCATTCCAGTTGGGGGGCGACGACCGGGCGCCCGTGGCCAACGAACCCGCGCCCGAGACCGACCAGCCGTCGACCGAGGCCTACCAGCCCTGGTTCGCCGGCTACACCGACCTCACCGCCACCCCCGTGTTCACCTTCGAGACGCCCGACTCCGAGTCGGGGCGGGACGTGGTCTTGTCGTTCATCGTGGCGGCCACCACGGATGCCTGCACGCCCACCTGGGGCACCTACTACACTCTCGACGAAGCGGTGGAGGGTCTCGACCTCGACCGGCGTCTCGCCCGGGCCGAACAGCTCGGCGGCCAGGTCATCGTCTCGTTCGGCGGGCTGCTGAATGACGAGTTGTCGACCGGATGCACTGACCCGGCCCGACTCGTCGCGGCCTACGACGAGGTGATCGACCGCTACGGCGTGAGCACCATCGACCTCGACATCGAGGGCGGCAACCTGAGGGACACCGTCGCCGGTGAGCGCCGGGCCGCCGCGATGGCGACCCTGCAGGAGAATCGCACCGCGGCCGGCACCGACCTGGCCGTGTGGCTCACCCTGCCCGTGTCACCAGCCGGGATGACCGAGGACGGTGCGACGGCGGTCAGCCAGATGCTCGAGGCCGGCGTGGACCTGGCCGGGGTGAACCTGATGACGATGGACTACGGCGCTAGCCGGGCCGACGGCGACAGCATGGCGGAGGCGTCGATTGCGGCGCTCCAGTCCAGTCACCGGCAGCTGGGCATGCTCTACCGGCTCGCCGGAATCGAGCTCACCGCGGCCACGCTCTGGACGAAGATCGGTGCCACGCCGATGATCGGCCAGAACGACGTGGCCGGCGAGATCTTCAGCCTGGCGGACGCCGCCCAGTTCAACGCGTTCGCGCAGGAGAACCGGATCGGACGTATGTCGGTGTGGTCGCTCAACCGCGACCAGACCTGCGGCTCGGACTACGTCGACCTCACGCGGGTCTCCAACTCCTGCAGCGGCGTGGACCAGGGCGACCAGCGTTTCTCCGATGTGCTCGCCCAGGGTTTCGACAGCCGCCCCACGAGCGCCGCGCCCATCAAGACGACGGAGGAGGCCGGCCAGATCGGTGACCTCACCGACGACCCGGCAACCAGCCCCTACCCGATCTGGACCGAAGGGTCTACCTACCTGGCCGACACCCAGGTGGTCTGGCACCGCAACGTCTACCAGGCCAAGTGGTGGACCCTCGGCGACCTGCCCGATGCTCCCGTGCTCAACGAGTGGGAGACCCCCTGGACACTGATCGGTCCGGTCGACTAGCGTCAGCGGTTGCGGTTCATAGCCCTGTTGTGGACAAGCGCGGAATTGCCTGAACGTCACCTGCGCGCCCCCTTTGGAGCACCCGTCGTTCGTTGAGACGCCAGGACTTTCCCTCCCCGGCCCCAGACTGTGCGCGAGGGCTCTCCGGACGCGGTAAGCTGTTCGAGTTGTCTCCTGTTGGTTCCGTCAGTCGGAATCGCTCAGGAGCGGCGGGCTGTGGCGCAGCTTGGTAGCGCACTTGACTGGGGGTCAAGGGGTCGCAGGTTCAAATCCTGTCAGCCCGACCAAATGTCCCGGAAACTCAAGGGTTTCCGGGACTTTTTTGGTTAAGAGATTTGATTGTGTCATCACTACGTCATCACTTTCAGCCCATTTCCGCCGCTGAGCCGCCCCTGTCGTGCGAGGCGCTGAGGTCGGTTTCGGTTCCTCCCGATCGTCCGGGATCGCCCGGCACACCTCCTGGGTATGAGCATTCACAACGAGAACCCAACCTCCCCTTCCACCGACGACTGGGGCCTGGAGCCGCTGATGGACGTCCACGAGTTGGCGGCCTACCTGGGCATCCCGATCTCCACGGTCTACGACTGGCGGGTGCACGGCAAAGGCCCCGCCGCCTACCGGTTCGGCAAACACCTCAAGTTCGCCATCTCCGATGTGCGGGCCTGGATCGCCCAGCAGCGCGAGCCCACCAGCGAGCCCAGGCGCACCGATCGGCGGTGAGCTGAGATGCCCCGGCAAGGGTTGGCCATCGGCACCTTCGGCGACATCACCACCCGCAAGTTACCGTCCGGCCGATTCGCGGCACGGACCCGCTACCGCGACTGGGACGGCCACGCGCGTTTGGTGCAGGCCAGCGGCGCCACGGCGAATGCCGCCGAACGCGCGCTGAAGGCCAAGATCGCCGACCGGGACCTGTTCCAACCCGCCGACACGTCGCTCAGGCCGGACAGCCTGTTCAGAGACTTGGTGACGTACTGGTTGGAGGACATCGACCTTGAGGACCGGATCTCCCGGACCACGCGGAACCTCTACGAGCGCAACATGCGCACCCTCGTCTCACCCGCCTTCGACCACCTCGCGTTGCGGGAGATCGGCGTGGCCCGGTGCGACAAGTTCATCAAGCAGCTCGCGAAGATCTCCTACAGCCGAGCCAAGCAGGCCCGGGTCGTACTGCGGTTGGCACTGGAACTGGCGGTGCGGCACGAGGTCCTCCCGCGCAACCCAATGGAGCACGTGTCCCGTCTCTACCGCGAGCTGCACGCCCCGAATGCGCTCATGGCGCCCGAGGTGAATGTGATCCGCGCGGCGATTGCGCAGTGGGAGAGCGCCGCCGGCCACACTTCCGGGCCCAAGCCGGATGGCCAGCTCGGCGCGATCATCGAGGTCATGCTCGGCACCTCGGCGCGGATCGGCGAGGTCCTCGCTATCCGCCGCCGGGACGTCGACATCACCAGCCCCGTGCCCTCCATCCGCCTGGCCGGCACCATCGTCAGCCGCAAGGGCGAGCAGACCTTCCGGCAGGACCACCCCAAAACCGCCAAATCAACTCGCGTTGTCGCCATCCCCACCTTCACCGCCGACGCGGTCCGCCGACGGCTCGCCAAAGTCGGGAGCATGGGCCTGGACGACCTGCTGTTCCAATCCCGGGACGGCACCCCACTGACAACCGCGAACGTGCGCCGGCAACTGCGACAGGTGCTGGAAGGTGCCGGCATCAACGGGGTGACCCCGCACATGTTCCGCCGCACCGTCGCGACCGCGGTCAACACCAACGCCAGCATCGAACTCGCCGCGGAGCTGCTCGGCCACACCGACACCAGGGTCACGGTGATGCACTACATCCAACGCAGTGAACTGGTGAACCCGGCCACCGCCGCGCTCCTGGACCGGGCGTTCGCGAAGGATGAAGACTGAATACGGTGCTGCCACGGTGGCAGCACCGTGCCATCTGGGGTTATGCCGCTTGGAACCGAATCTGCGGCCCGAGCGCCACAGCTATCCCGACTGGGCATTCGCGATTGATGCTGATTTCTCACGGTGCCGCCACCGCGGCGGCACCGTGCCATCTGGGGATTTGTTGTGCAGAAGCAAATCTGACTTCGTCGTCCGTAAACGAGGTGTCGGGGGATTGCGCCTGTCCACGGTGACGCCGCAACGGCCACACCGTGCCATCTGGAGTTTTACCGAAAGCCCGAGAATCAGGTCGGCGATGCAAACGTGCGGGCCTGCTCAGAACTACCTTCCATTTTGCGCCGAGAATCGAGCGTTCGCAATCGTTCCCCGCCTCGAAAGCGGAAGGACATACGTAACTAACCAATCTTCAATGCCCCAACTGGCAAGACGGTAAGCAACTGGGTTGCAATCACCGCCAATGACACCGATGCAACGAACGGTGAGGTCAGAGCTAGCATCCACCGCTCAATGAGAGGAGTCAGGATTTTTTGTTTGAATAGGGAGCCCACTGCTACTAGGAAGAGTTGATCGACAGCCTCTGCTCGGTGGGGCCGCTTCATTCTCCACAGATCAACTACCAGCCAACAAAAGAACAGGAACACAGCGATTTGTCCGGCTGTTGCGAGTACGGAGCGAAGGAAGTCGCCCACGCCGTCCATGTGCAGGCCACCATCATCAACAATGACTTGAGCGCCGACGATTGCGCCTATGAAGGTGGAAACGCACAGCAGTATTGCGGCGGTGAGGAAGCGCGCGAGCCAAGTTAGGCGTCCGAGAAGATGACTCCTGTCCTTCAGCCGCGGAAGTGGTTTAGCAGCAAAGAGCATAAGCGACGTCAGCGATGATGTGATGAGCACCCAACCCCAGGCGAAAGAGAGAGCCCAGGTTGCCGATTGAAGAGCTCCCCAAAGCGTCACAGTCCAGAACGCAACCATTGGTATTCGCGGCTCGACGATCTGGCACGCGATGCTATGCCAGTTCGCCCGCGCTGCTGATCTCCTAGCTGGGCCGATCATGGTCGTCCGGTCGATGGTGCTGGACGACCAACGTGGCGCGTCAGTCTGAGGCTCCCATAGCTCTGCCCGACTTTCGAGCGCAAAATCGGATACTCAGTCGTTGTCGGTGCCCGAGAGCGGGTGAATCTCATTCGCACAAAACTCCCGGAATTGTCGAATCTATGGCGAGATGAGGTCGCGGAAGTTTGCACTAGCGTGCAATCCCCAGCGAGGCTCACTCCTTATACTCCTGGCTGGGACTGGCGGTCGACATCGATCGGTACGGGCTACTCGTTGCTTCTCTGATCGTCCAAAGCCTGCTTGCGAGTGAGCACGCGTGTCACGGCCTTTGTGCCTGATCCGCGTACGAGAGTTGTGTTGCCGACCTCTTTCCAGGAGGCATGCTGTCCTTCGCCGTGGTGTTCGCCCTCACAGGAGCACGTGCAGTCGTCACCCACCGCGGTTTGACACCGCAAATCGCACTGCTCGGTCTGGCTGTAGTGCATCTCAATCTGCACTTCGCCGTCCCGGATGGCGATAACTTCCGCGACTGCTGTTAGGTGAACACGACTGATCGTCCAATAGCCTTGCCAGCCCGGTTTGCCTTCATCTGCGTCCAACCATGTTGGTCGGATGACTAGTCCGGTCGCAGTCCTGAACATGTCCCTGTTGGAAGGCTCGTCGCCACGAGGGGCGCGCAGCCCGCGGACTTCGATTCGTCCTGTCATCGGGCGGATAATCTGGGCGGTCATGCACAGAGAGTATCTAATTGGAGCTGATCAAGCAGGAATTTTCCGACGCCTGACCCGGACTGGGGGTGGAGTCTGATCGGTTCCGAGGCGTGGGTCGTCGAGCCGACGTCTCTCCCGCGGGGCCCGCAGGGAAGCTGTGGGATTGAGCGCAGTGATCTTGTGCCACGATGAGGTATCGAGCCAAGGGGGAGGTCTCAGCGTTGACAATCTCGATCGAAAAACGCAGTTTGTTCGACGCCAGCGCAAGCGCGGTGGGATATGCCCACCAGTTCCGATTTTCTCTGCTCAGCGCGTTGCAGCTGCTGCGGCATGGCATCGATTGGCAGATCTCCATCGAGGCTGCCGATGACATCGAAATCCAAGATGCCGACGGGTACCGCAACTACCTACAGTTGAAACACCGTGCTCCGGGGACCACGATGACTAACGCAAGTTCTGATCTCTGGAAGTCACTTCGAATTTGGTCAAAACTCGCCACGGATGGGCAATTGGACTTGACCAAGAGTCGCCTACTCCTCATCACTACGGGCACGCTGTCCGCTGGGGGTGCCGCCGCTGCACTCGTTGAGGACCCGACCAAGAGAGATGTTGCTTCGGCGATGTCGCAGCTGAATGTGACCGCTGGCAGTTCAAACAACAAGGCTAACGAACCGAGCTATCTAGCTTGGAACGCGCTCGGCGAGAGAAAAGAAGGTCTGCTGACTGCAGTCACTGTCGTGGAGGGTTCGGACGATATCGACGCAACCCACCTCGCGATTCAAAGCGAACTTTTGCACGCAGCGGGCCGTGCGAACGTCGACGCTTTCGTATCTCGCCTTGAGGGTTGGTGGTTCCAGAAATGCATCAATATCCTCCGAACGGACTCGGCGGAGTTCATCGAAGGGGATGAGTTAGACGCCTTCATTAGCGAACTTCGACAGAGTTTCCTTGCCGACAGCTTGCCAATCGATCCGGATGTCACGTCGCTGCAAGCAAAATTGGAGCAATTCGCCACATACCGGTTCACTCGACAGATTCAGCTCGTAGGAATCGGACAAGCGCGCATCGCTGACGCGGTCCGTGACTACTACCGGGCGGTAACACAAAGGTCACGGTGGGTCCGCGAAGGGCTGGTACGCCCAGACGAGATCGCAGCCTATGAGGATCGACTCGTAGAGGAATGGCGGTATGTGTTCAATCGACTTCTCGACGACTTACCTGAGGGCGCAACTGAGGAGCTAAAAACAAACACAGCTAAGCAGGTGTACAAATGGGTGGAAGAAGCGACAGCTCCCCCGATACGGGCCCAGCGACCGGATCTCTTTCTAGTGAGAGGGTCACTTCATATTCTTGCGGACTCAGAGTCTGCTGACCCAAGCGTGACGGACGTAGGATGGCATCCGGATTTCGCGGCTCGCCTAATCGCTGTTCTTGAACCCGTTGAGGCCTGATGCGTCGCCCGTCCTCCTTCGAAAGCCGAGAAGTCGCAGCTCTTTTCAATCCTGCGGTCATCGCACTTGTCCTAATTCGTTCAGTCAGCGCTGGTCACGACGCTCACACGAACACGAAGACGGTCGCCGGTCTTCCGCTGGTTTACGCGCCGATGGTTGCGGCGCTGGCCTTGTACCCGGATCTGAGGGCGACTCTCTCGATGACCATATCGACACAATTCGGCACGTGGCTAGAGCGAAGCGCCGCCGCCCGGATATTCATGCCGGAAAGGGTCCGCTCGCTGGTCCCTCTGGTCAACGAGGGCCTACTATTCGCCCTTGCAAACGACGTTCTAGTGCTCCAAGACGGCATTTTGGTACCAGGCAGCGCTGGTCCTAAAAAGGCAACAAGCGGCAAGAGCGCCGACATCGTCGCTGCTCAAAAAGGAGCCGCGTACCTCGGACGTTGGCTCCCAAACTGTGGGACACCGGCTGCGGTGTGCGCACGATTAGGGATCACCCCATGACGTTTCAAATCAAGGCAGTCCATCTGTTCAACTCCAGGGGCGATCGTCGTTCCTTGGACTTCCGTCTCAATGAACTGAACATCATCACAGGCCGGTCCCGGTCTGGCAAGAGCTCGGTGATTGAGATCATCGACTACTGTTTGGGCAGCAAGGGATATCACGTCGCTGCCGGTGCGATTCGGAACACAGTCGTGCAATTTGCACTTGAACTTCAAACCGATGAGGGTGTGGCACTCGTCGCTCGCGCTGCGCCAGTAAACGGTCGTGCGACAACTACGACAATGCATGTGAGTTTCCGGGCGACTAATTCCGGTCGGCCCGAAGTTGACGAAACTGCATCCAATACGGATCTGAAGTCTGGAATAGCCTTCCTGTCTCGCATCATGGGCATCGAGGAGAATGTTACGAATGTTGGCACCGGTACGCGATCAGAATTCGGCGTGACCATCCGTCATGCTTTGGCATTCAATCTGCAATCACAAGACGAGATTGCTAATCAGGATGTTTTATTCCACAGCCAAAATGAAGAGTGGGTGCCTCAATCCATCCGAGACTCTCTCCCTTATCTGCTGGGTACAGTGGACCCCCTATACGTCCTCAAACGCAATCAGCTTCGGCAGAATGAACGCGACTTAAAAGTACTGCTGCGGAGCGCTGGGGATGAGCGCGCAATCGGTCGTTCTAGCAGTCGAGGTTTGGGCCTGTTGTCGGAAGCAATCAGTGTCGGTCTCGCAAGCTCGACAGAAGATCAGTCGCGGGCTCACATTATTGAGTTGCTAACTCTTGCACTGGCCACGGAATCGGAGTCCTATCTTCCCGCGACACCAACAAACGACCTGATTATGCTGTTCGACGAACGTGACGAGTTGAGAGCCTCCGTTGCTCAGACTCGCCACGAGCTGCGGCGCTTACGATCCTTGCTGCGCTACGACGACGACTTTGCCGGTGAAGTTGGCGAGCAACGAAGCCGCCTTGAATCGCTTGGGCTGCTCCAACTAGACGCCAGCGGCCAGCCTCGCAACGATCTCTGCCCAATCTGTAACTCCACGCTAGACCACCCGATAACGTCGGTCGAGCAGATCAATTCTGAACTACAACGAGTTAGCCAGGAGATTGGCCAAGTCAACAAAGAGCGGCAAGACGTTCAAGCTGCAGTGTCCACTGCCGAGGGGAAACTCGCCGAAGCTAGTGCTCTCTTGTTCATCAACCAGCAGCAGATTGACCGATCAACCGAAAGCGTTGAACTCCTGGATTCGCTGAAGAACACATCGCTGCAGCGTGCCGCCGTGCGAGGGAGAATCTCACTCTTTCTCGATTCCATTTCTCGAGAGACGGAATCAGCATTTGTGGATGAACGTATCCGGCATCTGCGAGAGGCAATAGCAGAGTTGATCGTCGCACTAGATTCTGACTCTGCGGATGATCGCCTCGAAGGCGCATTGTCCTGGGTAGCGTTCAAGATGGCCGAAGTCGCGGGCTTCCTTGGGCTTGAGCATTCACCGTCCCCTGTCAGGCTTGACCTTCAGGAGCTCACGGTCGTAGTCGACACCATCGATGGACGTTTCAGATTGGCCCAGATCGGTTCTGGTGAGAATTGGCTGGGCTACCATCTAGCTACGCTCGTTGGCCTTCATAGCTTCTTCGCCGCGAAGAATAGGCCGGTGCCGCGTTTCCTAGTTATCGATCAGCCGTCACAGGTCTATTTTCCGGCCGACGCGGTGGACCAGAGTGGTCTTCGAGATGAGGACCGAACGGCACTTGGTAGGGCGTATAAAGCGATGGCCAAACTCTCCAGGGATGCGGTTGGCGGGTTCCAAGTCATAGTTCTCGACCATGCCGACCTCTCTGACGACTACTTTCAAGAGGCGGTCCTCGAAAAGTGGAGAGTCCATGGGGAAGCTTTGATCCCGCTGGAGTGGATTGGCAACTGAATTGAACCACACGGCGATTTAGGGTGTCTGATCGTCAAGGTGTGCGACCAGGACGAGGAACGAGCCGGCCAGTCAACTGCACAAGGTAGGAGCATCGTACGGATGAAGAGATCGTCGACTCGAGCGAGGCCTTAGAACGGACTTAAAGGTCGCCTACCCGCAGATGTAATCTGGCCAGCGTCCTCCACGCTGGGCCGGCTCAGTCACGAGCTGATGTTGACCAGCCGCGGTAGCGACAGACCGGCAACGTGCCCGCCGGCTCAATCCTGCGCATGAAGACCGCGGCCTGAGCGACCCACAGTGGCTGCCACAGATCAGACAGACGTAATGCCACGCCTCTTGCAGATCGAGGCGGCGCACCTCCTGTGTAACAACGGAGGAGGCCGCGGTGACGGTATCGATGCGGGTGATGAGCGCCGGCGATGGCTACAAGTACTTACTTCGCACCGTTGCCGCCGGTGATGGGCAGCGGTCGCTGACCACGTCGTTGACCCGCTACTACAGCGCGATAGGCACTCCGCCGGGTCGTTGGATGGGAAGCGGTCTCCCGGGCGTCGGCTCGGGTCGCATCCTTGAGGGCGCCGAAGTCACGGAGGCTCAGCTGCAGAGCCTGATCGGGCTGGGGCGAGACCCGATCGATGGGGCACCACTCGGTCGGGCCTATCCCGAGTATCAAAGGCAAGCTGATGCTTCGCCGCACGGCAGTGCTCCGGGAACTGTTACCCGGCGACGTGCGGTGGTCGGGTACGACTTCACATTCTCGATTCCGAAGTCGGCGAGCATCCTCTGGAGCATGGCAGACGCAGCCATGCAGTCGCGGATTGTGCAGGCGCATCATGCGGCGGTTTCCGAGGTCGTGGCGTTCATGGAGCGCGAGGTCGCAGCCACGCGGACGGGTGCTACCGCCCACGACGGTGCCGTTGCGCAGGTTGATGTGACGGGCCTGATCGCCACGGCGTTCGATCACTTCGACAGCAGGGCCGGCGACCCGCACCTGCACACCCACGTGGTGATCAGCAACAAAGTGCAAACCGTGCTCGACGGCAAGTGGCGCTCGCTCGACGGCCGACCAATGCACGCCGCCGTCGTCGCGCTCTCCGAACTACACGAGTCCTTGTTCGCGGACGCCTTAACCCGATCACTGGGCGTGCGGTGGGAGTTGCGAGAGCGGGGGAGGGACCGCCACGTCGCATTATCGATCAGTGCAGTTCCTGAGGCGCTCGTTGCGGAGTTCTCCTCGCGGTCACGGCACATCGACATCGCGACTGACGCGCTCATCGACGCCTACCTGGACCGGCACGGCCACCGGCCAGGACCGGTGACCATCATGAAGCTCCGCGCACAGGCGACACTCTCCACGAGGCCCGCGAAGGAGGTGCGCTCCCTTGCCGAACTCACCGCGGCGTGGCGCGAGCGAGCCGAGCGAGTGCTTGGCGAGGACGCGACCACGTGGGCGTCTACGGCAGCCACACCCGCGAGGGCTCCCGTGTTGCGTGCCGAGGAGGTGCCGGGGGAGGCGATCGATGAGATCGGGTCGGGAGTGATGATGGCGGTGAGCGAGAAGCGTGCGACCTGGCGGCATTGGAATCTCGCCGCCGAGGCAGCACGCCAGCTGGCGCAGCAGCGATTCGCCTCGGCGTCGGATCGCGAAGCCGTCATTGGCCTCGTCGTGGATGCCGCCGAGCGGGCCTCGTTACGGATCACCCCTCCCGAGCTGGCGCCGAGTCCGGCTTCGTTCCTGCGAGGGGACGGCACGTCCGTCTTCCGGCCGAAGCACGCCACTGTCTTCACCTCGACGGACCTGCTCGACGCGGAATCTCGGCTACTGAAGCGCGTCGCGGACACGACCGGCCCCCGAGTCGCCCCGGCTGAGTATTCGATCGTCTGAGCCCCACCCGATCGTGCGCTTGAGCCCCACCGATCGTGCGCAGGAGCACCAGTGGTGGTGTGGCTCAGCACCACCGGTGCTCTCTG
>NZ_SOGQ01000074.1 GCF_004403465.1 Cryobacterium sinapicolor | reverse complement strand
CTGCGCGGCCTGCGGGGCCTTTCCGGCCTGCGGGGCCTGCGGGGCCTTTCCGGCCTGCGGGGCCTGCGGGGCCTGCGGGGCCTGCGCGGCCTGCGCGGCCTGCGCGGCCGGCCCAAACGGCCCAAACGGCCGGCGTCGTGCCGCGGATGCCCCCGGGCGCCGGTTTAGGATGAGCGGATGACCTCCGCCACACCCTCCGCCACGCCCGGCCGGGTGCGCATCGGTGCGCAGATCGCCCCGCAGCACGCCCTCTACCCGAAGATCAGGGACACCCTGGGCGAGGTCGAGGCGCTGGGCACGGACATCGCGTTCAACTGGGACCACTTCTTCCCGCTCTCCGGCGAGGAGAACGGCCTGCACTTCGAGTCCTGGACGCTCCTCGCGGCCTGGGCGGAGCAGACCTCCACCATCGAGCTGGGTGCGCTGGTCAACTGCAACAGCTACCGCAACGCCGACCTGCAGGCCGACATGGCGCGCACCATCGACCACATCAGCGGCGGCCGCTTCATCTTCGGCACCGGCTCCGGCTGGTTCGAGCGCGACTACGACGAGTACGACTATGAGTTCGGCACCGTGGGAACCCGCCTCGACGCGCTCGAAGCCGACCTCCCGCGCGTCGAAGCGCGCTGGGCGAAGCTGAACCCGCCGCCTCTGCGCGACATCCCGGTGCTGATCGGCGGCGGCGGCGAGAAGAAGACCCTCCGGATCGTGGCGAAGCACGCGGACATCTGGCACTCCTTTTCCACCCCCGCTGTGCTCGAGCACAAGCTCGGGGTGCTCTCCACCTGGTGCGACACGGTGGGCCGGGACCTGTCGGAGATCGAGATCTCCACCGAGCTGCGCGGCCGCACCGTGACGGAGGCCGACGAGCTCTACGATCTCGGCGCGCGCCTGTTCACCCTCGGCCTCTCCGGGCCGCTCTACGACCTGGCTCCGCTCGCATACTGGCTCGCCTGGCGCGACAGCAAGAATGCGCTCTAGACGGCCCTCCGTGCCCGTTCGGTATCCCGCCACCGAGGACTGTTCCCGTTTCGGACAACTGATGCTGGTGTGCCGGCAACAGTTGTCCGGAAGGGGAACAGTTGCCGCCGTGCACGCCGTTCACGGCCTACCGACGTACGGGAGCCGACCGGATCGACGGAGTCAAGGCCCCGCTGCCTGTGCGCGCACTGGCGCAGCTGACCTGCCACGGGTTACCGAAATGTACAGGCGGGTCAGGGGGTGGCGGGGAGGCCCGTGCGCAGTTCCCGGGACAGTGACTTCACGACGGCCGGCAGGCTGCCCCCGTGTGCCTCGGCGACGCGCAGCTGTCGCTGGTAGCTCGCACCCTCAGTGATGATCCGGTTGAGGCTCCGCAATTCGTCCACGCAGCCCAGCCGCTCGGCGACGGGGGAGAGGATGCCGATCAGCCGGAACACATCATCGGTCACCAGGCTCTCGGCACCCGCGGCATTCGTGATGATCTCGGCATCCAGGCCGTAACGGGCCGCCCGCCATTTGTTCTCGCGAACGAACCACGGCTGCATCGACTCCACTGCCTCGCCGGCGTCGAGCCGGGTGGACATCCAGTCGACCAGGCACTGGATGAACGCGGCGATGGCCCCGAGTTCCTCCGTCGTGGACACGCCGTCGCAGGCGCGCACCTCGATCGTTCCCCACCGCGGCGACGGGCGGATGTCCCAGCGCACCTCGGTCACATCCTCGATCACCCCGGTGGCGGTCATATCGGCCACGTAACGCTCCCAGGCCTCCCAATCCTCCAGGATCCACGGCAGGCCGGCGGTGGGCAGCTGCTGGAACATGAGGGCCCGGTTGGAGGCGTAGCCGGTGTTCACGCCGGCCCAGAACGGGCTTGACGCGGACAGGGCCTGCAGGTGCGGCAGGTAGCCGAGCAGGCCGTTCAGGATGGGGATGACCTTGGCCTTGTCCTCAATCCCGATGTGCACGTGGATGCCCCAGATCATCATGTTGCGGCCCCACCACTGGGTGCGGTCGATCAACCGGTGGTAGCGGGCGTTGTCCGTGACCTCTTGGTCGAACCACTGGCTGAACGGATGCGAACCACTGCAGATGAGTTCGACGCCCCTCGGATCCGTGATCGTCCGCACCTCGGCCACCTGGGCGGCCACATCCGCGACGGCGCCCGCAACCGTTCGGTGCACCCCCGATACGAGTTCCACCGTGTTCAGGAGCAATTCCCCGGTAATGCTCGGATGTGGCGTGCCGTCGGGCGCGGCCAGAGCGGTCAGGACTTCTTCGGCCAGGCAGACCAGGTCGCCGGTGTCGCGGTCGACAAGGGCGAGTTCCCACTCGATGCCGATGGTTGACCGCTCCGACCGGGCAAATTCGATCCCCATGCGCGGTCCTTCCGATCCTGGTGCACCCGTGCGGGTCTGGTTGTGTGCCAATCCTGACACCGATTGGCGAGCCGGCGCCACAGCCGGCGCCACAGGCCCCGTTCCAGGCCCCGCTCCGACTTCCGCCCCAGCGGACGATTATCACAAAGCCGTCGATGTCTGGCAGAATGATTAGTCGAGTTCTCTTGCGTCCGACCCTCTACTCAGGCGCAGGAAAAAACCTTATTGAGCTTGTGCCGAGTGTGCCCCCACGCTCACGGCCCTCAGTTCGCCAAAAATCAAATACACAGGAGAATTGTGGCTGTCAAAATTCGTTTGAAGCGCATGGGCAAGATCCGTGCACCGTACTACCGCATCGTCGTTGCCGACGCGCGCACCAAGCGCGATGGTCGTGTCATCGAAGAGATCGGCATCTACCACCCCACGCAGGAGCCCTCCGTCATCGAGGTCAAGTCCGAGCGTGCGCTGTACTGGCTGGGCGTTGGCGCACAGCCGACCGAGCAGGTTGAGGCTCTCCTCAAGCTGACCGGCGACTGGGGCACCTTCAAGGGCGACAAGAACGCCGTCAGCACCGTGAAGTTCAAGGAGCCGAAGGTTCCTTTCGTCGCTGACGAGAAGAAGAAGCCGGTTCTGAAGCCGAAGGCTGACAAGCCTGTGGCGAAGGAAGAGGCGCCCAAGGAGACTGAGGCTGCCGCAGAGGCAACCGAAGAGGACAAGGCGTAATTTTGCTCGCTCCCGCGCTCGAGCACCTCGTCAAGGGGATCGTCGATCACCCGGACGATGTGCATGTTGTCGCCCAGACGTCCCCTCGAGGCGAGGTGCTCGAGGTTCGTGTGAACCCCGAGGACCTCGGCCGCGTGATCGGTCGATCCGGGCGCACCGCCAAGGCGCTGCGCACCCTCGTGGCCGCGCTGGCCGATGGCCGGCGCGTGCGCGTTGACGTCGTCGACACCGATTTCTGAACTGGTGAATGAGTAGTTGGATATGAGTTCGGTGAACGACAGCACGACTCCGCGCAGGCAATTGCGGGTGGGGCGCCTCACCAAGGCGCACGGCCTCAAGGGAGCGATCAAGCTGGAATTGTTCACGGATGACCCGGGACGTCGTTTCGTCCCGGGTGCCGTGTTCACCCTGCAGGTGCCCACGGGTTCGCCCTGGCACGGCAAGAAAATCGAGCTCGTCGAGCTCCGCTGGTACAACCAGCACGCGGTGGGCTTTTTCAAGGATGTCCCCGACCGCGAAGCCGCCGAAGCCCTCGCCAAGGCGATCCTCTGGATCGATCAGGACGACGCGGAGCAGTCCGGCGAAGAAGACGCCTGGTACGACCACCAATTGATCGGCCTCGCCGTCGTACGCGACGAAGTGAAGATCGGTACCATCGCGCGGCTGGAGCATCTCCCCGCGCAGGACCTCTTGATCGTGAAGACCCCTGCCGGCGAGGTCATGATCCCGTTCGTGAAGGCGATCGTGCCGTCGGTCGACATCAAGTCCGGCATCGTGACCATCACCCCGCCTCCCGGCCTGCTCGAAGAGCTCCCGGAGGAACCGGACGACGACGACGCCGACGCCGCTGGCAACAACACCGCAGCCACGGCTGCCCCCGAGACCGAATCAGAATCCCAGGCCGAAGTCGACGGAGTCCCCGGCCAGAGCTGAAGCACCCCTCTGGGGAGAGGCGCGCCGCGCCCGACCGGCTCCCCACCTCGTCACGACGCGGCAGACCCTTTTCAAGGAGTACCGTCGCATGTCGTACGTCAAACCGAACCAACTCATCGATGACATTATTCAATCCGGTCTCCGTAAAACGAGACTGACATTAGGTCAAATGGCCGTGCGGGGTGTGCTCGCCGGGGCCATCCTCGGAGCGGCCACGACAGTCGCATTAACCGCCGCAGCCCAGACCGGCCTGCCGATCGTCGGGGCCGTGCTCTTCCCCGTCGGCTTCGCGGTGATCCTCCTGCTCGATCTCGAACTGGTCACCGGTAGCTTCGCCCTTATCCCGCTCGCAATCATGGAGGGGCGCGCGACCCTCGCTCGGGGGCTGCGGAACTTCTTCGTGGTGATCCTCGCCCACCTCGTGGGAGCCGTTCTCTACGCCGTCCTCTACACCACGTCTATCACCTACCTCGGCACGGACATGTCCGACCCGATGGTCCAGGCACTGATCAATCTGGCCGAGCACAAGGTGCTGCCCTATGAGGCGGTCGGCGCCGGCGGCATCCTCGTCGTGGTGATCAAAGCCATGCTGTGCAATTGGATGGTGGCTATCGGCACCATCATGTTCTACACGTCGAAGTCAACGGGGGGCAAGATCGTTGCGATGTGGCTTCCGGTGACCATCTTCTTCAGCCTCGGACTCGAACACGCGGTCGTCAACATGTTCGCCATTCCGGCCGGCATCATGGTCGGTGCGGACGTCACGATCGGCGAGTGGTGGGTCTGGAACCAGGCACCGGTGCTCGTCGGCAACTTCCTGGGCGCCATCCTGTTCACCGCATTGCCGGTCTATTTCTCGCACCGAACGCGCGTGAACCGGGTCAAGGAACCCGTCGCAGCACCGGTTTCCGTGCCTGCCGAGTCCGTGCTCGATCGATCGTAGACTTCTCCCGTGCGTATCGACATCATCACGATCTTTCCGGAGTTCTTCTCCGTCCTCGACGTCTCCCTGGTCGGCAAGGCCCGGCAATCGGGGCTGATCGACCTCCGGGTGCACAATCTGCGCGACCACACCCACGACCGGCACCACTCCGTCGACGACACGCCCTACGGCGGCGGCGCCGGCATGGTGATGAAGCCGGAGCCCTGGGGTGATGCTATCGACGACATCCTCACCCATGTGTACCCGGTCGCCGATCTGACGGATGCGCCCGATCTGCCCACGGCGACGGATGCCGGTCCGCTCCTGATCTTCCCATCACCGGCCGGTGAGCTGTTCACGCAGGCCATGGCCCGAAAGCTGGCCGAGGAGCCCAACCTCATCTTCGGCTGCGGTCGCTACGAGGGAATCGACCAGCGGGTCTTCGACCACTTCGCCGAGGCGGGCCGGGTGCGCCTGGTCAGTCTGGGCGACTACGTGCTCAATGGGGGAGAGGTGGCCGTGATGGCCATGATCGAGGCCGTCGGCCGCCTGATCCCCGGGGTCGTCGGCAACCCGGAAAGCCTCGTCGAGGAGTCCCACGAGGACGGCCTCCTCGAATACCCGAGCTATACGAAGCCCGCAGCCTGGCGCGGCCGTGACGTTCCGCCGGTGTTGCTGAGCGGCAACCACGGCGCCATCGCCGCCTGGCGACGCGAGCAACAGCTCGAGCGAACGGCCCGGGTGCGCCCCGACCTTCTGCCGCCAGCGAACTGAGCTCGCCCGCGCGGGCCGTCCGGGTAGTCTGATCTCGTGTTCGTACGCAGGGTCTTCTACTACTGGCAGTTCATCGCCGTGCTCGTGCTTCCGGCCTGGCTCCTGGTCGGCGCCTCCGTCTACGGAAGCGGCGGCTGGGACGTGGTCGGCAGCTTCTTCACCGGCCTCGTGGTCGGGGTGAGCCTCCTCGCCGTGAGCCTGATCTTCTTCGCCCGTTCCGAGGTGCGCAGCACCCGAACGGTGTCGTGGGCGGACGTGGGCGTCCTCACGCTCTGGCATGGATTGATCGTGGCCATGGGCTTCACCTACGGCGTCGCACCGGGGCTCGCCGCACTGGTAATCCTGGTCGGGCTCGGCGCGTTCTGGTTCGCGATCTGGGAGCTTGTCGATGCGGCCCGCCGCAGTATGCGGGCCATGATGCTCCTGGTCGAGGAGACCGCGCGGGGCCCCATGGTCCCGCCGACCATGCCGCCCACCCTCCCGCCGACCGACGGATTCATCCCCACGCGGGATCCGAGCGTCATCATCGTCCCCGAGCAGCTGCTCCAGCCGCACGAGGACCCTCCCGGCGGGAACAACTCCGGAACGTCGCCGGGGACCTGACCCGCTAGGCCCGGCTTTTGCGGGAACGATGCGTTTCGTGACATAATCATCGTTTGTGCCGTGGCAAGCCTCTGCCACAGGGGAGCTGCAACGTATCGGCACGCATCACACTCATTCATTTGCTGATTCGCGCGCCCGGCGTGACGCATCGCATAAGCCGTAGTCGTCCTGTGGCGGATACAGAGAGCGAACAATATGCATATTCTCGACCAGGTGGATGCCCCATCCCTCCGCAAGGACATCCCGGCGTTCCGCGCCGGCGACACCGTCAAGGTCCACGTCAACATCGTTGAGGGCGCTCGCTCTCGTGTTCAGGTCTTCCAGGGAGTCGTCATCGGACGCTCCGGCGAAGGCGTGCGCGAAACGTTCTGTGTTCGCAAGGTCAGCTTCCAGGTCGGCGTCGAGCGTACCTTCCCGGTGCACTCCCCGGTGATCGACCACATAGAGGTCATCACCCGTGGTGACGTGCGTCGCGCGAAGCTGTACTACCTGCGCAACCTGCGTGGCAAGAAGGCCAAGATCAAAGAGAAGCGCGACTGATACCCGTCGCAGTCGACTCTCAGCTTTAGCTGGATTCCCCCTGAGCTCCTCACCCGTACACTGGGTCAGGAGCTCAGGCGGTTTAATGACAGACAATTCTCTGCCCACGCGATCCAATCGCCTGGGAACAGAAACGAAGCGCAAGAAGCGCGGCGTTGCACTCTTTATTCGTGACCTTCTGGTCATCTTCGTGGTGGCACTGCTCATTTCGTTCTTGATCAAGACGTTCCTGGTTCGCTCGTTCTACATTCCCTCCGGGTCGATGGAAACCACGCTCCTGGTCAACGACCGCATCATCGTGAACCAGCTGGAACCGAAGTTGATCCCGATTGAGCGCGGCGACGTCGTCGTCTTCCGGGATCCGGGCGGCTGGTTGCTGCCGCAGGAGGCCCTCGAGCAGAACCCCGTCATCGCCACCGTGGACTGGGTGATGGCCGCGGTGGGTCTGTCGGCGCCGGACAGCAACGACCACCTGATCAAGCGCGTCATCGGGCTGCCCGGCGACCACGTCACCTGCTGCAACCCGCTCGGACAGATGAGCGTCAACGACGTGCCGCTCTCCGAACCCTTCGTGTCGCTGCCGGCCGGGGAGACGAACGTCTCGCAGGACGACTTCGACGTCGTCGTTCCGGACGGGTCGCTCTGGGTGATGGGCGACAACCGCTACAACTCCAAGGACTCCCGCTACAACACCGAGACCCCCGGCAAGGGGTTCGTTCCCATCGACAACGTCGTCGGGCGCGCACTCGTGATCAGCTGGCCGACCGCGCGGTGGTCGTGGCTCGACGACTACTCGGAGGTCTTCCAGGGCATTCCCGCGGAGACGAGGTAGGTGGCGGTCGTGGACCCGACCCTCGACGTCGAACGGGCGCTGCTGGCCGGTGGGGCCACGTGCGTGATCGGGGTCGACGAAGTGGGCCGAGGTGCCCTCGCCGGGCCGGTCGGCGTTGGTGTGGCCGTCGTCAACTCCTCCGCCCTGGCCTTCCCTGCCGGATTGCGGGACTCCAAGATGCTCAGTGAGCCGCGGCGCCGGCTCCTCGCGCCGCTGGCGGCGGCCTGGGCGTCGCACTCCGCGGTCGGGCTCGCATCGCCGTTGGAAGTCGACCGGTTGGGCATAATCGCCGCGCTCGGCCTGGCCGGCAAGCGGGCACTGGCGCAACTGTTCGCCGCCGGGGTCGACATCACCGGTGCCGTGGTGCTGCTGGACGGCAACGACGACTGGCTGAACCGGGCGTTGAGCACCCCGCTCAACGTGGTGACCCGCGTGCGGGCCGACCAGGACTGCGCGTCGGTGGCCGCGGCATCCGTGATTGCGAAGGTGCACCGCGACGCGCTGATGATCGAGGCGGATGCCGCGACGCCGGGCTACGAGTGGGCCGGCAACAAGGGCTACGGCAGCCCTGCCCATATGGCGGCAATCACCCTGCTCGGCCCTGCCCTGCTGCACCGCAAATCCTGGCTGAAGATCACAGCGTAGGATTGAATAACCATGGAAGAAGATGAGTTCGAGGACTACGACCGCGAGGTCGAGTTGGCCCTGTACCGCGAGTACCGAGACGTTGTGGGGCAGTTTCAGTACGTCGTCGAGACCGAACGGCGCTTCTATCTCGCGAACGAGGTCGATTTGGTGCGCCGTGACACGGAGCACGACTTCTACTTCGAGTTGACCATGAAGGATGTTTGGGTCTGGGACGTCTACCGTTCCGACCGGTTCGTGAAGTCGGTGCGGGTGCTGACCTTCAAAGACGTCAACGTCGAGGAACTCGCGTCCAAGGAGTTCGAACTGCCGAAGGAACTCGCCCTCGACGAGTAGCACAACGAATACTCAGGCCGGAGGGCCTGCACACTCGGCGCAACGATGCGGTCGAGAACGAAGGGTATGTCTTTTGCTTCAGGAATCTGATCGCGCTCGGGCCACGTGGATCAACCGGGAAGCACTCGCTGAAGCGATGATCCCCCTGATCGGTCGGTTGTACCGGGAGAACCACGTCGTCACCAGCGTGCACGGCCGAGGCCTGGTGAACCAGTCGGTGATCGGCCTGCTCAAGGCGCACCGCTTCGCCCGGCACATCGACGACGTGGAGTTGCCCCTGGAGGAGACCCTGCCGCTGCTGCAGGTGCTCAGCACGCTGCGGCTCGGGACCGCGTCCATCGACCTCGGCCGGCTGGCCATGGCCTTCAAGCTGGAGGGTTCCGGGCGTGGCCTCGCGGAGTTTGTCCGCGCCGAGCTCGCGGACGTCGTCGACCGCCAGGGTGACGCCGTCAGCGCCGGCACGGATGTCGTGCTCTACGGTTTCGGCCGGATCGGCCGTCTCCTGGCGCGCATCCTGATCGACCACGCCGGCGGGGGGCAGGGACTCCGCCTGCGGGCCATCGTGGTGCGCCGCGGCTCCAACAACGACATCGTCAAGCGGGCGAGCCTGCTGCGCCGCGACTCGGTGCACGGTCCCTTCGAGGGCACCATCACCGTCGACCCGGTGAACAACACCATCCTCGCCAACGGCACGCTGATCCAGGTCATCTACTCGAACGACCCGGCCACGGTCGACTACACCCGGTACGGCATCCAGAACGCCGTCGTGGTCGACAACACGGGGCGCTGGCGCGACGCCGACGGACTGAGCCAGCACCTGGCCTGCCCGGGTGTCGCCCGGGTGCTGCTCACCGCACCGGGCAAGGGCGCGCTGAAGAACATCGTGCACGGCATCAACCATGACGCCATCACCGCGGACGACACCATCATCACCGCGGCATCCTGCACCACCAACGCGATCACGCCCGTGCTCAAGGCCGTGAACGACCGCTTCGGCATCCGGGACGGCCACGTGGAGACGGTGCACTCGTTCACCAACGACCAGAACCTGATCGACAACTTCCACTCGGGCGACCGCCGCGGGCGCAGCGCCGCCCTGAACATGGTGCTCACCGAGACCGGGGCGGCGAAGGCCGTCGCCAAGGCGCTGCCCGAGCTGGCCGGCAAGCTGACCGGCAACGCCATCCGGGTGCCCACGCCCGACGTGTCGATGGCGATCCTCAACCTCACCCTTGAGCAGGGCACCACCAAGGACGAGCTCAACACCTACCTGCGCACCATGTCGTTGCACTCCGAACTGCACAAGCAGATCGACTACATCGACTCACCCGAGGTGGTCTCCAGCGACTTCCTCGGCTCCAAGCGGGCCGGTATCGTCGATGGCCTCGCCACCATCTGCACCGACACGAAGGCCGTGCTGTACGTCTGGTACGACAACGAATACGGCTACAGCTGCCAGGTCATCCGGGTGCTGGAGGAGATGGCGGGCGTGCATCCGCCGGCCTTCCCGAAGGTGCTGGTCGAGCCAGCGGCCTTGGTCTTAGCCGCCGAGGTCTGAGCCGCCGAGGTGCGAGGCGCCGAGGTCTGAGGCGCCGAGCGGGGTTGATCCGAGACCGGGTCAGCGCGGCCGGGGTTCGCAGATCACGACCGGGATGTCCCGGCCGGTCTTCTGCTGGTAGCCGTCGTAGCCGCGGTAGGCCGCCACGATCTGCGGCCAGAGTTCGGCCTTCTCCGCGGGGGAGGCGGTGCGCGCCCTCAACTTCAGGGTGGTGCCGTGCACGGTCAGCTCGACGTCGGGGTTCGCCACGAGGTTGAGGTACCACTGCGGGTGGCGGTCGTCGCCGCCCTTCGAGGCGATCAGCACGAAGCGCTGGTGCCCGTGCACGGGAGCGGTGAGCATGGTCGTGCGGCGCTTGCCGCTGGAGCGGCCGATCGTGTGCAGCTCTACCGCCGGCATCGACCCGAACGAGGCCAGCAGGCGCCCGCCGGAGGCCGTCAGCACCGCACGGTGCAGCGCGCTCATCGTCTTCATCTGCAGATCCGTCAGTCGATTACGCAGTTCCATGCCTCCAGCCTACGAGGTGCCGCAAGCGGGTGACGGATGTCCCCGTCGCCGTCCCCGCTACAGCGGCAGCGCCCCGGCGATGTCCGCTAGCTGTTCTTCCCACGGAGGTTGTGAGCGTGGCGTGAGCTAAAAAGGTGAGGACCTCCGGTATCGATTGGGTTACCACACTCAAGTCGATGCCACGGAGGCCCTCAT
>NZ_SOGQ01000047.1 GCF_004403465.1 Cryobacterium sinapicolor | reverse complement strand
TTTGTGAGTTGCTTTAGTCGGTACTCACTGACCATCCCACGGTGGCTCTTTACGTTGACGAAGCAACACTCAAGAGCGGGAAACCACACCACTCACAGGGACGTGACCCGGGACCGGCGGGCCACCCCTGAGGAGATAGCCACCCAGGCGGCCACCGATACTGCCCGAGAGGGCAAACACCCAGCATTCGAGACAATCCGACGCGCGTAAAAACGCCCGAAGACACCCTGAACAACCGAGATCCCGCACACAACTCAAGAATCGCGACCAGAAACGGACGCGAGAACCCCTTAAACCAGAAATCGCTCCTTAGAAGCCTCAGGAGCGATTTCTTTTTGTTTCGACCGGACCGTTTCGTGAAGAGTTTCGCGAACGGCCCTTTGGTCGGGCTGACAGGATTTGAACCTGCGACCCCTTGAAGGTTCTGGCCTTAATTTAGTCGTTACCGAATGTCTCCGAAAACCCTCAAATTCCCTTGTATTTACAGGGAACCAAGCGATTCGCCGTCTCCAATTGTAGCCCATCGTTTTGGGTCAAATAGAGATGAATTAGATGGGTAAATGATGGCCTCTGAAGGCGCCCAGAGCGGTAATGACGAGCCTCTCACCTCTCCCCCGTGTGCCGCCGCATGTGAACGAGCATCGCCGGTGATCGCGTTCGGTCGTGTGCCTGGGCCGCGGTCTGGTTCGCATCACGTCGGCGCTATACACTGGGCGCGATTTAGTGCGTCGATCAACGGCCGAGGCAGTCGATTGAGAACGGTCCGATGACTGGGGGGCGCGCATCGAAGGAGGGCCGCGAGATGAGACCACTCCGATACTCGATAAACGTCACGCTGGACGGCTGCTGCCACCACGAGGCAGGACTCCCCCCGGACGAGGAGTCGATGCGCTACTGGACCGCTCAGCTGGAACGAGCCGATGCCCTGCTCTTCGGCCGGGTGACCTACGAGATGATGGCATCGGCGTGGCAGAAGCCAGCCACGGGCACGTGGCCCGACTGGATGGATGAATGGCAGAAACCGTTCGCCGACACCATCGACCGGGCGAAGAAATACGTCGTGTCGAGCACGCTGAGCGAGGTCAATTGGAATGCCGAACTGATGCGAGGCGACCTGGCGCAAGCAGTTCAGCGGCTCAAGCAGGAGTCAGGCGAGGGCCTGTGGGTGGGTGGAGTGACGCTCCCCCTGGCATTGGCCGATCTGGGACTGATCGACGAGTACGAGTTCCTTGTGCAGCCGGTCCTTGCCGGACACGGCCCGACACTGCTTGCCGGCCTGCGTGAACGCATCCAGCTCGAACTCGTGGACGGTCGTGAATTCCGGTCTGGGGCAGTCGCCGTGCGCTACCAGCCCTCGCGAGTTGCGGCTTGATGCGCTTTATCCTGGCACATTGGCCCAGCATGACGGGCGGGTTCAATCCAGGACTCCCCGAGCCGATACTAGTGATTGTGTCATGTAGAGGGTCCAGGGGGGCCGGCGTCAGTGCCCGTATAGGAATCCAGCGACGGGGCACCTACATGTGAGAATCGCCCGTTGGGCACGTTCTAGTTTGCGGCGATGGCACCGTGCGGTTGGGCACTCCAGCTGCGCAATAGGTCGAGCGCGTCGGCGGACGGTGTCCCCGGTTCGGCGAGTTAGGTCGCGATCATGATGCCGCCGCTCGAGGGGAGCATCATGGTCTCGAAGTTCAGCGACATCTCGCCGACGATTGGATGATTGATCCTCTTGGTGCCGGAGCTGTGGGTGCGAACAGTGTGCCCGCCCCACCACGTGCGGAAGTCAGTGCTGCGGGTGGCAAGAGCCATCAGCGCTTTGTCGCTGGGGTCTTGGCCGGCGAGGAGGCGGAGGGCCGACACGGCTGAACGAGCACTGGTCTCCCAGTCGAGGTAGAAGTCTTTCGCCCGGTCGTCGAGGAAGAAGGAGCGGGCGTTGGAGCCGACGGTCGTGGTGATGCGCTTCATCGCGACCGCGGGCACATCGCGCATGGTGTCCAGCAGTTGGGCGACGACGGGCGACACTTGGGCTTCGGGCTTGGCCCGCGACTCGCAGCGCGGACCGGAGGCGGCCTTGGACAGGTCGAACAGGTGCGCAGATTCCGCTTCGTTGAGTTGCAGTGCCCGCACGAGCGCGTAGAGCACGCTCTCGGAGACGGTACTGAGGTCGCCGCGTTCCATCCGTGTGCAGTAGGCGGTGCTGACGCCGGCGAGCTGGGCAACTTCCTCTCGGCGCAGGCCCAGCACCCGGCGTTCGCCGCCGAAGGACGTAAGGCCAGCCTTCTCCGGGGTGAGGCGTGCACGCAAGGCCGTGAGGAACTGCTGCACGTCGTTCTGACTATCCATATCCGCGACGCTAGCCGAGTATCGGCGAGCTGTGGGAGTGCACAAAAAAACGAGTCACCTACACCATCAGCAGTCCCATGGTCGTAAGACGAGCGTCAGGGCGGGAGATGCAACGCCTAAGCGCGTGTATCCCCTCTGGCACCAATACGATACAGATACGAGACTTCACACCGGGGGTGAACTGAAATTGCCACTAAGAATCCTGCACGTTAGTGACATCCATTTCAACGACCGCGGTTGGGACGAAGACCGGGATCAACGCACCGAACTGGTGCGGGACCTCAGGGCCTACGTTGATCGGGAGACTACGCTCGACGCGATCCTTGTGGGTGGCGATATTGCTTTCGGCGCGGAGCCCGCGCAGTACGCCACCGCTCGGGAATGGATCGACGAGCTGCTCGAAGCTGCGGGTGGCCTGGAGGCGAGCGACGTGTGGGTCGTCCCCGGGAACCACGACGTATCGTGGGATACCATCGGCGCCAGTTCGATTGCTCAAGATTTCCGCAAAGCAGTTGCGGAGTGCGAAGTGAACGACATCGATCTAACGCTTGAACGACGCCTTGCGCGTGATCCGCAATCAGCAGCCGTCATGGCTCCGCTGGATGCATACAACGAATTCGCGTCTTCCTTTGGTTGCGGAATCACCGCGGAATCTCCGATGTGGAAGGACGACACGCTCGAAGTCGATGGGATTGTGCTCCGGCTAACTGGCGTGAACTCCGCGCTTGCCAGTCACCAAGACCACCACGAGCCAGACAAACGAAATCTTGTGGTCGGCACGCACCAGGTTCAGTTGGACCGCGAACCCGGCCTCCTGCATCTGGTCATGATGCATCACCCCCCTAGCTGGCTGCGAGATTGGGACCACATCGCACCCTACCTGCAGCGTGCGCACGTCATTCTCTTTGGGCACGAGCATGCATACAGCTCCGTCCAGCCAGGAGGAGACGGCACGACGGTTCATGTGAACGCAGGAGCAGTGGCCCCTGAGCGTCAATCGGGCGGAGAGCACGACCCCTTCCTCGCAAGTTACAACGTGATCACGTTGAGCAAGGTGAGTGCAGGGCTGGAGGTTCACGTTGACCCGCGTTACTGGAGCAAATCAGACACGCGGTTCATCTCACATCCCCTAGGAGCCAAAACCTACTTCGCCGGTAATGAACCCAGTCCTCGCCGGAGCGAGGAAGCGACGTCGTTTCCAGAAGGCGAAGCCGCGGAGGATTCCACTGTTACCGCCTCGCCACTACTCGAGGATGCAACGGTGGCATCCCCTGCGGCCCTTTCCGGCGAGGTACGCAGGGATCTCCGTAGGATCGCCGTGCGTTTTCTCCAGTTACCCACCACAAGGAGACGAGAGATAGCCCGACGTCTGCATGTGTTGACCGATGAAGACTTGAGCACACCCGACCCGGAACTATGGACGCTAGTGCTGAAGCGTGTCCGGGACCAGCACCTGATCAATCAACTCGAAGAGGAGCTTTCGTGACCACTGACCCAACGTTCGACGAGATGGCTGCCGCATTGTCGGCGGCCACGATGGAGATCGACACCGCAGAGATCCAGAGCCGCAGGGCTGCGGCGAGCCTCGCGATGGCTGAACTGTCGACGCTCGATCTCGTCGCGGCTGCTTGTGGCGCTCCCGTTCCCGGCTCCGCGGAGGCCATCGAGTCAGCGATTCGAGAACACGACGGAACCTGGGTCACTGGTCGTGGACAGGAGGTGGTCCGAATCGTGGCGGCAGTTGCGTTGACAGCGCTTTTGCGCGAACCCGACCGTCGTATTCTCGCTGCTCTCGCCTGCGAGTCTGCTGCGTACCTCGGTTACGAGCCGGGCGCTCCTGGGCTGCTGCGCACCGCAGAAGCTGTCACGTTTGACGTGAGTACAGCGTCACGCGCCCGAGCCGATATCGCCGCTCTAAAAGGCGCCTCAAGGAAACTGCTCACGGGGGAGCAGGAACTCGAAGGACCACAGGCCGTAGCAGCAGTTCGCGCTCTCGCTCGGCGATTCGATGAGGTGGTCGAACAAGTCAGTATCCGGCTCGATCGGATGGACGAAGAACTCAACTCGCTGTGGTGGTCCCGCAAGAGTTTCCATTCCGCATCGAGTGCAGAGTGGGAGCAGCTTCCGGCAATGGAGCGAGTCGTTCGCGCGACGATCGAAATCGAGGAGCTCGTGCACATCGCCCCTGCGGCGCGAGGAACTGTCGAGGTGTTGAATGAGCGCGTCGGCAATCTCGACACTGAACCAGACGTCTCCATTCTTGACATTGCTGAGGAACTCGCTGGCTCCGCACATGCGGCTCTGCCCCACAGCCATTTCCTGCTCCCTCTGAGCACGGTGGCGTCGTCGCTGGCCATCTACCCTGGCCAACGAGATGTCGTCTCGACCGTCATCGCTCAGAGCACGGGCTTGGATCCGTCCCAAGTTGTCGGCCTTCGCGAGTTGGGCGCACAGCTCCTTCGCGAGAACTCCATGATGCGGGTGATGTGATCATGCGGGCCGACGGCGAACATGATGAGCTAGACGATGCTCGAACCGAGGATCCGGGTGGTGATGCTGAGGAACTAGGTTCCGAGGACGACAGCGACGATGAGGATACAGAGTTCGACCTTGGCGAGTCCGACTCACCGCCAGAGGCGCTATCGAACAGCCGGGTGACAGTCAGCAGCGGCGACGGGCTCACACTCAGTGAAGCGAACAGGCTCGTCGGCGACGTCCCGTCGACGGTAGTGCTCATAGCTGGTGAAGCCAACGCCGGCAAGACAACTTTGCTCGTCGAGTTGTTCGCACAGTTTCTTTCCGGGCCGACTGGGCCGTGGGAGTACGCAGGGTCACAGACAGTCTCGGGATTTCATCGTCGCCACAAACCTGCCCGCGCATCTTCTGGGGCGACGTCGCCCGCAACCGCTCGGACGCAGGACGACGAGATCCATCACCTTCACCTTGCTGTCGCTGCCGGAAGCCGCCGCGTCGACCTCGTCGTGTCGGACATTCGAGGAGAAGTGTTCGAGTCAATTATTGACGGCGCGACAGCCCTGCAGGAACTGCCATTCCTACCTCGTGTCGACATCTGCCTTGTGCTTGTCGACGGCGAACAGATGGGCCACGCATCGACCAGATCGCTGCAATTGCTGCGGGCGCAGCAGCTACTGATGGGCCTGCTCGAGCACGGCGGCCTGCGCGATGAAACGCGGGTGCTCCTCATCGCCACCAAGGCAGATAAACTGACCCCACAGGTACGAGACGCCAGCACCGCTGCCTTGGAAGCGATAGCTGGCGGACTTCGGCGACGACCGGCTCCAGTCGCAGCGCGAGCGCTGAGTGCTCGACCCGCGGACAACACCGCCCCTATGGGTCTAGCGGAGGTCCTCGAGTATCTCGTCGAGAAACCGGTTTCGACATCGCAGCCTGTAGCGCCGACCACGCAGCCTGGAGGTCGGCATTTCTGGAATGGAACTCAAACGTGACTGAATTTTCACCGCGAGCGATTCTGGTCGGGTTCCCGCACGCGGGGAAGTCCACCTACCTCGCTCTTCTTTTTCTGGCGATCCTGCGGGGAGAGCGTTGCTCGATCCAACTGGCCAATCACCGGGATGACCGTGAGCACGCCAACTTCCTCATGTCCGCGCTGCTGAACTGCAAAGAGGCAACGCGAACGGAGGTCTCACAGAAAAAAGGTCTGCGACTGTCGATTCGCCATCGCTCGGGCGAGGAAGGACTGTTGGCCGTGCCAGACCTATCTGGCGAAACGTGGCAGGATGTGATCGAAACCGGGACGATGGACGCAGACCTATTTGATGATGTTCGCTACTCGCGGTCGGCCGCGCTTTTCATTCATGTCGGGGACTTCGCGCATGATCCGCTTATAGCGGATGTGAACGCCGGAGCAGACGCCCTCGGGGATGCGGACCCTCGCGAGAGCGCAGCACCGGAGCCCTACACGCCGACCCAAGTTGACGTCGCCGAGCTCCTGCAAGTGTTGGACGAAACCGCAGGTCCAGAGTGCGAAATCAGCGTTGTGTTGTCCGCTTTCGATTTAGCGGAAGGCATTACACCTGCTGATTGGTTGACCGACAACGCTCCTCTCGTCGCGCAGTATCTGCGCTCGGCACGGCCTCGGCGAACGATTCGTTTGTATGGTCTAAGTGCGCAAGGCGGCAGTTTCGACACGGACCGAGATCAGCTTTCAGATCGGGACGGTCTTGACCGAGCGATCATGACAGATAGCGACGGAGTAGACGCCGCGATCGACGAGCCCATTCTCGGCCTCCTGCGACGATGAAGACCACGACCGTTCACCAGGCCCTCTACGGATACTCGCGGGGTCATCGATTGCTGAGTTCGTCCCTCCCGATTGATTCAGACGCAAGCCGCATCCTTCGCGTGGCCACCGACATGAGCTTCGATGGGCGCAGCCGCTCCTACCTGTCCGTGTTTCCTCTGCCATCCGCGAAGATGCAGGCATTCGTCCGAACATGGCCCGCGGGCAACTGGATGAGGCCAGGTGCCGTATGGTCGCACGTTGTCCTCGTCGGGTGGGCAGACCTAGCCCTCATCGAGGACTTCCGCGACCTGTTGGAGCTGAATCGACCTCGCCGCGTCGAGGATGACAACGACATCGAACGTTTTGCAGCCACGTGCGCCCGCGAACTCACTCTCAACATGTCGCCGCGCCCGGATCCATCGGGGATTTCCGGGGAACATTCAGTCGATCCGGTGTCGCTTGCCAGCGCTGTCTATTCCTCCAGTCGAACGGTCTCCGTAGTCTCGAACGTTCCAGAGAACGAGGAGGAGGTACTGCTTGAGCTGTTTGCGCAGCAGTGGTCTCGACTGCGCCGTTCTTTTGCATTCCGAACCCGCTACCGTTCGTCGGAGACGGCCGTGCGGTTTGACGTCGAGGTTGTCGAGAAGGGCGATCGGGTCGAGGCAGATCCAGTTATCCGGGACTGGGCGAAGTCGCTCGCCGACGACCTCAACGGTCGCCGGCCCGCACTGCGTAAATTCCTGCACACCTACGGTGCCGAGAGTCGCCGCGGCCGCCGAGATATGTCGGTGCTCGTTAGGGCGCAGGAGACACTCGCGAGCCGAGGAGCCATCCTCGAAGCCGTCTCCAGCCTCTTTTTCGAATTTCCCCTGCCCAATCAGATGCGCCGTCTGAAGGGCGATATTCTGCGAGAGTCGGGCAGCTTTGATGTGCCGGAAGCTGTACGACTAGCACTCGCCATCAGATTCTCGGAGCATCTGGACCTGGGAGAGCTCGAGGTGGGGAGCCGCTTCGTTCGATTGATCCTTTCCGGGTCAGTCCCTGCGGAAGCTCTTGATGCAGAATTTGGCACCGATCTCACTGCTGTGCCCGAATCACAAATCGAGCCGGTGCTTGCCGAGATCGCCGATCATCTGGACGTTGACAGTGTCGTCCGATTCGCAACCCTGCATCAGGACCTGGGGCTACTCGTCGTAGCTCGCAGACCCGCGTTTCTTTTTAACCCTGACGTTTGGGAAGCGCTGGAAGGAGAGTCCGTCGGGGATGTGTTCGCGTCGCTCGCGGCTGCCGTGCAGGATGAGATTCTCGAATCGCTCCTTCATGGCGGTTCAGTCGACGCACTCACACTTGCCTGCAGCGCCTCTCCGGAGGCATGGTGGCGACTGGTAGATCTGGTCAGCCGGAGTGGGATCCCTGCGGCCCAGATCGTTGCAAGCGCCCAAGTATTGAGAGACACCCTGCAACGAATCGGCTTGGCCAGCCTCTCAGGCAAGATCTCGCTCGGCACCAACCCTCGGTATGCGCTCACTGTCCTCCTGTCAGCCCCGCTCCACGCCGGCCTCTGGAGGCGGGTGAATGCTCGCGATTGGCTGAAAGCGCTGTCATCCTGTCAATCCGGTGAGCTTCGGGGCGCGCCTAACTGGGTACACGAACGACTGCTCGCTGTCAGCCTTGTCGCAGCCATTCAAAGCGGAGAGATAGCTTTGCGCAAACGAGGCTGGCAGAACACATTCGCGCCCCTCCACGACGCACTGGGCAACGAATACTTCGATTCGGAAGCGTGGGAGGTGCTGGGTGCCGCTTTACCGTCGGGCCCCACCTGGGATCGCTGCTACCGTCTCCGACGCGGTGCAGTAACCGAGATTCGTCGCGACGAATGGGGCGCCACATCGACCAGCGAACTTATCCGCGGTGCGGGACGACAGGCGCCCGATATGGCAGAACTCATCAGCCGCCGAAAAGACATGCGGAAGAGTTGGGTTCGCGATGTACTGCGGATCCTCGGTTTCCAATAGGTGGCGTCACTCCCGCCGCGGCGCTAGAGGTGACACGAGACAACTCCGCTGTGAGAGCTCATGCTGCTCGTCTTGCCTCCGGCACAAATGTTGCGTCGTTAACACGGGACGCGCCCGCTCCGGGGGTGCCCCCATGTTCTTGTCAAGCGGCGAGCTGATGGTCGGCTTGCTGGACGGTGCCGTCGCGGAGCACGGCGTAGAGGACGTCGCAGCGTCGTCGAGCGACGGCCACGAGGGCTTGGTTGTGGCGTTTGCCTTGAGCGATTTTGCGGTCATAGTACGCGCGTGGGAGCGGGTCACGGAGCGCGGCGAAGGCGAAGAGGAACGGCGCTCGTTTGAGGATCTTGTTCCCGCGACGGGAAGGATGCTCGCCGCGGATGGAACTGCCCGAGCGGCGGGTGACCGGCGCCAAGCCTGCATATGCGGCGAGGTGGCCGGCGATCGCGAAGTCCTTTCCGGAGACTTCGGTGAGGAGTCTGGCGGCGGTCCTGATCCCGACTCCGGGCATGCTGATCAGGATGGGTGAAGAGGGTGAGCCTCCACGAGCCGTTCAACCTCGACCGCGACCTCCTCGCGTTGCCGGCGCAAGGCAGCGAGCTGTTCGGCGAGTCTGGGAAGCACGATTCTGCTGGCGTTCGTGTCAGTGACCACGACGGTCTGCTCGCTGAGGGCCCGGGCAATGCCCTACTCGTCGGGAGTTGCCGCTGCATTGAACAATGGGAGACCGCAGTTCTTGCCAAGTGACGGATGCTTGTTTGTGTCGGGGCAGAACGCTAAAGCGCACGCACATGCCTGCGCGTGCAGGAGGCTCAGTGGTGCCGTGGCTTGTGACATGGCGAGAGCGGCGGCGTGCTTCAGCAGCACCCGCACAGCGGCCGAGAGAACCTTCGATCCGTGGACCGTTTCACCAACTAACTCGTCGATGAGCATGCCCGGGGCGGCAATAAGGCTCTGCAGCCCCACTGCGAACTGCTCGAAGAGCAGACACAGCGCGTGCTCACTCAGGGAAACAGGTTTGCCAGGCGGTGTGAGAGCGTCAAGGAGGTCAACGGTCGCCTCGCGCACTCGTTCGTCGGGCGCTTGGAGCATCAGCCGAAAGACGTTCTCGCTGAGTTCACCGAGTTTGTCTCGTTGGCCGCTGTAGTCAGTGAAAGCCGGAGGTGGCGTCGTCCGAACGCTGCGCAACGGCGACCACATCGTCGGGGTCCGCGTCCCGCCTAGTTGCGATGACCCCGGGCCCGAGCCATGCACCGGGCAGTTTTGCCACCCAGAACTAGTTCGATGTATCCCGGTGATAGGTGCGGTGCAGCCGCCATTTTGCATTGTTCCCCCTTGTAGATCCGTGCCGGGCGCTTTCTTGCTGAGGGCACCGCTTGTTTGAGCCCGCGTCCCGGCAGTTCCGATGCTGACCCATTTGGGAAGAATCGTCAAACGCAACGAGTGACAGGTCACGTCGGATTGGGTGCCCTCTAGCGTCCGCTCCCCTCGTCCGGCAACACTGGCGCTTCTCGAAGTGGCATGCACGGTCCGCCCGTATATCCGCGGGAGGTGCACGCGACCAGGAGCGGTCAGCTGTTCACGGCCGCTTGCACAGCCAAGTTTTACGCTTTCGCGGGCAATACGCGGAACGAAGGGGCATCGCACCCGTTACTGCGCAAAAGAAAATGTCAGCTCACTCGCTCATGACGGCGCTCACTGAAATTCCCCAGTTCTGCCTTGGGTTCTAGCGATCGTCGCAACACTCACCATTCTGAGAGTTGCAAACGCCCATGCTCGATACCGCGAACACGCCGCTACCGCACAGGACCTACCGCGAAGCCGAG
>NZ_SOGQ01000027.1 GCF_004403465.1 Cryobacterium sinapicolor | reverse complement strand
CGCCGCTGCGCGCGTGGCGTGCCAGCCGCGCTGCGCGGGTGCTGCGCGGATGCTGCGCGGATGCTGCGCGGGCGCTGCGCTGGTGCCGCGCCGCTGCGCGCGTGGCGTGCCATACGCGCAGCGGCGCACAATGCGCGTGGGGAGGGGTCAGGAGGCAGACTGGTCCCATGGCGCGAGCGAGGATTGACGACGGCGTGGGACGCGAGGCGGTGCGCGAGTACGCGGCCCACCAGGGGGAGGCGAGCCGGGACATCCGAGCCCTCGCTGTTCGCTACACGCTGCAGCTGCTCGCCGAACAGGCCACCGGCAACACCCTCGAGGTGCGCGTGCCGCCGTTCGGAGCGGTGCAGTGCATCGCGGGGCCGCGCCACACCCGCGGCACACCGCCCAACGTCGTCGAAACGGATGCCCCCACCTGGCTCGCCCTCGCCACCGGCACCCTCTCCTGGGCCGATGGCATCGCGACCGGGCGCATCGCCGCGTCCGGCCAGCGCGCCGACCTCGTGGGGCACCTGCCCCTGCTCTGAGCGTCTAGTTCGGGGGTTCCGGGTCCTCCCCCCCCGGCGGGGCGTCGAGTTCGATGGTTCCGGTCGAGTTCGACGCGCGCACCTCTCGAAGTCGGCCGAAAGTGTCGGACTCGGCGAGAGTCGCCTCGGTGTGCCTCGGCGAGAGTCGCCTCGGTGCGCCTCGGTGTGGTGCGCCTCGGTGTGGTGTGGGGACGTGCGCGGGTCGGGGACGGGGTCGCGGGACCGGCGGTCAGGCGAGGATCGCGGCGACCTCGGCGAGGGTCGGCATCGAGGTGGTGCCTCCGGGCCGGCTGACCGAGACGGATGCCGCGACCGTCGCCCAGCGCACGGCATCGATCATCTCCGCTTCGGTGATGCCCCCCGCCCGGAGTGGCTCTGCCCGGCCTGCCCATCCGCGCGGCGCCCCGGCCGCCAGCCGGGCCACCAGCACGCCCACAAAGGTGTCGCCGACGGCGGCGCGGTCGACGGCCTGTACCGGCCTGGCCGGAGCGAGGCCGAGCACGGCGCCGTCGAAGGCGACCACGGCGCCCTCCGCACCCAGGGTGACGATGGCCCACGTTCGTCCGGCACTCAGAAGCTCGGCCGCGCGAACCGGGTCGCTCTCACCCGTGAGCGCGGCGGCCTCGTGCTGGTTCGGCACGATCAGGTCGACCAGGTCGAGGAAGCCGTCCGGCAGCGCGATCACCGGTGCCGGAGCGAGCACGGTGAACGCCCCGGCCGACCGGGCCGCGGCCAGCCCCTCGGTTAACACCGAAACGGGCAGCTCGCACTGCAGCACCAGGAACGCCGCGCGTTCGATCGTGTCGTGCTGAGCGCGGCTCAGCCCGGTGAGCGCCGCGTTGGCCCCGGAGACGACGACGATCGCGTTCTCGCCCGAATCCACGACGGAGATATGGGCGGTGCCGGTCGGCTCCGACGAGGAAGACGAGGAACACCGGGACGTCGACTCCAGTCCCTCATGATCGATTCCCTCACGCGTCAGCACCAGCCGCAGCTGCGCGCCGTGCACGTCCTCTCCCACCATTCCGAGGAAGTCCACGACGGCGCCCAGCCGGGCCGCCGCGACCGCCTGGTTCACCCCGGCGCCGCCCGGCACGGCGCTGAAGCCTGAGCCGGACATCGTCTCGCCCGGTCGGGGCAGCCGGGCCTGTCGAACAATGAGGTCCATGGTCGCGCTTCCGAGTACCGCAATCCTGTTCATCGGGACAGTCTCGCATCCGTGTGGTCAGGGTCGACGTGGACCGGTCAACACACAGCCGAAGTCGCGATCGATCGTGTCAGAATAGCGGAGTGAACTCAGACCAACAGCCCGAGCAGCAGCCCGAATCCGGCGCCGGCGAGAGTGCCGGCGAATCGGTCGTCGACAAGTCCACCGTCACCGTGCGGCGCTCACCCCGCTTCTTCAACTTCATGCTTCTCGGCGCGCTGATCGGTGCGATCGCCGCCCTGGTGCTCACGGTCGTGTTCCCCGAGAACGCCGAGTTCGGGGCCACCCAGGTCTTCGGGTTCCTCTTGCTCGCCTTCGTCACGTTCGGCGTCACCCTGGGTGCCGTCGTCGCGATCATCATCGACCGAGTCAACTCCCGCCGCGGAAAGACGGTCGTCGTCGATAGAATGGAACCTCTCGGGCCAAGCGATTCCGAGGATCCGGATGCCGCAACCGACTCGTCGAATTCCGGCCGGGACTAGGTCACCCCCCCCAACTTTCAGCACACATTCCCCGAGCACTGATAGTAGAAGAGGCACCGATTTGGCTGGCGGCGACGGACTATTAAGTCACGATTTACTTCCCGGAGAGAAGGGGCCGCAGGATGCCTGCGGCGTCTTCGGCGTCTGGGCTCCCGGCGAAGAGGTGGCCAAGCTCAGCTACTTCGGCCTCTACGCCCTGCAGCACCGCGGTCAGGAATCGGCCGGGATCGCCACGAGTGACGGCTCGAAGATCCTGATCTACAAGGACATGGGCTTAGTCTCCCAGGTCTTCAACGAGGCGGCGTTGAGCACCCTGATCGGCCACATCGCCGTCGGGCACACCCGCTATTCCACCACCGGCTCGTCGAGCTGGCAGAACGCCCAGCCCACCCTGGGCCGCACCTCGGGCGGCACGGTCGCCCTCGGCCACAACGGCAATCTCACCAACACGGCCGAGCTGCTGCAGCTCGTGCACGAGCGGTACCCGAAGGTGGAGGGTGAGCTCGCCCGCGGCAACACCACCGACACCGCCGTGATCACCGCCCTGTTCACCGGCGACCTCGACCACACCCTCGAGGCCACGGCACTCGAGGTTCTGCCGCGCCTGCGCGGTGCCTTCTGCCTGGTCTTCATGGACGAGACCACGCTCTACGCCGCCCGCGACCCGCAGGGGGTGCGACCGCTGGTTCTGGGCCGCCTCGAACGCGGCTGGGTCGTCGCGTCCGAAACCGCCGCCCTTGACATCGTGGGCGCCAGCTTCGTGCGCGAGGTCGAGCCGGGCGAACTGATCACGATCGACGAGGACGGACTGCGCACGCAGCGTTTCGCCGAGGCGAAGCCCGCCGGCTGCGTGTTTGAGTACGTCTACCTGGCCCGGCCCGACACCACCATCGCCGGCCGCGGCGTGCACGAGGCACGGGTCGAGATGGGTCGCCGCCTCGCCCAGGAGTACCCGGTCGAGGCCGACCTCGTGATCCCGACCCCCGAGTCCGGAACGCCGGCCGCGATCGGCTACGCGCAGGCATCCGGAATTCCGTTCGGCCAGGGCCTGGTGAAGAACTCCTATGTGGGGCGCACCTTCATCCAACCGTCGGAGACCATCCGCCAGCGCGGCATCAAGCTCAAGCTCAACCCGCTCAAGGCCGTGATCAAGGGCAAGCGGCTGATCGTCGTCGACGACTCGATCGTGCGCGGCAACACCCAGCGCGCCCTGGTCAGCATGCTGCGGGAGGCCGGCGCCGCCGAGGTGCACGTGCGCATCTCGAGCCCGCCGATCACCTGGCCCTGCTTCTACGGCATCGACTTCGCCTCCCGCGCAGAACTCATCGCGACCGGCCTCGGCGTCGACGAGGTGCGCCAGGCCATCGGCGCCGACTCGCTCGGCTACCTCTCGCCGGAGGGCATGATCGCCGCCACCGAGCAGCCGCCCGAACGCCTGTGCACCGCCTGCTTCACCGGGGTCTACCCGATCCCGCTGCCCGACTCGGCGCACCTGGGCAAGAACCTGTTGGAACGCCCGGCCGCCGCCTCGAACGGATGCGACCCCGGCCCCGACTCGGAACTCGAACCCCTGCTCGACTCCGCGAAGTCTTTGCGCCCAGGAACCCAGCACGAAGAAGCCCTGGTCAAGCAGGGCAAGTCCCCGATCGGTGACCCAGGAAGACAAGAATGAGCAACGCATCCTATGCGGCCGCCGGCGTGGACACCACGGCCGGCGACCTCGCCGTCTCCCTGATGAAGGAGGCCGTGTCGAACACGCACGGCCCCGAGGTGCTCGGCGGGTTCGGCGGTTTCGCCGGCCTCTATGACGTCTCCTTCCTCACCAGTTACAAGCGCCCGCTGCTGGCCACGTCAACGGATGGCGTGGGCACCAAGGTCGCGATCGCCCAGGCCATCGACAAGCACGACACGATCGGCCAGGACCTCGTGGGCATGGTCGTCGACGACATCATCGTGGTCGGGGCCCGCCCGCTCTTCATGACCGACTACATCGCCTGCGGCAAGGTGGTGCCCGAGCGGATCGCCGACATCGTCGCGGGCATCGCCCGGGCCTGCGCCGCCACCGGAACGGCCCTTGTCGGCGGCGAGACCGCCGAGCACCCCGGCCTTCTCGGCGTGGACGACTACGACGTAGCCGGCGCCGCGACCGGAGTGGTGGAGGCCGACCAGGTCCTCGGCGCGGAGAAGGTGCGCCACGGCGACGTCGTCGTGGCGCTGGCCTCCTCCGGGCTGCACTCCAACGGCTACTCGCTCGTGCGGCACATCCTCGCTCGACACGGCATCGGCTACACCGACACGTCCGCCGAACTCGGCGGCGTGGTCGGCGAGGTTCTGCTCGAGCCGACGCGGCTCTACACCGGGCCGCTGCTCAGCGTGCTCTCCGACCCGGAGTTGTCCGGCGTCGTGCACTCGCTCAGCCACGTCACCGGCGGCGGCATCGCGGCGAACCTCGCCCGCGTGCTCCCGCTCGGCGCCTGGGTCGAGGTCGACCGGTCCACCTGGTCGCCGGCACCGGTCTTCCGGGTGCTCAGCGAACTGGCCGGTTCCTCGCTCGAGAGCTCGGAAGGCACCTGGAACCTGGGCGTCGGCATGTTCGCCGTCGTCGCGGCCGGATCGGCGTCATCCGTCATCGCGCGCCTCGCCGCCGAGGGCGTGCCGGCCTGGGTCACCGGCCGCGTGTCGACCGCCCCGCGCGATTTCACGGGCTTCGAGCAGGGCGCCAAGGGCGTCAACGGTGGCGCCGTGCGTCTGGTCGGCGGTTACGCGGCGTAATGATCCACCCACCGTGTAGGGGACACGTGCGCGAAAAAGGCCGCCATCGGTGAAGCGATGGCGGCCTTTTTCGCGCACGCGCAGATGCCGGCGACCGCCGGCCAGCGCAGGCGGAGCCGAGAGTCAGCGGAGCCGGGAGTCAGCGGAGCCGGGAGTCAGCGGAGCCGGGAGTCAGCGGAGCCGGGAGTCAGGCGGAGCCGAGAGTCAGCGGAGCCGGGAGTCAGGCGCGCTTCTGCTCGTCTTCGGTGGCGTAGTGGTCGACGTACTGGTCGTCGTCTTCGTCGTCTTCGTCGGTGTCAGCGTCTTTGCCCGGCTTGCCGGCCTCGTACTCCGGCCACTTCGCCAAGTCTTCGTCGAGTCGCGGGTCGCTGACCGGATGTCCGGTGAGCTCGCGTTCAAGCGCGTTGTAATTGGTGTCCGGGCTGAAGTACTTCAGCTCACGGGCAACCTTGGTGTGCTTTGCTTTTTGACGGCCGCGCCCCATGCGAGACCCCCTAACGATGCCAGGCCGGGTGAGAGAAACGTCTCCCGGGAGTTGCCGAATATGGTGAAAACTAGCCGTCAGTTTAGCATGGCGGGCCGAACGGGCCACGGATGCGGATCATGGGCAGCGGTTCGCCGAACACGTTCACAATCAGCGTTCACTCACTGTACCTCAGCGGAAGAGGAGGTAGCCCGCACCACAGACCCCGAACCCGAGCAGAAGAGTGCCGATCAGGTTGACCATGCCTGCTCGCCGGCGTCCGGTGAGCACCAATTCGACGGTCTCCACGCTCCAGGTGCTGAACGTGGTGAGACCGCCGCAGACCCCGGTCAACAGGATCAGCCGCACATCGTCGGACACCGCGGCGCGCTCGGCGAGGCCGAGCACGACACCGCCGATCAGCGACCCGGACACGTTCACGACCAGCACCCCCAGCGGCAGCCGGCCGGGACCGACGGGCAGGGCGCGCGAGACGACGAAGCGCACGACCGCCGCCGCGCCGCCGGCGATGAGTACGCCGAGGACCAGCCAGGCGTTCATGGGGTGCCCCCGGCATCCGGGATCTCCGGCAGCACGCGGTGCAGGGCACCGAGCCGGAGGCCGAGGGCTGCGGCACCGAACCCGAGCAGCAGGGTAGCCGCCAGGTAGCCCCAGCCGAGCGCCGGGAACCCGGCCGCACCGAGCGCCACGAGGGAGACCATCACGGCGGAGTAGGTGGTGAATGACCCGAGCAGCCCGGTGCCGAGGGTGGCCTTGACCCAGGCCGGCAGCCCCGGGCGGGTCCACAGGCCGGCCACCAGCCAACCGAGCACGAACGCGCCGATCGTGTTGGCGATCAGCGTGCTCGCCGGGAAGGCGGTGTCGGCGTGGGGGAGAGCCAGGTCGATGCCGAGCCGGAGGCCCGTTCCGACCGTGCCGCCGAGGAAGACGGCGGGGGCGAGGCGCATCCGCTACTTCCGCTTGCGGCGGCGGGCGGCCGACGGCCGGGATTTCGGCGGAACCGTGCCGACGACGGGCGTGGGCCGGATCGGGATGTCCTTGGTCGCCGGTGCGAGCGGGCGGCGCGGGATCGGGCGGGGACGCACGGGCTCGCCGCGGCGGTCCTGGCCGGGCACGGGCCGGGACCGCCGGCCGTAGATGAGCTCCGAGGAGTCGAGCAGCCACGGCACGAGGGCGATCGTGACGCCGTGCACGAGCATGAGCTTCTGGCGCAGTCGCCGGGCCTTGTGGTTGTGAAGCAGGCCCTCCCACCAGTGCCCCACGATGTAGATCGGGGTGTAGACGGTGACGACCTCGGAGCCGTGGTCCTCGCGCCGGTCCTTGATGTAGCTGATCAGCGGCCAGCTGATGTCCCGGTAGGGGGACTGAACGATGCGCAACGGCACCTGGATGTTCTGTTGCACCCAGGCGCGTTTGAGCGCCTTGGTCTCGTCGACGTCGACGGAGATGTGCACGGCCTCGATGCTCTCGTGGCGGGCGGCGATCGCGTAGTCCAGCGCCTTCAGCACGGGCTTCTGCATCTTGCCGACCAGCACGATCGCGTGGTCGCCCGAGGAACCGAACGTGGTGTCGGCATCCACTTCGATTTCCTTGGCGACGTCGCGGTAGTACCGGTTGACGCCGAGCATGAGGGTGAACAAGACGGGCATCAGCACGAAGACGAGCCAGGCGCCGTGGGTGAACTTTGTGATCGTGACCACGATCAGCACCACGCCGGTGAGCAGAGCGCCGAAGCCGTTGATCGACAGGCTGGCGATGATGGATGCCCGGTTCGGTGGGTTGGTCTTCAGGAGGGTCAGCCAGTGCCGCACCATGCCGGTCTGCCCGAGCGTGAAGGAGACGAAGACGCCGATGATGTAGAGCTGGATCAGCACGGTCAGATTGGCCTGGTAGATGACCAGGATGATGCAGGCGAAGAGGGCCAGCAGGAGCACGCCGTTGGAGTAGATCAGGCGGTCACCGCGGGTGCTGAGCGATTTCGGGGCGTAGGAGTCCTTGGCGAGCACCGAGCCGAGCAGCGGGAATCCGTTGAACGCCGTGTTGGCGGCCAGCAGCAGCACGGCCGCCGTCGCGGCCTGCAGCACGAAGAACATGATCGAGTTGTTGCCGAAGGTGGCGGCCGCGATCTGGGCGATCAGGCTGCGCTGCGGGGAGGTCGCGCACTCCTCCCAGCCGATCAGGTCGCACGGGTTCTCCGCGTAGTGCACCTTCGAGAACAGGGCCAGCGCGGTCAGGCCGACGAAGAGCGTGATGGCGATGCCGCCCATGAGCACCAGTGTGCGCTGGGCGTTCTTGACCTTCGGATGTTTGAACGCCGGCACCCCGTTGGCGATCGCCTCGACGCCGGTGAGCGCGCTGCACCCACTCGCGAAGGAGCGCAGAAGTAGCAGGATGAACGCCGACTGGGCCAGGCTCTGGGCCTCCACGTCGTAGTTCGCCGACTCGGCCATCGGGGTGTCGCCGAGGGCGACCCGGGTGAGGCCCACGACGACCATCAGCAGCACGCTGGCGATGAACAAGTAGGTGGGGAAGGCGAAAGCCTTGCTCGACTCGTGCACGCCGCGCAGGTTGACCGCCGCGAGCAGGATCACGAAGAAGACCGCGAACTCCACCCGGAACGGCGCCAGGCCCGGCAGTGCGGAGATGATGTTGTCCACGCCGCTGGCCACCGACACGACCACGGTCATCACGTAGTCGACGAGCAGGGCGGACGCGACGACGAGCCCGGCCTTCTCACCGAGATTCTTGTGGGCGACCTCGTAGTCCCCGCCGCCGGACGGGTAAGCCTTGATCAGCTGGCGGTACGACGCGACGACCACGACGAGCAGCAGCACGACGCACGCCGCGACCCAGGGCGCGAAGCTGAGAAAGGCCAGCCCACCGAGCGTCAGGATCATCAGGAGCTCCTGCGGAGCGTACGCGACGCTCGACAGCGGATCACTCGCGAAGATGGGGAGGGCGAGGTGCTTGGGCAGCAGCTGGCCGTCGAGCTTTTCGGTCGAGAGCGGGTCGCCGATGATCCACCGTTTCGGTGAACGTGTTTCTGGTGCCTGGGGGGCTCCCTCTGGTGTCACGAGGGACGACATTACTCCCTTGGATTCCCCTGTCAAATCCATGGGAGACGGCCGCCGCGCGGGCGTGTCGGGCTCGTGTGGTCAGACCGTGTGTCAATCCTCGATGACCGATGACCGATGACCGATGACCGATGACCGATGACCGATGACCGATGACCGATGACCGATGACCGATGTGCCGCGCGCGGCGCCGGGGATCGGTGAGCCGCGATCGCTGTCGGTCATCATGCGTACTGATAACCGTTCGGGGGTGCGCACCCACATGCGCCACCCCACTGCCGCGGAGATCGCGGCCCTCCCCGACGGTCCCTAACCGCGCTACCGGTTCAGGGCGGTCAGGATGTCCGCGCGCACCTCGACCAGGCGGGCCCGCAGCTCCGGCACGAGGCCGGCCGGCACGCCCGAACGTGTGGCGGCCTGGCGCAGGTCGGCCCGCAGCTGCTGCCGAAACTCGTTCAGCACCAGATCGGCCTCGTGCAACGCCCGGTTGGACTCGAGACGCGGGTCGGGCGTCGATGAGGCGGTGGATCCCGTGTTCTCTTCGGTTCCGGCGCGTGCGCCCGCTCCGCCGTCCGCGGTGTCCGGTGTGCCGCCGGTCGCGTCCGCTTCCGCTGCACCGGTGTGCCATCCTGTGGCGCCTGATGCGGCGGCTGATGCGGCGCCTGATGCGGCGGCTGATGCGGCTGCCGCACCGGCTCGCGCCCCGGCGGCGGCACCGGCTGCCGCGCCTGCCGCGGCGCCGGCCGCGGTGCGCGCGGCATT
>NZ_SOGQ01000069.1 GCF_004403465.1 Cryobacterium sinapicolor | reverse complement strand
CGGGCAGCGGGGGCAGCGCGGGCAGCGGGGGCAGCGCGGGCGGGGGCGAGGGCAGCGCGGGCGGGGGCGAGGGCAGCGCGGCCGGCCTCAGAGCGGCCGCAGCCCGACCGCGGTGATGATCGGGTCGCGCTGCCCGCCGGAGTGCACGATGTGAGCACCGTCCCCGTCGACGGTGAGCTGGCTCGCATGGCAGCGCAGGGCATCCGTGACCGTGGCGAGGTGCGCCGACAGGTCGAACCACTCCGCATCATCAACCTCCGAATGCACAACCTCGGCAAACGCGACCCCCGCCACCCGGCTCGCCGCGACAGCCGCCTCATGCATGCGCACGTGATCCGGATGCCCGTATCCGCCACCGTTGTCGTAGCTGATCACGAGGGCAGGCTCGAGCAGTCCGATCAGCGCGGCCACATCCGCGGTCACCTCGCCGAGGGGCGCCCGCACCAGGGCGTCGTCGTCGATGTCGTCGGCCGGCCCGGCCAGTCCCGGACGAATCCAGGTCATGCCCGAATCCTGATAGGCCCGCGGAGGAAGACCGGTAGCTCGCGCGGGCGGCATCCCCAGCCAGAAACGACCATCGATGCCGAGGGTCGCCGCGGCACCGGCCAGCTCCCGTTCGCGTTCCCGGGTGAGCGCATCCGTGCCCTCGAGCACCGACAGCGGCCCCGGCACGACCTCACCCTGCTCGCCGCGCGTGGCGGTCAGCAACGACACCCGGATGCCCCGGGCCACCAACTCCGCGATCAGCGCACCCGTCGCAATGGTTTCGTCATCGGGGTGGGCGTGCACGAACAGGACAGTGGAAACCCCGTGCAGCAGACTCACGCGCTGAGCAGCGAGGGCGAGGGCGAGGGCGAGGACGAGGGCCGCCGACCACCGGGACGCACCAGCGACCGGTACACGGTCACGAGGCCGTCGGCCGACCGCGGCCAGTCCAGGTGCTCGGCCCGCTCGCGGGCGGCGAGCGACAGGCGCCGGGCGAACGCGGGGTTCGAGAGGATCTGAGTGAGCGCGCCGGCCCAGACCTGCGGATCGCGTGAGTCCAGCACCACGCCGGTGTCGCCGTCGAGCACCGCCTCGCGCAGCCCGCCGGCCGCGGCGGCGACGACGGGAACGCCGCTCGCGGCCGCTTCGAGCGCCACGAGCCCGTACGTTTCGGAGTGCGAGGGCACCAGCACGACGCGGGCGCCGCTCAGCAGCAGGGCCAGGTCCACGCGGGACTGCGGTCCCACGAAACGCACGCTGCGCTCGATGCCGTGCCGTGCCGCGAGGGCCCGGAGCTCGTCGATGTAGCCGTCATAGTCGGCCGACGCGTCGCCGGCGATCACGAGTTCGGGACGGATCTGCTCCGGCACGGCCGCGATCGCCTCGATGGCGAGGTCGAGTCCCTTCAGAGGCTGCAGACGCCCAGCGACGACCGCGTACCCGCGAATATCGATCGGTCCGGACAGAGATCCAGCACGGACGTCCGTGGGCCGGAACAGAATCCCGTCCACCCCCGGCAGCACGATGGAGATGCGCTCGGGCGAACCGCCGAGCCGCTGCACGATGGTGTCCGCCTCGGCCTCGCTGATGGCGACCAGGGCATCCGACTCCTGCGCCAGCCAGGCCTCGCCGGCCATACGCCCGGGGGACTCGGGGCGCTCGCCCGCCGACAGCGGCGTCGACGCGGCGGCGGCGATGCTGTGGAAGCTCTGCACGTGCGGGGTGCCCCGGCGGCGTGCGAGCGGCAGCGCCGCCATGCCCGAGAACCAGTGGTGCGAGTGGATGACGTCGTACGGACCGAGCGCATCCATCTGCACGCGGAACGCGTCGATGAACCCCTCGTGGTCGCCCTTGGGCACCGGGCGGGCCGGTCCGGCGTCGAGGAAGCGGAGCGTCACGCCCGGGCTCAGCTGCACGATCTCCGACCCGGGGGAGGAGCGGCGGGTGAGGATCTCGACGTGGTGGCCGGCGGATGCCAGAGCCTCCGCCTGGTGCCGCACGACCACGTTCATTCCGCCCGCGTCGCCCGAGCCGGGCTCGGCGCCCGGGGAGGTGTGCAGGCAAACGAGCGCGATACGGAGGGGAGTGAGTAGCTGAGGCACTCGGAAATCTTAACGCACGAGGCTGTGACCGACCCTGCTCCCAAGATGTGAGACCGCCCAGGCACCCGGAAACGCCGGATTCGCGCGGCAGACCTGCGCTTTTCGGCGATCCGTGCCGCAACATGCCCGATCCGATCGCTACAGTGGACACAGTGACAGGCGGAAGACGGATCGAGGACATCTCAGTGGCGCGCAAGCAAGATGACCGGACACGACTTGCCGGCCTAGACGAGGTACCGGTCGGTGTGACCGGTCGTCCGAAGCGCGACTTCGGCGATCCCTCCGTCCTGACCAATCACGGCCCGGCGCGAATCATCTCGCTGTGCAACCAGAAGGGCGGCGTCGGCAAGACGACGACCACCATCAACCTGGGTGCCGCCCTCGCCGGCTACGGTCGCCGCGTGCTCGCCATCGACTTCGACCCGCAGGGCGCCCTGTCCGCCGGTCTCGGTGTGCCCACCCACGACGTCACCACCATCTACGACCTGCTGCTGAGCGGCTCGGTCAGCCCGCACGACGCCATTCAGAAGACGTCGGTGCACAACCTCGACATCATCCCGGCCAACATCGACCTGTCCGCAGCGGAGGTGCACCTCGTCAACGAGGTCGCCCGCGAGCAGATCCTGGCCCGCGTGCTGCGCAAGATCTCCGGCGACTACGACGTCATCCTGATCGACTGCCAGCCGTCGCTGGGCATCCTCACCGTCAACGCGCTCACGGCCAGCCACGGCGTTCTCATCCCGCTCGAATGCGAGTTCTTCGCCCTCCGCGGTGTGGCGCTGCTGATCGAGACCATCGACAAGGTGCGCGACCGGCTCAACCCGGCCATCGAACTGGACGGCATCCTGGCGACCATGTTCGACTCCCGCACCCTGCACTCCCGCGAGGTGCTCGAGCGGGTCGTCGACGCGTTCGGCGACAGCGTGCTCGAGACGGTCATCGGCCGCACGGTGAAATTCCCCGACGCGAGCGTCGCCGGAGTTCCGATCACCGAATTCGCGCCCGAGCACGCGGCCGCCAAGGCCTACAAGCAGGCGGCGCGGGAACTGATCCAGCGTGGCGCCGTCGCCTGACCAGGCCGCACCGAAGCCGTTCTCGGTTGCCCTCGGCAACTTCGAGGGTCCGTTCGACCTGCTCCTGTCGCTGATCGGCAAGCACGAACTGGACATCACCGAGATCTCGCTGAGCCGGGTCACCGACGAGTTCATCGCCTACCTGCGCGGCCTGGACCAGGACGAAGAGCTCGACCAGGCCACCGAGTTCCTGGTCGTCGCGGCCACCCTGCTCGACCTCAAGGTCGTGGGGCTGTTGCCGCAGGGTGAGCTCGTCGACGCGGAAGACGTCGCCCTGCTCGAGGCCCGCGACCTGCTGTTCGCCCGGCTGCTGCAGTACCGCGCCTTCAAGACCGCGAGCGCCTGGTTCCAGGGCCGGCTCGACACCGAGTCCACCCGGCACGTGCGCGCGGTGCGGCTGGAGGAGAAGTTCCGCCGACAGACCCCCGAGCTGGTCTGGACCCTCTCCCTCGGCGACTTCGCCGCCCTGGCCGCCCTCGCGCTGACCCCGCGCGAGCTGCCCCGCGTGGGGCTCGACCACCTGCATGCGCCGCTGGTCAGCATCCGTGAGCAGGCTGCCTACGTGGTACGGATGCTGCGCGCCGGCGACACGCTCACGTTCCGCGAGCTGATCGTGGGCGCCGAGTTGAGGGGCGTCGTGATCGCACGCTTCCTGGCCGTGCTCGAGCTTTACCGCCTCGGCGCCCTGTCTTTCGACCAACTCGTGCCGCTCGGCGACCTCAGCCTGCACTGGAGTGCCGAGACCTGGTCCGACGACACTCTCGCCACCCTCGGAGCCGACTATGAGCAGTGACATCGCACCCGTGACGGAAAACGCAAGGCGCACGGATCCGCCCCGCCCGCCCCTCGAACGCACCCTCGAGGCCATCCTGATGGTCGCCGACGAGCCGCAGGGGCTGCTGCAGCTCGCCGCGGCGGTCGATGCCACGCTGGCGGAGGTGCGGGCATCCGTCGCCCGGCTCGTGGCCGACTTCGACGGCCTCGCCGGCACCGTGCGCCGCGGCTTCGAGCTGCGGGAGGTGGCCGGCGGTTGGCGCATCTATGTGCGGCCCGAGCACGACGTGGCCGTTGCCGATTTCGTGGTCACCCAGAACCCGAGCCGGCTCTCGCAGGCGGCCCTGGAGACCCTCGCCGTGATCGCCTACAAACAACCGATCAGCCGCGGGGCTGTAGCCTCGATTCGTGCCGTTAACGTGGATTCGGTCGTGCGCACGCTGCTCGGCCGCGGTCTGATCACCGAAGCGTTCACCGACAGTGAGACCGGTGCGATCAATTACGGCACCACAGACCTTCTGCTAGCCCAGCTCGGAATCAACTCGCTCGACGAGTTGCCCTACCTATCGCCGTTGCTCAATGACGGCGCGAACGGATTTGAGGAACTGCCATGACTAACGACAATCAGGGGATTCAGGGGACACCCACCAACCCCGAGGCCGCCGCCGACGGCGTGCGCCTGCAGAAGGTCATGGCCTCCGCCGGCGTCGCCTCCCGCCGAGTCTCCGAGGAGATGATCGCCGCCGGCCGCGTGCGCGTGAACGGCAAGGTCGTCACCGAGCTGGGCCGCCGCATCCACCCCGACTCCGACCTGATCATGGTCGACAACGTGGCCGTGCAGCTGGACACCAGCCGCCGCTACGTGATGCTGAACAAGCCCGTCGGCGTGGTCTCGTCGATGCAGGACGAGAGCGGACGCCCCGACCTGCGCGAGTTCACCGACCAGTTCGAGGAGCGCCTGTTCAACGTGGGCCGCCTCGACGCCATGACCAGCGGCCTCCTGATCCTGACCAACGACGGCGATCTCGCGCATGTGCTCGCGCATCCGTCGTTCGGAGTCTTGAAGACCTACATCGCCAAGGTCGAGGGCCGCGTGTCGGCGCAGACCATCCAGCTGCTACAGAGCGGCATCGAACTCGACGACGGCCCCATCTCCGCCGACAAGGCGCGCATCCTGACCAGCCCTCCCGGCGACGGTTTCAGCCTGGTCGAGCTCACCCTGCACTCCGGCCGCAACCGCATCGTGCGCCGCATGATGGAGGCCGTCGGTCACCCCGTCGTCGACCTCGTGCGCCGCCAGTTCGGCCCGCTGCACCTCGGCACGCTGCGCGTGGGTGCCGCGCGCGACCTGACCAAGACCGAACTCGGCCAGCTGCTCACCGTGTCTCGGGCCGAAACCAAGATCTAGGCACCGGGAGCACCTGTGGTTGAATCTCGCCTGATCGGGCCCGTGCGCGTGGTGGGCGCCGGCCTGCTCGGCACCAGCATCGGCCTGGGCCTGCGCGCGCGCGGAATCGACGTCATCCTCGCCGACGCGTCGCCGACCAACCTCAGCATCGCGGTTGACTACGGCGCCGGCCGGGCCGCCACGGCCGGTGACCTGCCGCAACTGATCGTGGTCTGCGTGCCGCCCGACGTGACGGCCGAGATCGTCGCGCGCGAACTGGCCGCCTACCCGCGGGCGATCGTGACGGATGTCGCCAGCGTCAAGCTGGCCCCGCTGCAGGAGCTCCGCGTACTGGGGGCGGACGTGTCCCGCTACATCGGCGGTCACCCGATGGCCGGCCGCGAACGCGGGGGACCCCTCGCCGGCCGCGCCGACCTCTTTGTCGGCCGCCCCTGGGTGGTGGCCGCGCACGACGCGATCAGCTACCAGCAGGCCACCGCGATCGACGATCTGATCCTCGACCTCGGCGCGATCCTGGTCGAGATGAGCCCCGAGGAGCACGACCGGGCCGTGGCGCTGATCTCCCACGTGCCGCAGGTGGTCTCCACGATCATGGCGCGCCGGTTGACGGATTCCGCCGGCTCGGCCTTGAACCTCGCCGGCCAGGGTCTGCGTGACGTGACCCGCGTCGCGGCCAGCGACCCCGAGCTGTGGGTGCAGATCCTCGGCGCGAACGCCGAACCCGTGCGGGACATCCTGCTGGCCTACCGCGTCGACCTCGACCGTTTCATCGACGCCCTCGAGGCCCCCGCCGCACCCGGCGCCCGCCGCAAGGTGGCCGAGGAACTCGCCGGAGGCAACGCCGGCGTCGCGCGCCTGCCCGGCAAGCACGGCCAGGACCGCCGTTTCGTGTCGCTCAGCGTCATGGTCGACGACACCCCCGGGCAGCTGGCCCGCCTCCTCAACGAGATCGGCGAGGTCGGGGTCAACCTCGAGGACCTCCGCCTCGAGCACTCGCCGGGCGCCCAGCTGGGCCTGGCCGAAATTTCTGTCCTCCCTGAGGCCGTTGGTCGCCTCACCGAAGAGCTGGCCGCACGCGGCTGGCGGATTGCTGGTTAATCATGGGTCGTCACTCAAGCCCCCACATCGTCGCCATCGACGGGCCGGCCGGCAGCGGCAAGTCCAGCGTCAGCCGCGCCGCCGCCCGGCGCATCGGCTTCGACTACCTCGACACGGGCGCCGCGTACCGGGCCTTCGCCTGGTTCGTCAGCGACCGGGGGATCGACGCGGAGAACACCGAAGCCGTCGTGGCCGCCCTGGGCGACTTCGACTACACCATCGGTATCGCCCCCGACGAGTACTTCGTGCGGGTCGGCGGGACGGATGTCACCGACGCGATCCGCGATCCCGCCGTCTCCGCGATCGTGAGCTCCGTGGCCCGCATCCCGGAGGTGCGCACTCACCTGACGGAGCTGTTCCGCACCATCGCGGCGAGCTCGAAGCGCACCGGAATCGTGATCGAGGGTCGGGACATCACCACCGTCGTGGCCCCCACCGCGGAGATCCGCATACTGCTCACGGCCTCCGAGGAGGCTAGAATGGCTAGGCGCTCTGCGGAAATTCCGACCCAATCGGCTGACACCGTGGCGGAACAGCTGCGATCCAGGGATCACGCTGACTCACAGGTAGTCGAATTCATGAGCGCCGCAGACGGTGTGACCACCGTCGACTCCACCCATCTCGACTTCGAACAGACCATTGACGCGGTCCTCGACGTCATCAATACATACCGCGAGGCCATCGCATGACCAACAACAACGACTTCGACGACACGATTCCCGACCTCGACACCGAGCTGGTAACGCGCTTGGACGACCTCGACGACGACCTGGTGACGCAACGCGCCGCCGCGCTCCGCACAGGACTCAACGAGTACGACCTCGATGACGAGGACTTCGACGTTCTCGACACGGTGACGGAAGACCCCGACGCCATCCAGTACCTGCCGGCCCTGCCGGTCATCGCCATCGTCGGCCGCCCGAACGTGGGCAAATCGGCGCTCGTGAACCGCATCCTCGGCCGCCGCGAGGCCGTCGTGGAGGACACTCCCGGCGTGACCCGCGACCGCGTCACCTACAAGGGCGAATGGCACGAACGCCGCTTCAGCCTCGTCGACACCGGCGGCTGGGAACCCGACGCCAAGGGCATCGACGCATCCGTCGCCGCCCAGGCCGAGCTGGCCATCGAACTCTGCGACGTCGTCATGTTCGTCGTCGACGCCAACGTGGGCCCCACCTCCACCGACGAGGCCGTCGTGCGCCTGCTGCGCAAGGCCGGCAAGCCCGTCTTCCTCGTCGCCAACAAGGTCGACGACATCCGCCAGGAGCCGGAAGCTGCGAGCCTCTGGGCGCTCGGCCTCGGCCAGCCCTGGCCCGTCTCGGCGCTGCACGGCCGCGGCGTCGCCGACCTGCTCGACGCGATCCTCGAGGAACTCCCCGAGATCTCCGCCGTCGCCAAGCAGGAAGTCGGCGGACCCCGCCGCGTCGCGATCCTCGGCCGACCGAACGTGGGCAAGTCGAGCCTTCTGAACAAGGTCGTCGGTGAGGAGCGCGTTGTCGTCAACGAGCTCGCCGGCACCACGCGCGACCCGGTCGACGAGCAGGTTGAGCTGGGCGGCCGGGTGTGGCGCTTTGTCGACACGGCCGGCATCCGTCGCCGCGTGCACCTCTCCCAGGGTGCCGACTTCTACGCCTCGCTGCGCACCAGCGCCGCTCTCGAAAAGGCCGAGGTGGCCGTGGTCCTGATCGACGTGACCGAGGTGATCAGCGAGCAGGACGTGCGCGTGATCGACCTGGTGCTCGAATCCGGCCGCGCCCTCGTGCTGGCCTTCAACAAGTGGGACCAGATCGACGACGACCGTCGCCGCTACCTGGAACGTGAAATCGAGCAGGACCTGGCACACGTCTCCTGGGCTCCGCGGGTGAACATCTCGGCCAAGACCGGCCGCCACATGGAGAAGCTCGTTCCGGCCCTCGAGACCGCTCTCGAAGCCTGGGACACCCGCATCGCCACCGGCAAGTTCAACGCGTTCCTCGCCGAGCTGGCCGCGTCGCACCCGCACCCCGTGCGCAGCGGCAAGCAGCCCCGCATCCTGTTTGGCACCCAGGCGTCGAGCCGCCCGCCGACCTTCGTCATCTTCACCACCGGGTTCCTCGACCCGGGCTACCGCCGCTACATCCAGCGTCGCCTGCGCGAGGTCTACGGCTTCGAGGGAAGCCCGATCAACATCAGCATGCGCGTGCGCGAGAAGCGCAAGCGCTAAGCGGCACCGAAGGCCCCGAACGGGTGGGAATATCACCCCCGTTACTTTCTTCGTAGCCCTTGATCGTGTAGTTATGTGAGGGTGTTGGCCTGTCAGGCCCGGCATGGTTCTTGCCCCCAGTCGCTCATGATCCGGGGGGTGT
>NZ_SOGQ01000003.1 GCF_004403465.1 Cryobacterium sinapicolor | reverse complement strand
CTTCGGAAAAGACTTGATCGGTCTTTCCAAGAATCACGCGGTGGCCGCCTCACATCGGTGCAACACGCCCATCAGGGCCGGGGGTTACACCACGCTATTGGACGCAACCCGGCAGTGGTTTTGACCGATGGCGGCAAGCATTTTTGAACAGCCGTAGCCCCCCTTTGGTGGCGTTGCGTGCCGGGGGTTCCCTTGTCCATCCCTCGTGTCGTTACGGGGAGAGCCCCATCCTTCCGCGGTGAAATGGCGATGCCAATCGTCTGTATTTCACCCGTTGTGGGAAGGAAGGGGCTTATTGTGAAGTCTCCAGGAGTGTTCATGGAAATTTTAGCTGCAAATGATTTGACCCGGTCGTAACGGGATGCCGCGAAGATCTGCGGTGTATGGCACAACACGGTGCGATCGTATGTGAAGGCCCGTCAGGACGGCGCGCAGGCGCCGGCGGCCCGGCACAACGCGGCCGGATGACCGACCCGTTCCTGCCGCAGATGGCCTCCTGGGTGGAGCAGTCCCGCGGGAAGATCCGCGGCGACGTCGTGCATGAGAAGCTCCTGGCTCTGGGGTTCACCGGGTGCGAGCGAACAACACGGACCACGCTGGTTGAATTGAAGTCGAAATACCGGGCCCGCAACATGCGCGTGCACCCGCCCTGGACCCCTGAGCCGGGTCTGTGGCTCCAGTACGACTACGGCGTCTGCCGCTGATGACGGTGCTGCTGGTCGAGGTGCGGGGCACGCTGGCGCTGGCGTCTCTGCTGCTGCTGCTGTACCTGTTGGCGGTGGTGGTGATCGCGGTCGTCGGGGGCACGTTGCCGGCGGTGCTGGGCGCTGTGGTGTCGTTCGTGCTGGCGAACCTGTTCTTCCGGCTGCGCCCGACCCACCGGGACCTTGCGAGGCGGCGGCGCTGGCGCCTCAGCGCCTGACGGACCGTGCGCCGGTGCACCTGATGACGGACGGCCGGCTGCCGGATCGACAGCCCCTCACGCCGGGCATCCCCACGGATCGCCTCGAATCCACCCCGTCCTAGTGGGGCCAGTTCACTCCGTCCTAGTCAAGCGTGCACCGCATCTTCGCCTCCGCCGGCTTGGACGTCCTTCCTGGAAGGCCACATGCACGCTTGGCGCGCTCGTCCGCCGCTACGGGCAGTTCGACGCCTGCGAGGACGCCGTCAAGTCGGCGGTCAGGTCTGATCCGGCCGCGCGGGGTCGTCGCGCCAGCGCTGTCCGATGGACCGCATCAGCTCCGGGTACACGACGAGGTGGCGAAACGGTGCGATCGCGGCCATGTAGATCGTCCCGAAGAGCCCGTTCGGCTTCACCAGCACCGCCATCTGGCCGCGGTGCCCGCCGGCGCCGTCGGGGACCCAACTCAGGTGCAGGACCGCGTGTACGGTCTGGTTGGCCAACTCCCCGACCCACTCGTGGTCGGTCAAGTAGACCGGGGTGAAGGAGAGGTTTTCAAACCTCGGGCCGGTCGGCGCGTCGCGCAGGTCGGCTGGCAGCCGGTCTCGCAGTGTCGGCACCCGGGTGCCGATTCCGGAGTCCCGGTTGTCCCAGCCGAGGAGTGTCCCGACCTGGTGGCGGATCGCGAAGAGGGCGCGGGCGGCCGGGGACCGGAGGGTCGACTCGTCGAGCGTAGCGATTTGCCGTATCAGCCGCGAAAAGTCGCCAGGGCCACCAGGTGTCGGTAACGCCCACACGTCCTCCAGGCGGAAGTCGTGGGCGATCTCGTGGATCCGCCAGGGCCGTGAGGTGTGCGCGGTCTGCGGGATCCTCATGACGTCGGCAGCTCGACCGCCGCCTGGTCGTCGCGCCGGGCGGCGACGAGCGCGAGGGTTCCGAGGGCCAGGACCAGCCAGAAGGGGGAGGTGGGCAGGAGCACCAGCGACGGCACGGCGAGCCCGAGGGTCCACCAGCCCACCAGGGCGGGGATTCGGCCGGTCCGGCGGGGAACCCAGCGGGTCAGGGTCGAGGCGTTGGTCATGCCTTGATCGTATCAGCGTCGGGCAGTGCAGCGCGTCGCTCGCGGGTCGTCGGCATCTGCTACCAGAGCCGGATTTCGCGGGCTTCAGGTCATCCTCGAGGATGACGGCTACCGCGGCGGATGGCCGGGGCGGATCAGGCGCCGCTCGTAGGCCCAGATCACCGCCTGGACCCCGTCGCGCAGCCCCAGCTTCGCCAGCACCCGCCCGACATGGGTCTTGACGGTGGCCTCGGACAGGTACAGTGTGCCGGCGATCTCCGCGTTGGACTCCCCGCGCGCCATCGCCAGCAGCACCTCGCGCTCCCGTGCGGTCAGCGGGGCGAGCGGGTCGGGGCCGGGCTCGGGTACCGGGCTCGGGTACCGGGCAGTCGGCCAGCATGCGGTCGACCAGGCGCCGGGTGGTCGGCGGGGCAAGCACCGCCTCGCCCCGATACACGGTGCGGATCGCCGCACACAGCTCCCCAGCGAGGGCGTCCTTGAGCAGGAACCCGCTCGCGCCGGCGCGTAGCGCGGCGAACGCGTACTCGTCCAGATCGAACGTCGTCAGCACCAGCACCTTCGGCGCCGCCGGTCGCACGGTCAACTGCCGGGTCGCCTCCACCCCATCCAGCACGGGCATCCGGATGTCCATCAGCACCACGTCCACGGCGCTACCCGCCAACCGGTCCAGGGCCTGCGCGCCGTCACCGGCCTCGCCGGCTACGGCCATGTCCTCCTGCGACTCGAGCACCATCGCCAGGCCGGCCCGGACCAGGGCCTGGTCGTCCACAATGAAAACCCGGATCATCGCCACTTCCCGTTCGCCTCCCCGGTGGCCGCGATGCCGGACGTGGGCAACACCGTGCGCACCTCGAAGCCGCCGCCGGGCTTCGGGCCGGCGGCGAGCGTACCGTCGAGCACCGCGACCCGTTCCCGCATGCCAATCATCCCGTGCCCGGAGGCATTGCCGGGTGCCACCGCGCCACCCCGTTGTCACTGACGGTCACGATCAGCTCGCGCGCATTCCAGGCCAGGCGCAGGTCGGCGCGGGCGCCGGGCCCAGCGTGGCGCAGCGTGTTCGTCAGGCTCTCCTGCACCAGCCGGAACGGCGTCAGCTCGACGGCCGACCCCACCGGTCTCGCAGTCCCCTCGTCGGTGCGACGCACGGTCAAGCCCGTGGCGCGGACCCGGTTCAGCAACTGCGGCAGGTCGGCGAGAGACGGCTGCGGACCTGAGCCGCTCGACTCCGAGCCCTCCGCCCGAAGCATGCCGAGCAGCCGCCGCATGTCGGCCAGCGCGACCCGGCCGGTTGCGGCAATCGTGCCCAGTACGGTGGCCGCACGCTCCGGCGACTTCCCCGCGACCAGCTCCCCGCTCTGAGCCTGGGTCACGATCACGGCCAGCGAGTGGGCCACGATGTCGTGCATCTCCCGAGCGATGCGTGCGCGCTCCTGTGTAAGCGGCAACTCTAAACTGACCGGAGTCGGAATATCTGACTGACCGTTCGCGGCAGTGGTTTTGACCGATGGCGGCAAGCATTTTTGAACAGCCGTAGCCCACCTTTGGTGGCGTTGCGTGCCGGGGGTTCCCTTGTCCATCCCTCGTGTCGTTACGGGGAGAGCCCCTTCCATCCGCGGTGAAATGGCGATGCCATGAGAGGGGTCGTCCCGTAAGTCCCGTCCGAGAAAATACCCGGTGAAGGGAGGGCGGTTTCTAGTGGTCGACGCCTCAGATGACTCTCCGGCGAGGTCCAATGCCCGCGCTCGGCGATAGAACGTTGCTCGAGTCATTCCAAGATCGCGGTCAACCGTTGTCACTGGCTCTCCACCGTCGCTGAGTCGACGCGCATTACGGATTTGGCTGTCGGTGATGATCCGCGGGCGCCCACCGAGATCCTTGCCGGCTTTGCGGCGTTTGTTGATGGAGTCGATCACACGTTCTCGTTTGATTTCGTGTTCTATCTGTCCGAGTGCAGCCATGATCGTGAACAGCATGGACCCCATCGGTGTCGCAGTATCGACATCGCCGCCGCTCAGGTTGAGTACGCGAAGGCCGGCGCCGCGACCGCGGAGCTCCTCGGCGAAAGCCAGCATGTTCTGCGTCGATCGGCCCAGCCGTTCCAGCGTCGTGATGACGAGAGTGTCGCCGTCGTGGAGTGCGTCGAGCGTCCGGTCGAACTGGGGCCGTGACGCTTGCGCGCCGGAGATGCCGTGGTCGACGTAGAGGTCGTCACGCCGGACGCCAGCGGAGAGGATGTCGATCTGTTGCCGGTCGGTGGACTGCTGTCGCGTGGACACGCGCGCGTAGCCTGTGAGTCGCAGCCATAAATGGCACGATTATTGCAATGCTTTATGGCCGATGATCTGCTTCCGTAGGACCATCCGTGTCCAAAAGTGTCACGAGCGGAGGTCCGGAATGCCGCGGCCTTGTCGCGGTGTGTCACACAACCTGCGTGCTGTGGCTTGAGCGTTTACGTGAGTAGGCGCGCGCGGCGCGGACCCGGTCGCCGCACCGGGTTGAGCACCATTGTCGTCGGGCGTGGGTGCGGACGAAGAACCGTTGGCAGGAGGTTGCTTCGCAGGACGCGAGCTGCGAGGCTTGGTCGCCACTGAGTAGCGAGGCGGCATCATCGGCAATCATGGCCATGACGTGTTCTACGACCTGAGTCACCGGGTGGTCCGCGCGACGGATGAATCCCGCCTGTGGGTCGAACCGCAACAGCAGAGCGCCGGGAACACAGGTTAGGGCGGTGTTCAGAGCGTGTACCGCGGACGTCGTGGGGACGTCTCCGGTGGTGTGAGCGGTGAAGAGATCGCGCAGATCCGCGCGCAGCGCCACGAGCCGGCCTCGGCAATATTCGTGCAGGACAGCTTCGGGTCCGATGAGATCACGTGCCATCAGCCACGCCTCGGCGGCCTCTGGAGTGCTCATTTCGTCGTAGCCTTTGCCGCCCGCAGCGTCACCTGCGCTATTGACCAAGGCGAGGCTCGGATGTTCCTGGGCGCCCGGCGCGGCGGCGAGCGGTGTTTCTGACATGGTTATCATGTTATCAGTGTCTTTTAAACATGAGACAGATGCTAGGCTCACATCATGTCAAAAAGAGCTTTTTCCCATGAGGAGTTGCTGTGAGGTTGGGTCGTCCATCTGGCGCGGCGGCGTTCGCCCTGTCTGTTCTGTCCGCTGGCGGCACCGGCGTCGGGATCACCGCTGAGGAGAGGCTCGAGGGCACGATCTCGCTTGCGCGGACCGCAGATCAACGCGGCTTTCATAGGTTCTGGATGTCTGAGCATCACGGGATGGGAGCGACCTCTGTGTCTTCGCCTCCGTTGATGATCGCCCGCCTCATCGCAGAAACGATGCGCATCCGTCTTGGAGCTGGAGGGGTGATGCTGCCTAACCATTCCCCGTTGCTGATCGCCGAGCAATTCGGAATGTTGGAGGCGCTGGCCCCGGGCCGGATCGATCTCGGCCTCGGTCGAGCTCCAGGCACTGACGGGGCCACTGCCGCCGCGTTGCGCCGGGGAGCGGACGCCAATGACGGATTTCCACAGCAAATACTGGAACTGCTCGGGTTCCTGGCCGATGACTTCCCGTCCGGGCATCCGTATCGACAGGTCCACGCGGTACCGGGCCCTTGGCAAGCGAAGGAAAACCGGGTGACCGCACCTTCGAGGACGCCGCAGATGTGGGTGCTGGGCTCCTCACCGTACTCGGCTCAACTGGCCGGGCAGCTCGGTCGACCCTATGCGTTTGCGCTGCAGTTCGGCGACGCCGACGTCGACACGGCCATTCGCGTCTACCGTAAAAGCTTCCAGCCCTCCGACGTGCTCGCCGAGCCACACACCCTTATCAGCGTGCCCGTGGCAATCAGCAACGACCCGATCGAGGCCAAGCGGCAGTCGGCAACGTCGGCAATGGCGATGCTGCGCATGTTCAAGGGCGAAGGTTACCTGCTGCTGCCCCCGGACGAGGTCGAGGCCTACCAAGCCACGGTGCAGGAGCGCCATATTCTCGACGCCTATACCGACCGCAGTCTCCACGGCACGCCCGATACGGTCGCCGCTCGTATCGAAGCCCTACAGGAGCGCACCGGCGCCGATGAGGTGATGCTCGTCGTTGGCGGTCACTCTGCATCGCTCGACCAGGAAGGAATCAGCCTGATCGCCAATCACTACGCAATGCCCCACCTAGAAACATCGCTCGCGGCCGCCGCGCAGTAGAACCCACACCCCGCATTCCACACATCCACGACCAACCCTCCCTGAAGGAGAACCCCATGTCCACACCACGCCGAGCTCTCATCGTCATCGACGCCCAACAGGAATACTTCGACGGACTGCTCCCCATTCAATTCCCGGCCCGCGGCGACTCCATCGCCAGCATCCAAACCGCGCTCGACGCGGCCCAGCAAACCGACACGCCTGTGGTGCTCGTCCAGCACGAGCTCCCGGCGGACGCCCCCGTATTCGCCTACGGAGCACCGACCTGGCAGAACCACCCCACGGTAGCCGCCTATGAGAACGCCGCAGCTAAGCGCATCAGCAAGCGGTTTTCCAGCATCTTCGCCGACACGGACCTTGAAGTCTGGTTGCGCGAGCAGAACATCGACACGATTACGCTCGCCGGCTACATGACCAACAACTGCGTGGTCGCCTCCGCTGCAGCTGCCGAGCCCCTCGGCTTCGCCGTCGAAGTACTCGCGGACGCGACGGGGGCAATCGACCTCGCTAACGAGGCCGGTACCGCACCCGCACGCCAGGTCCACGAAACCCTCATGGCGTTACTGCACTCGAACTGGGCCGCCGTCACCGACACCGCGATCTGGGCCACCGCACTCCGTACAAGCGCGACGCTGACCAAGAGCGACCTGGTCACCTCCGCCGCTCAAGGCCGCAGCACCCGCTAAAAAACAGGAAGCGGTCCTTCCATCCCACCCGCAACACCCCCGGACCATCTCTGGCGTGGTCCGCTACCAGCCGCGCAGATCCCGCCGCGCTGGGGGCGGGCCCGCCGGCGAACAATCGCCAACGTGCCCACTTCCGAACCGTGCCGACGTCTCGATGGCGGTGATCAGCTTGGGTGAGACACAGGCCGTCCAGAAGCTCAACCTACAAAGAATCCGATCATGACCAACCCCAAAGCCTGGCTACTTCTGATTCCCGCCGTCCTGGTTGAAGTGACAGCCTCACTCGCTCTCAAGGGCGCCCTCGAGCACCCCGCCCTCTACGTCGTCGTTGTCATCGGCTACCTCAGCGGATTCGTCCTGCTCGCCGCGATACTCCGCACGGGCATGGCCCTCTGGGTCGCATACGGAATTTGGGGAGCGAGCGGCGTCGTACTCACCGCCGTTGGCTCTCTCCTGATCTTCGGAGAACCGATCACCACTCTCATGGCCGTCGGCATCATCGTCATCATCGCCGGCGTCCTCTGCGTTGAACTCGGAGCTCAAGCAGCCCACAAGAAGCCAGCGACCGTCTGATGGCCTACCTCCTCCTCGTAGGCGCCATCCTGTTCGAGGTCTCCGGCACCATCAGCCTCCGCCTCGCCATCGACAACAGGCGCTGGTACACGGCAGTCGCGATCGGATACCTGGTTTCCTTCAGCATGCTCGGACTCGCACTCGCCCAAGGAATGCCCGTCGGCATCGCTTACGGCATTTGGGCCGCAGCCGGCGTCGCCCTCACCGCCATCCTGTCCCGATTCCTGTTCAAGGATCCCCTCACCCGGCTCATGAGCCTCGGCATCATCTTCATCATCGGAGGCGTCCTCCTCATCGAACTCGGCGCACCCCACTGACCACGCCCGGCCAACCCCTAGCGAACGATGACAACTGCGGTGGCCTAATCCACAACATGCGATATGGCCTCGATAGCTCTATTCAACCCAACGCGCTCTGGACCCGTTTCCGCTCTTGCTCAGGGCGCTGTCAATCTCTTTCTGCGATGCGTTCACGCCACCACGCTGACACAAGTTCATCGACAGGCGGGAACCCGCTGGCAACTTTCATGAACGACCGTCCATGAGACAGATGAGGCAGTTAATTCAAGAATCTATGAAGTTGGTCGGTAAGTGGCGGTGTTTTGTGATGGCTTTGTGGCGGTTGCGCCGCACCTCAAGGGGGATTCACCGTTCGCCTTGGCATGAGTTGCTGATTTTCGGAATGGTTCCTGCGTTGGTGCGTGGTCAGGCAGGGTTGGTGGTGTCCGCTTTGGTCTTGATCTGCAGGGGCTCGCCAGATTGGGTCGCTTGCGTTGTGAAGTTGGCCCACGCCCTGTCCTCGATGCTGAAGGTTTCGAGGAGGTGGCTGAGGACGGCGTCGGTGACGAGAGCGACCCGTGCGGGGTTTTCGTCGATTGTCTCTTTGACGTCCTCGCCGGCGATCCCGCATCCCCGCGTTCGTGAGGCTCCAACGAAGCATCGTCAAACACCGTGTTGCGATCCTCGCCTCGATCGAACACAGTCTCTCCAACGGCCGTATCGAATCCATGAACACCAAGATCCGACTCCTGACCCGCATCGCGTTCGGCTTCACTTCACCTGACGCCCTCATCGCCCTCGCCATGCTCAGCCTCGGCGGCCACCGACTGTCAACGTCGGGTAAAAACTGACCCTCTATCGTCGATTGAATTTTGACCCCTCGGGTTGGTCTTTTTGGTTTAGTTCGCGCCTGGTTGGGGTTGCTGCTCGAGCAGT
>NZ_SOGQ01000084.1 GCF_004403465.1 Cryobacterium sinapicolor | reverse complement strand
GCTGCCACCTACCAGCAGTGGGTCCATGACTACAATCACCACAGACCCCACAGCGGCATCGGAAACACCCCACCCATCAACCGCGTTCACAAGGTCTCTGGGAGTTACACCTAGTCGTCGTCCCGGGTCACGTTCGTCCACTCGACCGCGTCGGCCATCCGGGTGCGGGACTTGGTCACGTTGCGCCATGTGCGCACCCCGGTCTCCGGCCAGGGTGGGGCCATGATCTGCACTGCACCCTGGACCATCCGGATCACCCAGCCTGAAGAGAACAAATCATCTTGAGTACGTACACTCTCAAATTGATTCAATCGAACAGAAAACAGGTTCTGGTCCGATGAGAGCGCTCATGGGAAACTCAGGGTTCTGTCGTGAGATCCGCCTACGCTGGGTGGGTGCGCCGCATCCTCTTCGACTCCCCCATCAGCCGGGCCGGCTACCTCTACGCCACCACGGTCGGCGTGATCTGGGGGTCGATCTGGAGCACCGGTAAGGTCGAGCGCCGAAGCGGCCTCATCGTCTTCCGAGGGATGCCTGCCTGGTCATTCGGTCGCGGCGGATCCTGTGTCGGCGGCTGCTACCTGACCAACCAGAACGTGTCGACGGCCATCCTCGAACACGAGGCCGTGCACAAACGCCAGTGGCAGCGATTCGGCATGGTCTTCCCACTGCTCTACCTGGTGGCCGGCCGCAATCCGCTGCGGAACCGTTTTGAAATCGAGGCCGGCCTCGCACAGGGCGGCTATGTCTCGTAGTCCAGAAGTCGAACAACACCCATGTCAATAACCCAGGGGGACCAAGAATGACCGCACGCACTATCGTGATCACCGGCGCCAGCGACGGAATCGGCGCCGCCGCCGCCCGAGCCCTGAGCCGGTCCGGCGACCACGTCGTGATCGTGGGCCGATCGCCCGACAAGACCGCGGCAGTCGCCGAGTCACTCGGCGCCGACTTCCTCGTGGCCGATTTCTCTTGCCTCGACGAGGTGCGCACCCTCGCCGCCGAGTTGCAGGAGCGCTACCCGCGCATCGACGTGCTCGCCAACAACGCCGGCGGCATCATGGGCGAACGTGAAATCACCGTCGACGGCCATGAGAAGACCTTCCAGGTCAACCACCTGGCCCCCTTCCTGCTCACCACCTTGCTGATGGACCGGCTGGTCGCCAGCCAGGCCCGAGTGATCAACACGTCCAGCGCCGCCAACCAGCTCTTTGGGAAGATCGACCTCGACGATCTGCAGGGCGAGACGAAGTATTCCGCGAACAAGGCGTACGGCGACGCCAAGCTTGCGAACATCCTCTTCACCAGGGAACTCCACCGCCGCTACAGCGACGAGGGACTCACCACTGCAGCCTTCCACCCCGGCGTGGTGGCAACGAGCTTCTCCACCGGGTCGACGACCCTCATGCGCCTCATCTACCAGACTCCGCTCAAACGCCTGCTGCTCGGCGCTGAACAGGGAGCCGACACCCTGGTCTGGCTGGCCACCGCGATGCCGGGCACCGACTGGGCATCGGGCGAGTACTACGAGAAACGCCGCATCCAGAAGGCGAACAAGCAGGCCTACGACTCCCAGCTGGCCACCGCCCTCTGGGAGCAGAGTTCAGCGCTGGTCGCCGCGCACTCGGCGCCTCTGGCCTCCTAGCCGGAGCCTTCTGCACGAGGCTACCGGTATCGAACGAATTCGACGGAGATTTTGTTTCGAAACGACTTCTCGCGCTTTTTTGGGCCGATCCGGCCAAAATTCTCCGTCGAATTCGTTCGGGGTTCGGGTCGCGGCGCGGAACTCCAAACGGGAGAAACTTTGGCTGCGCACCGGGCTCGCCACGGCTCCGGTCGATGGGCCTTGCCGCCCTGCGTCCTGCCTCCTCTGGTCAGGGTGGCCAAGCGCGCGTGTGGCCAACTCAGGACATCCGTCACCCGCAGTTACCAGCCGGTGCGGAGCAGTGCAGGATCAGCAAGGATGTCCGGAGGGCCCGGACAGATCTCCTGAGTTGGCCACACGACGAGCCGGACGTGCCGCGGCACCTGTATGGTTCGGGCGCCCACCGTGAGCTCCTTCGTGGCCGAACCGGTGCAGCTCGGGGCCGGTGAAAGTGGCCCGGGTGAATGGGGACGACAACCGGAGCACGTGCGCAACCTCGATCGCGGATGGCCGGCAGCTCACGCGGGGGGCGCGGGGGGCGCCGGGCGCATCCGTCGAGGTAAGCATGTCCCACGTATGAAATATCTGACCTAACGAGAATCCACCCGTTCACGGTGGCAGATCGGGCCGGTGGCGCGCATGATGGTCTGGGGGCGTCGCGGTCCCCAGTGAATGTCACCGAGTGAATGAACCGAGTGAATGAACCGAGTGAATGTCACCCCAGTGGAGGAAGAGCATGAGCTACGCACACACCATCACGGTCAATGTCTCGTTCGACGAAGCGGTCCGGATGGCCCGGGAAGCACTGGCCGACCAGGGATTCGGCGTACTGACCGAAATCAACATGCAGTCCACCTTCGCCGCCAAGCTCGGCCAGGAGGCCGCCGACGCCGTCGGCGACTACCTGATTCTCGGTGCCTGCAATCCCGCCCTGGCCCAGCGGGCCGTGACCGCCGACCCGGGCATCGGCGCCCTGCTCCCCTGCAACGTGGTCGTGCGCCGCCACGCGGGGGCCAGTGAAACCACCGTGGAAGCCCTCGACCCGGCCATCATGGCGCAGCTCAGCACGAAACCGGAGATCAAGCAGGTCTCCATCGAAGCGGATGCCCGGCTGCGCGCAGCCCTTGCGGCCGTGCTCTCCGGCGCCGCGCAGTAGCCTTGGGCCAGGCCTGATCAGGCGGGAAAACGTTAACCAGCGGGGGAATCAATGAACGAACGCACCGGAACAGGTGATCGGACCCGGTCCAGGATCCGGGGCGGCGTCGCCCTGACAGTGCTGGCGGGACTGCTGCTGAGTGCCTGCTCCTCGACCCCCACACCGGGGTCCACCCCGACGGCCTCGGAGGAGGCCACTGCGGTGGCCACTCCCCCGGCCACGACAACGGCTACGCCGACGCAGGCCGCGGCGCCCACCGTGTCGACGATCGTGATGAGCGGCTCCCGACTGGTCAGCCAGACCCCCGACGGGCAGACCGTGCAGACCGCGGTCTTGGACGACGGCCCCGACACGGCCATCGCATTGCTCACGAACGCCTTCGGAACGTCGCCGATCCAGTCCGAGATGACTCAGAACGAAGCCTGCGATGCACCTTCGACCCACTATGTCTGGGACGACGCAATGCTCTCCGTGTCGTCCATCGGGTTTACGGTCAGGTTCAGCGGCCCCTCCGTAGCGGGAATAGCCCTTCGGAGCAGCGGTGGATTCGCGGTCGGCGACAATGCCCAAGCGTTCTTCGATGCGCTCCCGGAGGATCAGGCGCACGATGAATACAACGACGGTTCAGGCCCCTTCGTCTACGACAAGGTGGCTGACGGTGCCCCCTGGGGTGAGGACGGCTCCGCCTTCGGCGGAGTGGCCCTGCTTCAGCCGGGCGGTGTCGTGAAGGCGATCGTCGCGCCCGACACGACGCGCGCCTTCTACTGCTGACGCCGGGCCACCGGCGCACCGGATAGAAAGCGGGACACGAGAGTGGGACACGAGAACGCCCGACCTCGAAGAGGCCGGGCGTTCTCGGTCAAGCAGATGCTGCTACGGGGCGGCGTAGCCGGCTGCGGCCTCGGCCAGCAGGTCCGCCTCTGCCCAGGTCGCGAGGTTCGCGCGCAGCTTCACGCCGAGGTCGGCGTCGACGCTGGTCCAGTACGCGATCGCCCGCTCGGTCACCTCGGGACGCTCCACCCCACTGATGGCCCCGGTGATGGTGTCGAGGAAACGCGCCTTGGCGGCGTCGTCGTAGACCTCGCGGTACAGTGTTCCCGCCTGGCCGAAGTCGCTGTCCTCGCTGCGTAGTTGCGCGCCGGCGCGCACGAGCTCGCCGTCGTTCTCCCAGCTGCCGTCGGTTGCCGCCTGCGGGTCGGCCGCGGGGCCGCCCAGCGAGTTCGGAGCGTAGTTCGGGGCATCCGTCGCGTTGAAGTGATAGCGGGCGGCGCCATCCTGCGAGTAGTTGTTCACGGGTGCCTTCGCGGCGTTCACCGGCAACTGGTTGAAGTTCGTTCCGACCCGGTAACGCTGGGCGTCCGGGTAGGAGAAAATGCGGGCCATCAGCATCTTGTCGGGGCTCGCCGCGATGCCGGGCACGAAGTTCGCCGGGGAGAACGCGGCCTGCTCGATCTCGGCGAAGAAGTTCTCCGGGTTGCGGTTCAGCGTGTGCGTACCGACCTTGACCAGCGGGTAGTCCGCGTGCGGCCAGACCTTGGTGATGTCGAACGGGTTGAACCGGTAGGCCTTGGCCTCTTCATACGGCATGATCTGCACCGAGACGTCCCAGGACGGGAAGTTTCCAGCATCGATCGCGTCGAAGAGGTCGCGACGGTAGTAATCGGCATCGGCGCCCGCGATCAGCTCGGCCTCCGAGCCCTCCATCTCGATGTTGCCCTGATTGGAGGTGAAGTGATACTTGACCCAGAAGCGCTCGCCGGCAGCGTTGATCCACTGGTAGGTGTGCGAGCCGAAGCCCGGCATCTCGCGCCAGGAGCGCGGCAGTCCACGGTCGCCCATCAGGTAGGTCACCTGGTGCGCGGACTCCGGCGACAGGGTCCAGAAGTCCCACTGCATGGTCGCGTCGCGCAGGCCGGAGCCCGGCAGGCGCTTCTGTGAGTGGATGAAGTCGGGGAACTTGATGCCGTCGCGGATGAAGAACACCGGGGTGTTGTTGCCGACGATGTCGTAGTTGCCCTCGGAGGTGTAGAACTTCACCGAGAAACCGCGTACGTCGCGCCAGGTGTCGGGGCTGCCCTGCTCGCCGGCGACGCTGGAGAAGCGCTGCAGGGTCTCGGTGGTCGTTCCGGGCTGGAAGACCGCGGCACGGGTGTACGCGGACACGTCGCCGGTCACCTCGAAGACGCCGTGGGCTCCGCCGCCCTTGGCGTGCACGATGCGCTCCGGGATCCGCTCGCGGTTGAACTGGGCGAGCTTCTCGACCAGGTAGACGTCGTGCAGGGCAGTGACTCCCTCGGTTCCGACGGTCAGGGAGTGCTCGTCGCTCGCGACGGGCGTTCCCGTCTGCGTGGTGGTGGGCTTGATAGTCATCGTGCTCCTTTGTTCGACAGCGGTGCAGGTGCGGAAAGCGTGGAAAGTGTGGCGGTCTGGCAGTCGGGGCAGAGTCCCCAGTAGGTGACCTCGGCGGTGCGCACGGTGAACCCGGCGGTGTTCGAGGGCGTCAGGCAGGGTGATTCGCCCACGGCGCAGTCAACATCGTGCACCGCGCTGCAGCGGGTGCAGACGATGTGGTGGTGGTTGTCGCCGACTCGGCGTTCGAAGAGCGCCGGGGAGCCGGCCGGCTCGATCTTGCGGGCGATCCCGGCGCCCGTGAAGGCCGCGAGCACGCCGTAGACGGCCTGCAGGGAGGTGCCCGGCAGCTCCGCCCGAACCATGGCCAAGAGTCGCTCCGCGGTCGAGTGCGGGGCCAGGTCGAGAACCCGCAGCACCGCCAGGCGGGGCGCGGTGACCTTGAGTCCACACGCACGGATGCTGTCGACGAGCAAGCCGGACGGCTCCGCCGCCCGCATCCGCTTCGTTTTCGTCATGCGCCCCACGCTAACAGTTGTTTTGAGCCACTCAAAACAACGGGCGACCACCGGGCGTGCTGCCGGCGTGCTGGCGCACGCAGATCACCGGCTCAGGACGAAGAGCCGAGTGCCGACTGATAGACGTCGACGACCCGGGCCAGGAAGGCCTCGATCACCTGTCGCTCCACATCGGAGAGATCCTGGGTGAGCGACGCCACTCCCCCGATCACCGGAAGCAGTTGCTGGAACGCCCGCGAAACCGACTCCTGAGCCGGCACCACGACGACCTTGCGACGGTCCGACGAGTGCGGATGCCGCTGGGCGTGCCCGAGGGCCACGAGCCGGTCGACCACGAGAGTCGTCGCCGCCGTGGAGATATCCAGGCGGCGGGACAGCTCGCCCGGGGTCAGCGACCCCTCCTGGATCAGGTGCTCCATCGCGGACAGGTCGGTGGCGTTCACCTCGAGCGCCTGCCCGACCTTCCGCTCGAAGGCACGGGACAAGTGAACGATATCGTGCAGCTGGAAGCCGATCCGACCCGAAACCGGCAGACCTGAATCCCGGATCTCGCCGCCGCCCGGCGCGCCGAGCACCCCGGCCTCGGAGCCGGGAGCGAACTTGCGACGCTCTTCCATAGAAGCCATACTATTACGGACATTGCTAGGACGCCTAGCAATCAGGCTTCCTGGAGGAATTTTGCTCGCGATTCAGCGGTTCATCACCGGTCGACGAACGGCTTGGATCGTACTGGTGGCAACGATCGTCGCCGTCGGTCTGCTCTTCTCCCTCCTCCCCTCCGACGATTCCGAGGAGTTCCCCACCTCGGGCCTGCCCACATCCAGCCAGGCCGCACAGGTCGACGCACTCCTGGCCGAGTTCCCGTCCGCCGAGCAGACCTCCGCGATCGTGGTCTGGACCCGGGTCGGCGGCGATCTGACCCAGGCCGACATCGCGGCGATCACCGAACGCGGCACAGCCCTCGCCGAGCAGTCGACCGTGCCGCAGGCCACCATGCCGCGGTTCAGCGACGATGGGAGAGCGGCCATCAGCATCGTGCCGCTCGACGCGGACGAGGCCAACGCCGACATCGGAGGGGCGGCCACCGACATCCGTGACGCCGCCTCCGACGGACTGCCGACGGGCTTGGACTCCTACGTCACCGGCGCCGTCGGCTTCCAGTCCGACATCACGAACGCGTTCGCCGGCGCCGACTTCCGGCTGCTGCTCGTCACCGTGATCGTCGTCGCCGTGCTCCTGATCGTCACCTACCGCAGCCCCGTGCTGTGGATCGTCCCGCTCGTCGTCGTTGGCATCGCGGACGGCCTCTCCTCGGTCGTCGTCGGAGCCCTCGCCGAGCCGTTCGGCATCACCCTCGACCCTTCCGTCGCCGGCATCCAGTCCGTGCTGGTCTTCGGTGCGGGCACCAACTACGCCCTGCTGCTCGTGGCCCGCTACCGCGAGGAACTGCTCCGCGCCGAGAACCGAAACGACGCCATGCTCGCCGCGGTGCGCGGTGCCGGCTCGGCCATCGCCGCCAGCGGCGGCACGGTCGCGCTCAGCCTGCTCACCCTGCTGTTCGCCGAACTGTCCGGCAACCGCGCGCTCGGTTTCGCCTGCGCCATCGGTGTCGTCATCGCCATCATCTTCGCCCTGGTCGTGCTGCCGGCCGCGCTCGTGGTCTGCGGCCGCGGCCTGTTCTGGCCGTTCATCCCCCGTTTCGTACCCGGCATCGGCACCGAGCTGCGCCCCGGCTTCTGGACCCGGCTCGGCCGCGGCGTGCAGCGCCGTCCGATCGTGGTCACCGCCGCATCCGTCGCCGCGATCGGCGCACTCAGCCTGGGCCTGATCGGCGCCTCGGTGGGACTGTCGCAGGCCGACCAACTCCTCGGAAAGCCCGAGTCGGTGCAGGCGCAGGCGATCGTGGAGGAATCATTCTCGGCCGGCCTGACCAGCCAGACCATCGTGCTGGTCCCGGATGCCGCGGCCGCCGAGGCCACCACGCTCGCCACCGAGACGCCCGGCATCGAGTCCGTGCTGCCCGGGGAGAGCGCGAACGGCCTCACCCGGCTGAACCTCTCCCTCACCAGCGAGCCCGGCAGTGACGAGACCTTCTTCATCATCGACACCCTGCGCGGCACCTATGCCGACGCCGCGGGCGACGTGTCCGAGGCGCTGGTCGGCGGCAGCGACGCCACGGCATTCGACAACAAGACCAGCGCCCAGGCCGACCAGGACCTCATCATCCCGATGATCCTGGCAATCGTCTTCGCGATCCTGGCTCTGCTGCTGCGCTCCCTGGTGGCCCCCGTTCTGTTGATCGTCAGCGTGCTGGCGACCTTCTTCGCCAGCCTCGGCGCCTCCAACTGGATCTTCCAGAACCTGATGGGCTTCCCGGCCTTCAACACCAACGTGGTGCTGTTCGCATTCCTGTTTCTGGTGGCCCTCGGTGTGGACTACAACATCTTCCTCACCACCCGGGCCCGGGAGGAGAGCATCCGGTTCGGCACGAAGGAGGGCATGGTGCGCGCCCTGTCATCGACGGGCGCGGTCATCACGAGCGCCGGCATCCTGATCGCGGCCGTCTTCGCCGTGCTGGGCGTGCTACCGGTCGTGGCGCTCACCCAGATCGGCGTCATCGTCTGCATCGGCGTGCTGCTCGACACGCTCGTCGTGCGCACCCTCGTGGTGCCGGCGCTGGTGTTCCTCACCGGCGACACGTTCTGGTGGCCGTCCCGTCCGGCCGCGAAGGCCCCGCGGGTCTAGCCGCACCGCGGGTCCGACGCTCTGGCGGGCTACCGCGACCCGCTCAGCGAAGTGAGCCCTGCTGGCCGCGGGCAAGAATCTCCGTCGAACCCGAACGAATTCGACGGAGATTTTGCCGTGAGCGGGCGATGTCAAGCTGACTGGAGTCACTTGGGTTAGTTTGTGGCGGTTTCGTCGGCGAGGTGATTGATCCCGACGAGGCTGGCTGGTGCGGGTGTTGTTGGTCGTTCA
>NZ_SOGQ01000038.1 GCF_004403465.1 Cryobacterium sinapicolor | reverse complement strand
GCGGCGGTGGGCGCGGCGCGGCGGTGGGCGCGGCGGTGGGCGTGGCGCGGCGGTGGGCGCGGCTCAGGCCGGCGTCGCCGGGAGGTCGAAGTAGAGGTGGGCGTGGGCGCGGCATCCGTCGTTGAAGGCGGCGCCGCACGACGGGCACGCCGTGGCCGCCCGGTAGTCGGCGATCGAGAGTGTGCCGCGGCAGACTCCGCAGAGGATGGCCTGCTCGTGCCAGCGGTCGGGCGGCCAAAGCCTGGCGGCATGGGTTTCGCCGGCGGAATGGCACTGGTAGCAGGGGTAGAAGCGTTCGCAGCAGAAGAACTTGATCGCCACGATGTCGAGGGCGGAATGGTAGTGCACGCAGCGGGTCTGGGCGTCGACGGTCTGTCCGTGGATCTGCATGCTGGTCCTTCGCGGGAGGGGCGAACGCGGCTGCCCGCGCGGTGAAGCCGGGGCGCCTCGCGGCATCCCGGCCTCAGGGGCTACTCGCCGGTGACCTGCTCGGTGACGAAGGCCTCGAAGGCGGCAGGGTCGTCGAGGGCGCCGGGGTAGGAAACGCCGTTCACCAGGACGGTGGGCGTGCCCTTGATCTGCTTGATGTCGGCGTTCGGGATCGGGCCGTCGAGCGCCCGCTGGGTGGCGTCGCCGACCCAGGAGGCGAAGGTGTTCTCCGTGATGCAGGTGGCGACCTTCTCGTCGGTGACGCCCGAGTCGGTGGCCAAGCTGACCAGGTCGTCGTCGGTCAGGCCTTCGGTGTTCTCTGCCGGCTGGTTCGCGAACAGCGCCGCGTTCATGGCGAGCACGTTCTCGGGCTCGTAGTTGGCGACGCAGGCGAGGGCGGCGGCGGCCCGGGTCGGGTACTTGCTGCCGGCCGAGACCGGGTCGAGGATCGAGATCGGGTGCAACTCGAGCGTGGCGGTTCCGGCGGCCACCCAGCCGGCGATCTGCTCACCGTTCGTGGTCTCGAACTGGCCGCAGAACGGGCAGAGGTAGTCGGCGTAGACCACGATATTGGCGGTGTCGCCGAGAGTGGTCGGGTCGGTGGCGATGGGGTCTTCGTCGGCGGCGAGCGCGACGGTCTCGACCGGGACGATGTTGGTGCCGTCGCCGCCGAGCACCACCCCGTCGCTGGCCATGTTGAGCGGACCCGGTGTCGCAGGACCCTGGCTGCCGACCACGATGAGGGCCACGACCACGGCAGCCGCGATCAGGCCGGCGCCGATGCCGCCGCGAAGAAGCCAGCGGTTGCGCTTCTCCTTCTTCTGCTGCTCCTCGCGGAGCTGGCGAGCGCTTTCACGCGCCATCTCGCGGCGATCCTTCTTCGGGGGGACAGGCTTGCCGTAGACATTGCTCATGGACTTAGTGCACCGTTTCGTAGCGACTGGCAGGTGGTTCCAAGATTAGAGGGTCCGTCTCGGGGCGAGGTGCAGTGCGGCTGTGAGGGGTCTGTGAGCGCGGTCCGGGGCACCGTAAACCCGGGCGGTGTTGTGCGTAGCGAGGGAGGTGTCAGCGGTCATCCCGGAGTGGGATTGAACGCGGGTGCCGCCGTTGTCCACGCCCGGTGCACGATCGTGGGGATTCCTGCAACTTCTGCGGCGTTCTCCGGCCGGGGGAATAGCTGCCGGGCCGGTGGTCTTGTCTCTGACAGCGGTTCCGCGTTCCGCTGCTGGTACTGACGCCCGTGATGCGGCGCCTCGACCTCACCAGACCAGCACGCCCCGGCCCCGTCGGGCCGGCACCATTGATACCGAGGATCAACACTTCGTGACTACCGCCGCCATCACCGTCATTACCGCTGCCGACCTGAGGTCGACCGCGAAGCATCCCGGCGACGCTCTTTCCCGCGGTCAGCGCCTCGTCTACATCATCGTTCTGGGTGCGCTCACGGCCCTCGGCCCCTTCACGATCGACCTCTACCTGCCGGCGTTCCCCACCCTGGAGGGCGAGTTCGGCGTCTCGCCGGCGGCCATCCAGCTGACCCTCACCGGCACCATGATCGGGTTCGGCTTCGGCCAGCTCATCGTCGGGCCGTGGAGTGACAAGGTCGGGCGCCGCCTGCCGCTGATGCTCGCGACCGGCTTCCACATCCTGGCGAGCGTGGGCGCCGCTCTCTCCCAGGACATCGTCTGGCTCGGGGTCTTCCGCCTGCTGCAGGGCTTCGGCGCCGCCGCCGGCGCGGTTGTCGCCCTCGCGATGGTGCGGGACCTATTCGGCGGTAAGCCGCTGGTGAAGATGCTTTCCCGACTCGCGCTGATCAGCGGGCTGGCCCCCGTGCTGGCCCCGGTCATCGGCTCGCAGCTGCTGCTCGTGATGAGCTGGCGCGGCATCTTCTGGGTGCTCGCCGCCTATGGCGCGGTTGTGATCCTGGCCGTCGCCTTCTGGATCGTCGAGACACTTCCGGATGCCGAGCGCCACACCACGGGGCACAGTTCCCTCCGCCAGCGCTACCGTGCGGTGCTCAGCGACCGGGTCTTCGTGGGCGTCGCGATCATCGGCGCGATGTCGTTCACCGGTCTGTTCTCCTACCTCTCGGCGTCGTCGTTCCTGTTCCAGGACGTGTACGGATTCAGCCCGCAGCAGTACGGCGTGCTCTTCGCCGTCAACTCACTCGGCGTCGTGGCGGGTGTTCAGCTCAGCTCCCGGCTGATGCACCGTTTCAACATCGGCCCTCAGTGGATCATCTCGGTGTCCACTCTGGTGCTCCTCATCACGGCCTCCGCCATCGTTCTGCTCGACCTGGCCGGCGCGGGGCTGTGGGGCACCCTGGTTCCGCTCTGGTTCTTCATCGCGGCCTTCGGATTCACGATGCCCAGCGTTCAGGTGATCGCCCTGAACGCGCATGCGCACGAGGCCGGAACCGCTGCGTCGCTGCTCGGCGCCGCGAACTTCGGCGTCGCCGGACTGATCTCCCCGATCGTCGGGGTGCTCGGCGTCGGGACCGCCGTTCCGATGGGCGCCGTGATGGGCGTCACCGCCGTCGTGTCGATTCTCGCCCTCTGGTTGGTCGTGCGGCCCCGGACGGTGCCCGCGCTGGGGCACTGAGGCAGCTCGGGTGCGGGCATCCGTAACCGTCAGGCGGCATCGGCCGGTGGCCGCCGGTGGCCGCCGGTGGCTAACTCAGGAGATTCCGGGCGGCGACGCCGTGGCGGCGGCGGATGCCGCGTGATTGCGGCATCCGTCGTCGCCGGCTTCGCAGACCTCCTGATTAAGCCACCGGAGGTGCGCGGCAAACGGCCCCGGCGAACGGTCGCGGTCCGGCACCGATCTAGCATGGAGGAATGATGAGCGAGCGCGCCCCCGAGACCGCAGCCACCCCCGCGACCCGGCGCATCGCCCGCCGCTGGCCGCTGGTCAGCGGGGCCGCGGCGCTATTGCTGGCCGTGGGACTCGGCGCCCTGATCGTGGTGCGGGGCAACGGCAGCCCGCTGAAGATCGACGCCGAGTGGATGGACGAGATACTGGAGCACCGGGCGCCGGTCTGGGAGTACCTCTCGCTCACGATGAACTTCCTCGGCGCGGGGATCGCCGGTGTGATCGTGATTCCGGTGCTGATCCTGTTGGTCCTGCTGCTGCTCAAACGGCCGTGGGCGGCCGGCTACTACGTGGTCGCGACGATCGTGAGTTCGGGTCTCGTGCAGGTGCTCAAGTCCCTGTTCGGGCGCGCGCGGCCGGAAGATATGCTGGTCGTGTCTGATTTCGGTTCGTTTCCGTCCGGCCATGTGGCCAATGCGGCGACCATGGCCGTCTGCCTGGGCATCCTCTTCCCGCGCGTCTGGGTCTGGCTGGCCGGCGCCGTCTACACGGTGCTGATGATGGTCAGCCGCACCTACCTGGGCGCACACTGGCTGACGGACACGATCGGCGGGCTGCTGCTCGGCGCGGCCGTCGCCGTGCTGCTGTGGGCGCCGGTCGCCGCGAAGCTCCAGGGGGAGCGCGAACTGGCGGCGAAGCATCCGTCACCCCTGCGAATTCGACGGAGAAATTCCGTTTAGAGCGCTCAATCGGGACAGAACAGCCGGTTTTCCTCAGAATCTCCGTCGAATTGGTTCGGGGCGACGCGCGGGGCTGACGGCGACGGATGCCCCGGGGTAGCGTCCTAGCATGAGAATCCTCCTTGTCGGGGCGGGCGGCGTCGGAGACGCGTTCGCAAAGATCATCGCCAGGCGCACATTCTTCGAGCACGTCATCGTGTCGGACTTCGACCTGACCCGGGCGGAGCGCACGATCGTCGCGATCGGCCTGAAGCACGGGCACGCCGTCGCGGCCCGGTTCTCCGCCGAGCAGATCGACGCCGGCGACCCGGACCGGGTGGAATCCGTTGCCCGGAAGCACGGCGCCACCCACGTGATGAACGCGGTCGAGCCCAAGTTCGTGCCCACCGTGTTCGCCGGGGCGCTCGCCGCCGGCTGCGACTACCTCGACATGGCCGTAAGCCTGTCCGAGCCGCACCCCACCGATCCCTACCGCCAGACCGGGGTCATGCTCGGTGACGACCAGTTCGCGCAGGCCGCCGACTGGGAGACCGCCGGCCGCCTAGCCCTGGTGGGCATGGGCGTCGAGCCGGGACTCTCGGATGTCTTCGCCCGCTACGCCTCCGACCACCTGTTTCGACAGATCGAGGAGCTCGGCACGCGGGACGGAGCCAACCTGATCGTTCGCGACGACGCCGGGAACGAGATCTTCGCGCCCTCGTTCAGCATCTGGACCACGATCGAGGAGTGCCTGAACCCGCCGCTGATCTTCGAGAAGGACCGCGGCTGGTTCACCACTCCGCCGTTCAGCGAACCGGAAATGTTCGATTTCCCGGAGGGCATCGGCCGGGTCGAGTGCGTGAACGTGGAGCACGAGGAGGTGGTGCTGATGCCGCGCTGGCTCGATGCGAAACGGGTCACCTTCAAGTACGGCCTGGGCGAGGAATTCATCGGAGTGCTGAAGACCCTGCACCTGCTCGGCCTCGACCGGGTCGACCCGGTGCGGGTGCGCAGCGCCGCCGGCCCGGTGCTGGTCGCCCCGCGCGATGTGGTCGCCGCCTGCCTGCCCGACCCGGCCACGATCGGCCCGCGGATGACCGGCAAGACTTGCGCAGGCGTGTGGATCACCGGCACCGGCCTCGACGACCGGCCGCGCGAGGTCTACCTGTACCACGTGGCCGACAACGAGTGGACGATGCGCGAGTACGACACCCAGTGCGTGGTCTGGCAGACCGCGCTCAACCCCGTGATCGCCCTGGAACTGCTGGCCGCCGGCACCTGGGGCGGCATCGGCGTGCTCGGCCCGGAGGCCTTCGACGCAAAGGCGTTCCTCGACCTGATGAGCGCGCCCGAATCCGACGGCGGTTACGGCCAGCCCTGGGGGATGGAGGACCGGCTGGCGTAACCGGTTCCGGCCGGTGGCCGGTGGCCCGCTGCCCGTTGCCCGCGGGCGGCACCGGCTGCGAGGCACCCGCCGCACGCGCGCCGGATGCGAGATGATGCTCTGACTGGACGCGCAACATCCGTCGGAACGAAAGCGGTACGGGAATGATCAATGGTGATGTCTCCTTCTGGTGGAACCAGCTCGGCCGGCCGGCCAATCGCGATCCCCTGCCCGGGCCGACAACGGCGGATGTGTGCATCGTCGGCGCCGGCTACACCGGGCTGTGGACGGCCTACTACCTGAAGAAGGCGGCCCCGGCACTGCGGATCGTGATCGTGGAGCAGCGCTTCGCCGGCTACGGCGCGTCGGGGCGGAACGGCGGCTGGCTGACCAACTCGGTCACCGGCGGCCGCGAGCAGTACGTCGCCTCGCACGGGCGCGACGCCGCGGCCCGGTTCCAGACCGGCATGAACGAGACGGTCGACGAGGTGATCCGGGTGGCCGCGGACGAGGGTATCGACGCCGACATCGTCAAGGGCGGCGAGTTCACCGTGGCGTACGACCAGCCGCAGCAACGGCGCCTCGAGGCATCCGCCCGGTCGGAGCAGGCCTGGGACATGACGGATGTCGAACTCCTCTCCCCGGCGGCGGCGCGCGCCCGCATCGACGTGGCCGGCGCCACCGGGGCGATGTGGCACCCGCACTGCGCGCGCATCAACCCCGCCAAACTCGCGGCGGGGCTCGCCCGGGTGGTGGAGGGTCTCGGCGTGGAGATCTACGAGGACACCCAGGTCAGCGAGATCACGCCGCACCGGGCGATCACCGACCGGGGCGTCGTGGACGCGGAGTTCGTGGTGCGCGCCACGGAGGGATTCACGGCGGGGTTGAAGGGCCTGCACCGGGCCTGGCTGCCGATGAACTCGACACTGATCGCGACCGCGCCGCTCGGCTCGGACGTCTGGGCGAGCATCTGCTGGGAGGGACGGGAGACCCTCGGTGACATGGCGCACGCCTACATGTACGCGCAGCGCACCGCCGACGACCGCATCGCGATCGGCGGCCGGGGCGTGCCGTACCGGTTCGGGTCGCAGACGGATTCCGACGGGCGGACCCCGGCGAGCACGGTGAAGGCGCTGCGGGGCATCCTGACCCGGTTCTTCCCGGCGACGGCGGGCGTGGCGATCGATCACGCCTGGTCCGGCGTGCTGGGCGTGCCGCGCGACTGGGCGGCGACGGTGGGGCTCGACCCGGCGACCGGGCTGGCCTGGGCCGGCGGCTATGTGGGCACCGGGGTGGCCACGACGAACCTGGCCGGGCGCACGCTGACCGACCTCATCCTCGGTAACGACACCGGCCTCACCCGGCTGCCGTGGGTGAACCACCGGGTGCGCAACTGGGAGCCGGAGCCGCTGCGCTGGCTCGCCGTGCACGCGCTCTACCGCGCCTACTCGCTGGCCGACCATGCCGAGCTCACTCGCCGGAAGACGACGTCTCCGATCGCATCCGTCGCGGACGTGGTCTCCGGTCGCGGGCACTAGGGCGGTCGCTCGGCGGTTCCCGGGGGGTGCCCCTATGTTTTTGTCAAGCCGCGAGTTGATGGTCGGTTTGATAAAGGGTGCCGTCGCGCAGCATGGCATAGAGAACGTCGCAGCGTCGTCGGGCTAGGGC
>NZ_SOGQ01000068.1 GCF_004403465.1 Cryobacterium sinapicolor | reverse complement strand
ATGAGGGCCTCCGTGGCATCGACTTGAGTGTGGTAACCCAATCGATACCGGAGGTCCTCACCTTTTTAGCTCACGCCACGCTCACAACCTCCGTGGGAAGAACAGCTAGGTCGCGGGTGCTCTCGGTGATCTGCTTCGTGGTGGCGTGGAGCGTGTCACCATAGGCCTTGGACTTCGCTGCGGCATCAGCCTGCGCACTCCCGAAAATTCCGAGAATAACGATCGCTGCCGTGATGGCGACACCGACCGCCCCGCCGACGAGAGCGGTCTTGCCCATGGTCGTATTCAGCGACGTCATCGCCAGCCGGAACTCTGCGATCTTTGGGACCATGAGCAGCATCGTTCCGCCGAGCAAGCCGGCGGCACCGGTACTGACGCCAAGGATCAGCGCAGTGCCCTGCACGCCCTCGTCGAGGTTGCCGTACCAGTCGACGAGCCCGGTGAGGATCTGCACCATGTCGCGGAGGGAATCGTTCGCCACTGATCCGGTCTGGATCAGTGCGGAGTCCATGGCCCCGCCGAGGCGTTCAATGTCGCCGGTGAGGTTGTCCGTCTTGATCCGCGCCTGTTCGGCTGCAAACCCCTGGTCGTTGACCTTCTCCGTCCACTCCGCCACACCCTCAGCACCCTCGGCGTAGAGGATCCCGGCGACGTTCGCGGACTCCGCCCCGAAGATGGCACCGAGTGCTGCTGAGCGGGTCTGTTCGTCAAGGTCGCCGAGCCCAGTCTTCAGCTCCTCAGCCACACCGGCCATTGTGATGAACTTGCCCTGCGCGTCGAACACGTTGATGCCGTACTTTTTCATCTCCTCCGCGCCCTTGGCCACCGGGGCGGTCAAGGACGAGATCACACCGCGGAGGCCAGTGCCGGCCTTCTCACCCAGAACACCGTTGGACGCGAGCAGCCCGAGGGTGCCAACCGTGTCCTCGAGGGGGATGTTCAGCCGGGCGAACGTGGGACCGACGTACTCAAGCGCGAGCGCCAGGTCATCGACGGAACCCTGAGCTTTGCCCGCGCCCGCTGCGAGCAGGTCGGCGACGTGCCCGGCCTCGGAACCCTTGAGCTTGAACACAGTGAGCGTGGTCGCTGCGATCTCAGCGGCCCGGGCGACGCCGAGCTCACCGGCTGCTGCGAGGGCCAGGGAGCCCGTCAGAGCGCCGCCAAGGATGTTGCCGACACTGACACCCGCCTTGGAGAGTTCCGTCTGCGCGTTGGCGGCCTCCGTAGCGGAGAACACCGAGTCGGCACCAGCCTGGATGGCTGCCTCCCCCAGCTGCTCCTGCTGCTGTGTCGTCGCCATCGTCGCGGCGTTCGTCTTGGACATGGCGGCGTCGAACGTGGTGAATGAGGCCACCGTGATGACGGCCATCGCCATGACCGCTGCCCCGATCCCGACAGCCATGGTGCCGATGGTCTGGCCGGCGGCGTCTGACTTCTTCTTCAGATCCTCGACGGACTCCGAGGTCTTCTTGACCTTGGGCGCCGCGGTCTCCGACTCGTCGCCGAGCTTCTTCGTGGCCTTGCCGGTCTCGTCGAGCGGGGCCTTGGCGTCCTTTGCTGCCTTGCCGGACTTGTCGACCTGGTCCCCGAGGGGGCCAACCTTCTTCGCAGCCTTCTCCGAAGATTCGCCGAGCTCCTTAACCGCCTGGTCGGCTTCCTTCGCGTCCTTCTTGAATATCTGCGCTCCGATCATTTGGATTCGGAAGCCCAGTGCACCAGCTTCAAACATGCTTAGTCTCCTGATTCTGAGGGCGTGCCCTCGGGGTTGGAGATGTCACCCTGCAGAGACTCTCGGGTCGTCAACGCGAGCAGGTCGCCCACGAAGTCGTTTTGGGGGTAGGTGGCCTCAGCCAACGTCAGGTGTGGGCCCAGTACACCGGTGGTGAGCTGGTACAGCACGCCGAGGGTGAGGAGCGTGCGCACCTGCTCTGGGACATCCTGACTCTGCAGCTCCCGGGCGATGATGGCGAGCACCGCGGACTTGTCACGGGAGTGCGCGGCCAAGAGATACGAAATCCGCCGCTTCGTAGCCTCGAATTCAACCCGGTCAATGAACGCCTCCGGCATGCCGTCGGTGCCGAGAAGAAAGAACCCGCCGGCGGTCATATTGCTCTCCGAATGATGAGCAAGAACCCGCTGTTTCCGTCACTGGGAATGACGGTAACCGCCCATCCCTCGAACGTGAGCGCGGCGAGAGATCGGAGACTCAGCACGTTTAGGAACTGGGTAGAGCCCCTGTACGTGACCGCACCCCTGCGGTCGGTGATCGTCTTGGGATTCCGTACCCAGACCGGCCGGCTGCCGAGATCCCCCAACAGTCCGATGCTGTGCAGGGTCTGCAGCGGGCCCGAGTCGGTAGGCCATCCAGCGACGGTTGAATCGTTCATATGGCCACCGTGCTCTGCTCTAGGTCACGCGCGCACCGGTCGCACCGCTGCGGAGTGATCGACAGGAGAGGGTAGTTCGGGTGCTGGGGGCACTCGCTGCCGGGGATGTACCCCGAGCTGCGGATGAGCGCTGAGAGCCGCTTGTTCTCCGCGAGGTCGATGGCGTCGGCAGTACCGACCCCAGCGTTATCGCAGTCAAAGCATCGCCGCTGCGGGTACACCTCGCCGACGTGGAGGCTGCATGCTGCCGCGGCCATTAGCCCAGCACCTCGGCGTAACCGGCCATCTGCTGCTCTTCCCACTCGCTGAAGCTCTGGCCTGATACGTCGGCGTCCATCCGCTGACCGAGCGCGATAAGGTCCTCGATCTGATCAACCTTCGAGGGCCGACGTTCCTGCGGCTCGGTCAGTCGCAGAGTGGCCATGGCGCGCTCGGTCGGTGTCACGCCGCTCCGGGCTGTGTTCGCAGCCGGGACGTGCGGGATCTGTTCGTCTTCCCAGCGCCTATCGCGCAACCAGCCCGCCGGCATCTTCAGGTGAGACTTGTCCTGGCCGATGTTCAGCAGCTTGTAGGCCTGCGCGCCAGCGATGAGCGCGGCGAGGCTGGTGTCTTTCCGTGCAGCCTTGAACGCCTTCAGCGCATCCGGCTTCGCCTGCTTCCGCCAGCATCCGGCCCACCACTCCGCGAACTCCGCCTCGAGCACCTGTGCAGGCTTGTCCTGCACGAGGGCTTGTGTCTGTTCATTGGGTACGGGTACGGGTACGGGTACGGGGCCATCGCTTTGCTGTTCACTTGCCACAGTGTTGCTATCGCTTGCCATAGCTTTGCCATCCTTTTGCCATCTGGACGCTGCACCCTTGGCGCCCGCGGCCGATCGTTTCGCTGATACATCCGCGCGCTTGGCCAGGGTTTCCGCACGACTCGGCTGATACACGTGCCAGTCGTGCACCAGGTATTCCCCGGGGCCAGCCTCGCCACACTCCGTGTGATCGCAGGCAGATCCGGGTGCGTGCCACAGCTGAACGCGCACCAGCTCGTCAGCCTGGGTGAGAGAGCCTCCGAGCTCCTCGGGGATATAAGCGGGTATGCGGCCGTCTGCGAGTTCCCGTGCGCTCCACACGCCGCACAGCGTCCACAGGCCGACAGTCTCGGCGCGGACAGCACGAGGGATCGCCAGAACCTTCTTCGACGTAATGAACCCATCGTCCACGCGTAGCCACATCGTCTACAGGCCTCCCACGTGCAGGCCGTCGCGCGTCATCTCGCGAACGCTGCCGTCGGCGAGCTGGTAGGCATCAGTCACCCGGAACTCGGTGTTGCCGGCGGCATGCTCTGCCACGACGCGGCGAGCGATGTCGAGCGGGGACACGCCAGCGCGGGCGATTGAAATGCACGCCGCGGCCACTAGTTCGCGGCCTGGGTGTGATCTGCCGTCAGGAGAGCCAAGAGCGGCTCCCGTGGGATTACGACGCGCCGACCAAGCTTGATCGCGGGGACAGTTCCCTGCTCAATCGCTGCCGTGATGGTGCGGGGGTCCACCCCGTACAGCTTCGCTGCCTCAGTGCGAGTCACCGTCGCGCGCTTGAGACCACGAAGCCAGTCGAGGTCGAACACCTCGTTCTGAGGTGCAATGCAGATTGCAGTCATTTCAACTCCCATGCTGTGTCCGGCTCAAAACCATTCGTTCTGCGCATGTTTATTCTTGCATCGCGCTGCACTTGAACGCAACCCCGTGACGGCTGTAGATTATGCGCATGAGGAATAACGACTCCGGGGACAAGTTCTGGGACGAGCTACTAAGCGGCGACCAGCACGAGCAAATCCAGAAACTCGCAGAGATGGCGGCACACACACGTCTGGAGACTGGCGACCTATACAGAGTCCGCGAACGTCAAGTCGGGAAGGAGATCAAGGCCCAGAGAATCAATTCCGGCCTCTCGCAATCTGACCTGGCAAAGAGGATGTCTGAGCTTGGGTTCCAGATGGAGCAATCCACAATCGCCAAGATCGAAAACGGAAACCGCCCATTCCGATTGGCAGAGCTGTTCGCACTTTCGGGGATACTCAACGTCCCCGAGACTGCATTCCTCACCTCCAGCATTGGAGAGGACGCCGACTATCCAGAAGACCACGTCGACATTCTGCGTCAGCTGCTCGAAATCGAGACGAACAACCGCGACAGGACACGCGAAATAATGATGGATTCCCTTGAGACAGGTGCTCGGATGTTCGCTGAAGCAGAGGCGAGCATTCGATGGACATCCGGACAGATACGTTTCGCGGCCGCTAATGCCATGAAGTCTGCGCACGAAAACGACGAGCCGAAGACAGCCGATGGCGAAGCGGACTAGTCGCACACGGCGCCGAGGAAAGGGCGCGCTGTACACATACCAGACCAAGGCCGGCACGAAATGGCGTTGGCAGCTCTACGTCCCCGTCGACCCGGAGCAACCCGACGGAGAGACTCGCCGCACGGGCGCGGGCGGGTTCGCATCGATGGAGGATGCTGACGATGCTCTGCGGGACGCGATAAAGCGGATGCAGTCGCAGCAGGTCGTGTCGACGACCGGATCCCCGACCGTTGCTGTCTACGCTCAGCAGTGGCTGACTGGACTCCAACTCGAGGCGTCCACGATTCAGGGATACGCCAAGATTGTCCGAAACCACATCGTCCCGAAGCTCGGTCAGATCAGGGTCGACAAGCTCACAGCGACGAGGATCGCCAGGCACTATCAGGAGCTGCTCGAGTCGGGGCGCCGCGACTGCGGCCACAGCGGAGAGCCTCTCAGCGCGAACTCAGTGAACAAGGTCCACATCGTGCTCGGTTCGATCCTTGATGCGGCCGTGGACGATGGACTACTCCTGATCAACTTGGCGCGCAAGAAGCGCACTGTGAAGGCCCCCACGGGCAAACAGATTCGGGCCCAGCGTCCCGAGATCGTCACATGGGATGCGACAGAGCTCCGGACGTTTCTTGTCTGGAATCGAGACACGTTCCACGACGAGCTGCACCCGCTCTGGCTCACGATCGCCAACACAGGTATGCGACGCAGTGAGGCTCTCGCAATCCGCTGGGGTGACATCGACATGAAGAATCACCGCATCAGCATCCGCCGGGCTGCGGACGTCACGGCGCGCAACGTCGTCAAGCTCACCAAGACCGGCGGAGCTCGTGTGGTCGACATCGACCTCGATACCGAGTCCGTCCTGCGTTCGTACAAGGCAACCCGCGGCTCATTGTCCCTCGACCTGGCACGCTCAGAGAGCTACGTCTTTGCCAACGACGCAGGCTGGATTCGATCACCGAACGAAGTCGGGCGTCGATGGAGCAACCGAATGGCCTCAGCACGCAAGGCGCTCGGTGAGGACGTCCTCAAACGAGTCACGCTGAAGGGGCTCCGGCACACGCACGCGACATTGCTACTGGAACTAGGCATTCATCCGAAGGTCGTCCAGGAGCGTCTCGGCCACTCGAATATCGCAACGACGATGAACATCTACTCCCATGTGACGCCGACAATGCAGAAGGATGCCGTCAGCCGGCTACATGATTTGATCGCCGGCACATAGTCACCCACAAATCCGGGCTTTCGTGTGCTAATCGATGTGCTACCGGCAGGGTTACAACGTGCACTCAGATGTTCTTCGTCGATCGTTGACCCCCTTCGATCCCGGTCATTATCTGCCGATCGGGTGCCGGCGCGTACCTGGACGGCGCTGTGCCCTGACGAGTTCGAATCCCCCATTCTCCGCCAGACTTTTCGCACTAGATGTCGGGTGTGCCTCGACACGCTCGAAACCCGCCCTCGGCGTTCCCATCCCCTGCACTCCGTGCTGCTGCTGTCGCTGCTCCCGTCCCTGCTCCTCTTCCCGATGCTGGTGCTGCTGCTACCGTGCCTGCTCCTGTTCCCGTTGCTGGTGCTGCTGGTGCTGCTGTTGCTCCCGTTGCTGCTGCTCCCGTTGCTGCTGCTGCTCCCGTCATTGCTCCTGCTGCTCCCGTCATTGCTCCTGCTGCTCCCGTCATTGCTCCTGCTGCTCCCGTCATTGCTCCTGCTCCTGTTCCCGACCCGTATGTGGCCAACTCAGGAGAACCAGGCGGACCGCGGACATCCGCCGCCAGATTCCGGGGCAGAAGCTGATGCCAGCCATGGTTCTCCTGAGTTAGCCCCCGAAACGCCTGGATAACTCCTGCACATCCTGCCGAATGTGCCCCCTTCGGATCGAAATCAGGCAGAAGTCCGATGGCACCGGTCGAATTTCAGGAGTTATGCACGAGGCTCGGCTTTGACCCCACCTGTATGTGGCTAATTCAGGAGATCCGGGCCGACCGCTGTGCCGCGGCCGCAGACCGGTGCGGAGCCGGCTAAGGCAGCCCGAGTATCTCCTGAGTTGGCCACGGAGGCGGAGGCGCAAACAGCGGCGGCGCGGCAGCGGCAGCGGCAGCGGCAGCGGCAGCGGCAGCGGCAGCGGCAGCGGCAGCGGCAGCGGCAGCGGCAGCGGCAGCGCGGCAGCGGCAGCGCGGCAGCGGCAGCGAACTAGT
>NZ_SOGQ01000036.1 GCF_004403465.1 Cryobacterium sinapicolor | reverse complement strand
TCTCGTCCCGTTGCCGGCGGAGCGCGGCGAGCTGTTCGGCAAGCTTGGGGAGCACGACGCTGGTCGCGTTCGTGCCCGTCACCACGACGGTCTGCTCGCCCAGCGCCCGAGTGATCTCATCCGCGAGGCGCCGGCCCATTCGCGGTGCCAACTTCAGCAGCCGGTTGCCAAGTCGGGCTGGGCCAGCGGCCTTCATCGCCGCTGGCGTCGGGTAGCGCTGCAGCAGATCCAGCACCGCCGGATGGCGCGGCGATTCTTATATCTACGTCGCATAACCGCATGCTCGAACTGGCGAATTCAAACGGTGGAAGCAACAGGGGCTATTTTCTTCCTCGAGACTAGCTCGCTGAGCAGGTCAGCCGGGGTGCTGCGTTTGAGGGTTTTGCGGGGCCGCTCGTTGAGCTCAGTGGCGACATCGAGGAGGCGTTGAGCGCTGTGGGCGTTCAGATCGCTGCGATTCACTCATCAGATCGCTCCCCTGACTTCGTTTGATTGCGGCAACGAGTTGTGACCACATTGCCACGTCCGAATTCTGCAGCGGGAGATCGGCCTTTCGACATGCTCAATATCGATCAATTTTGGATAGAACACGATTCTTAGAGGTTTTCGCCAGCTTTACAGCAGATCCGCATCCCCGCCAGGCACTCAAAGTGTTAGCCTGCCATCAGTGAAACTCTCTTTCTCTCTGTGACCCAGAGGCCCTTCAGCGACACCAGTTCGCTCCTCGAACGAGGGGCGGTGATTTCGTGTGCCCGGAAGGGGAGCTCCTTGCGGAGTTCCCCTGCACCCTGGCCCCCTCTCGAAACCACCTCAGAAAGACCGTTCACTCATGACGTCCACAGACTCTTCCGACGCGAGCACTGACGACCGCTCAACCCTCCGCGCGAACTGCGCTGACTGCTTCGCACTCTGCTGCACAGCTTTCGGCTTTCAAAAGTCCGCCGACTTTCCAATCAACAAGCCCGCGGGCACCCCATGCCTGAATTTGGCAGACGATTTTTCCTGCTCCATCCATGATTCCTTGCGCGCACGAGGCTTTCGCGGGTGCACCGTATTCGATTGCTTCGGTGCGGGCCAATACGTGTCGCAGAATCTGTTCGGTGGAACAAGTTGGAAGGAACGCCCCGACACGAGTGCCGAGATGTTCAGTGCATTTGCTGTCGTTCGGCAACTGCACGAGATGCTCTGGTATCTCGTCGAAGCCGCCGAACGGGCAACGACCTCGGATCGATTAGGGCCGGTGGCGCAACTTCGACGCGAAATCCAGCGAGCCCTGGACGGCGAAGCATCCGCGATCCTCGCGACTGATGTCGAGCGGATTCGTGCAGAGGTCCGGCAAGCGCTGATCGGTGTGAGCGAGGAGGCGCGCGGCGGCTATACCGCCGGCGCTGAAGCCGACGAGAGCGCCAACTTGCATCCGTCAGTGGACCTGGTCGGTCGTAACCTGCGATCGACTCGTCTGTGCGGAGCCGATCTCCGCGGCGCCTACCTCATCGCTGCGGATCTTCGGCGAAACGACCTGGCGGGCGTCGACTTGCTCGGTGCAGATTTGCGCGACGCACGCGTCGAGGGAGCGGACCTCTCGAACGCGCTGTTTCTCACACAATTACAAGTCGATGCCGCTCAGGGCGACGGCACCACCGTCCTTCCGGCTGCCCTCGCCCGGCCGCAGCACTGGCTCGCCTAGGCGCTAGGAGGAATCGGCGTAGGTGGACAACGACGGACTTCCACGGGTGGGGAAGAGGTAAAGAGCTAGCGATGTTATCGCTGACTTCCCATAGCGTCAGAAAGGGTGTCAAAACCCCTGTTCATTTCAAAACCCTTTTCCGAGTCTTGATTCCGAGCAGTTTCGTGGACAGCAGTTCTGACACCTTTGTGAAGCTGCCCATGAGCGGCGCGCGCGCCAGTGAATATTGGCTCCTGTGGACACCACCTGGGGTGCGGGTGAGCACCACTGTTCAGGTCCATGATTCGCACTGTTCAGCACCACTGTCGGCGTGGTTGAGCACCACCTGAAAAGCTCCTTCCACCGTGGGATGGCCACACGGTGGAAGGAGTACCGGTAATGGTACGGAAGATCAAAGCGAAGCTGGTGTTGCAGCTGCGTAATCAGGGCTTGTCTCGGCGGGCGATCGAGTCCGCTCAGGGGATGTCCCGGCACAGCATTCAGGCGGTCCTCGACGCGGCCGAGCTGGCAGGTCTGGGCTGGGCTGACGTCGCTGAGTTGTCGGAGGGCGAGGTGTATTCGGCGTTGTTTCCTGGCCGCGGGGTCCGGGAGAGCGTGTTCGCGCAGCCGGACTGGGCTCGGGTGCACGCCGAGCTGGCCCGGGTCGGGGTGACGTTGAAGCTGCTGCACCAGGAGTATGTCGACGCGTCTTCTCGCGCCGGGCAGGCAACGATGAGTTACGACCGGTTCTGCCGGCTCTATGGCGAGCACGCCGCCGTGACCGGGGCGTCGTCTCGCGTTGGCCACAAGGCCGGCCGCAGCATCGAGGTCGACTGGTCCGGTCCCACGATACAGCTGTTGGATCCGACAACGGGTGAGATCTCGAAGGTGTATTTGTTCGTCGCGTGCCTGCCGTTCAGCCGGTATGCGTTCGTCGAAGCGAGCCTGGATATGCGCCAGGAGTCGTGGCTGCGCGCTCATGCGGCGATGTTCACCTTCTTCGGCGGCAGCGTCCCGCGCCTGGTGCCCGACAACCTGAAAACCGGGGTGATCTCCCACCCTCGGGAGGGAGAGGTCGTTCTCAACGACGCCTACCGCGAGATGGCGGGGCACTATTCGGCCGCGGTGTTGCCGGGCCGAGTCCGGGCCCCAAAAGACAAGGCGAGTGTTGAGAACACGGTGTCTCACGTTGCGACCTGGGTCATCGCGGGGCTCAGGCACGAGCAGTTCACGTCGTTGGCGCAGTTGCGGGAACGGATTCGGCAGCAGATCGATGCCTATAACCGGCAGCCCTTCCAAAAACGCGACGGCTCCCGACTGAGCGTGTTCACCACCGAGGAGCTCCCGCTGATGCAACCCCTGCCGGCAGTCCCGTTCGAGATCAGCACCTGGTCTTACCGGCGCAAGGTGAACAAGAACGCCCACGTGGTCTGGGCCAAGAACTTCTACTCCGTCCCCTTCAGCCACATCGGCGCTCTCGTTGACCTTCGCGTGACGGACACGATGCTGGAGGTCTATCGGGCTGACGAACGCTTGACCTGCCACCTGCTGCTGGCGGCCAGCGCGGTGAATCAGTATCAAACGAACGACGCGGACTTGCCCGAGGGGCGCAGCTGGCAGGCCTGGGACCGGGACCGGGACCGGATCAACGACTGGGCAGCCCGGACGGGCCCGGCCACGGTGACGGTGACGGTGATTGGCAAGATCTTCGAAGCAGTCTCCATCGAGGAGGCCGGGTTCGAACCGGCGTTGGCCGTGCTGCGCCTCTCGCGCCGGTTCTCCCCGGCCCGGGTCGAAGCAGCCTGCGCGATGGCGCTTCGAGGGCCGATCCGGTCACCGCGGTATGCGCACCTGAGACCGATCCTCGACACCGGGCAGGACAAGACCGGCCTCATCCCGGAGGAGCCTGAGGGCGATGATCGTGGCTACGTCCGCGGCAGCGCCTATTACGCCGGAGGGACCCGTTGAGCCGCCTGGACGGGGAGACCAAGCGCAAGCTCCGCGAGATGAACGCGAGCGAGCTGCTCGAGGCGATCGACACCCAGGACGAAACACTCTCGATCAGTTTGACGTTCGAAGAACGGGTCCGGCTGGTCGTCGATGACGCTTACTCCACCTTCACTCACGCCAAGGTCGCCGGGCTGATCCGACGGGCAGGGCTGCGCTATCCGAACGCGGATATGCGCCGCATTGACCTGCTCGACGAGCGCGGCCTGAACCGTCCGTTGCTGACTCAGCTCGGCACCTGCTCGTTCGTGTCCCGGCAACAGAACGTCGTCTTTCAGGGGTTCACCGGGTAGGGGAAGTCGTATCTGGGCTGCGCGATTGCCAAGCGCGCCTGCGAGCACCGCATCCGCGCGCACTACGTCCGCATGCCCGACCTCGAGGAAGCGTGGGTCGCCGCCCAAGACGGCTCCGGCGGGTCCGGGAAATTCCTCCGCAAATATGCCGCGTTCACCCTGCTCGTCATTGACGAGTGGTTGCTGGACCGGCCGACGGAGTCGATGCGCGGCATGCTGCTGGAGCTGATGGAGCGCCGCTACGGGGAAACGTCGACGGTGTTCTGCACCCAGTACTCGCAGAAGGACTGGCACCAGCGCCTCGGCTCCGGTGTTCACGCCGACGCGATCATGGACCGGATCATCCACAACACCGTTTGGGTTGAAACGGGCAACTACAACATGCGCGAGCACACGGCCCTCACCACCGCGTAGTCCGTGACGAGGAGCATCAGTGGTGCTAAGCCAGACCACCACTGGTGCTCTCTCGCACGATCGGTGGTACTGAACCGCACGATTGAGTGGTGCTCAAAGCCTCAAATACTCACCAGCTCGTAAACGAGCGTTTCTGGACCACGTCGCTAGTTGCCAGTTCGAAAAGACTCCGCGCCTAGCGAGTCTCCAAGTGAGCGAAGCCGGTCGGCCATTGCCGCTGACCGGCCTCGCCCTGGAGTCAGACTCTTGTGAAGAAGGACTCCTCGCTTTAGACCGTCCTACGTCAAGGTCGTCCGCGCGTAAATGCTCATTGCGTCAGCAAGAAACGCTGCCAGGCCCGGTTGGTAGGCATTGTGGAAAGCAGCCATGTCGGCATTCTCCTGATAGTGAAGCGCCATACCCACGTACGCGCGCGCGGTCGGGACGTAAAACCTGCACGCGATGTCGTAGTGCGCGGCAATCAGGGACTGTACCTGCTCACTGCCGAAGGCGGCGCTGTCGACGAGAGGCGCTATTTTCAGGTACAGAGCGTCCCAGTCTCTGTGGACTAACGCCCGGTCCACTTTTTCCCAGTAATTAGTGGCGGCGAGGCTTCGTGATTGTTCTTCCTCGAGTGCCTCGCGGCATCCATCGAGATATTTCGAGCTGAAAGAGTCGATTGACAAAGTTGTTCCTTATTAGCGGTAGGCGGCGCGAAAGCCGCGGATCCATGGATGTTGGCGCACCAAAACGATTCGCCCGAGCAGGTTCAGTTGCGTCTGCACCCTCAACGGGTGGACAAATTGCCGAAGGCTCGAACGGGTTTAGGCAGGGCCACCATGGATTGCACCGATAATCATCAGATCATTCTATCAGGCTCTACTGTGCTTTCCTCGAAGGTGCCAACCCCGGGCTCTGCACCCGAAACTATCCACTAAGTCGTTCCACTCTTGAAGGAACGGGCTCACGACGGAAGATTTTGCAGCTGTAGGCGAGGGATATTTTGCGGCCTGTCTGCGCACTATTCGGGGCGGGACTTTGCCGTATCTTCAAATCATGGAATTGAGCGAGATCACACTATCCAGTGCGGCGGACATCCTGCGCACTTGGGCCTTGGACGAAAAGATGAAGGCTCAAGTGCTCGCGAATCCAGTGGCTGCACAATGCGCTGCCCGAGTGGCTAGACGATACATCGCTGGCGAGAATGCTGCAGATGCCATTGATCTCCTTCGCCTTAACACCATTCGGGGGCATGCCGGGAGCATCGAACTGGTTGGAGAGTCAGTTCGCCAAGCGGATACGGCCGATGCGCAGACTCAAGAGTTCATTGATCTGGCAAGCCTTATCGGAACAATCCCTGAGACCGCCACGATCTCGTTCGACCTCTCACACGTGGGCTCCGGCAGAAGGATCCGACAGAACGGATCTTTCCCTCGCTCTCTTCGAAAAGGTTTCGGACGAGTTCCCAGAGACCGGGATCACGCTCCAAGCCAGACTGCACCGCACGTCGACGGATCTTGATCGATTGATTGACCGTCCAGGCGCGATTCGCCTAGTGAAAGGCGCATATCTTGAACCGGAATCAGTCGCATTCTCGCGAAATTCCACAGCCACGACGACCGCGTATCTGGAAATCGCGCAAAAGTTGATGGGATCTGGGCACCGCGTTAACCTCGCTACCCACGACGCTGCACTTGTTGCGCGACTTCACGATGAGCTAGGCGAAGAATTGCGACAGGAGCACGTGGAGTTCGAAATGCTCCAAGGGCTTGGAGACGACTTGCTCGATTCACTTCGACAGCAGGGCTTCGCGACGCGAGAGTACATCGTTTATGGCCCGGAGTGGTGGCGTACGTCCTCAACCGCATCGCAGAGCACCCCGAGCGCGCAATCCAAGCCATCGCCGATATTGGGTTCGTGCTCCCGGCACCGTTTGCCGAGCAATCTTGATCGTGTTGCCAATGCTGAGCGATAAGGCTGCGCGCCGACTCGCTCTGGTTCGCGGACACCGGATTACGCACAAGCGTAAGTAGCTCAAAAACGGCTCTCCTGACTCTTCCGTGGGTTATTTGCGGCCGGGGAGCGCTGGTCGGTGTCAACGACTGGTGAATACTGACCCCGTGGCGTCGTTTGAATCTTGACCCCTCCGTAAGACCCTTGGAGGGTGATGACAGTGGAGAACTGGGCAGAGATACGTCGG
>NZ_SOGQ01000078.1 GCF_004403465.1 Cryobacterium sinapicolor | reverse complement strand
GCCCGGGCCAGCCTGGATCAACCAACCCGCCGAACCCGCAGTCGCGGAGGCCGAACCGAAACTAGCCGCCTAAACTCACGCTGGCCTCATTCACCTTGACAAATTCCGGTGCGCGGGTAGTCAGGCTGTGTTGTCTGATCGCCACGGGCTGCTTCGCGTGCCTTCACCGTGAGGCCGGCAGCGAGCTGCGCTTCACGCTGCCGGTCGGCCGTGGCCCGGTTCGCAGCGCGCATCGCCTCGAGCGCAGTAGCCGGCTTCTGCCTGCCCGCCTCGGGCGCAGTCGGCGCAGTGGGCTGAGTCTGCGCCTTCTCCAGAGCCGTCACGCGGGCCGCGAGCGACGCACCAACGCTGCACTCACGGTACGCCTCAGGGATCGCCTGCGTCTGGGTGGGCTCAACCTTGTACCGGTCGCGGAACACATCGACTTCGGCCGCGAGGCGCACCCACTCCTGCCGGCGGGCGCCCTCGGCCGGTACGTCGCCAAGCTGCTGCGCCCAGTCGGGCTGTTCAGCGGCGATCGCCGTGCCGCGTTCCTCGAGGCGGACCGCCAGATACTCGTACCGTTCGGCGAGGTGGTCCCGCCACGCGGGGTCGGTGCCGGCGGCGTCGAGCACCCGCCGATCGGCAATCCACGCCGGCACCGCCGGGTCGGTCGCCGCTGCCAGCGCTTGGTCGGCGGGTGCTGTTTCGATGCGGCGTTCCATCCGGTGGGAGAGGACGGCGCCGACGTCGTCGGCGGTGCCGCGTTCTCGTTCGTTCCACGATTCCCGAAGCACAGTGGCCGGGTCGAGGCCTTGGGTTTCGGCGCGGGTGAGGGCGGCCGTGACGGCTCCCCAGCTCTCAGAGCTGGTGAGGTTCCGGGCATCCGTCTGGTCGAGGGTGTGGCCGACGAGTTGGGTGAAGCGGATGGTGTTGGCGCGTTCGGCGACGTCGCCGTATTGGTCGATGAGGGTGACCAGGTCGTCGACTCGGGCTTGTTCGGCGCGGATGGTTTCGGTGGCGGAGAGCATCCCGTCGCTGTGGCCGGCGATGGTGGCCAGGACGTCGCTCATGGGTTGGGCGTCTTCGGTCTCGACGTAGAGGTGGTTGGCCTCCTTGCCACGGGTCAACCCGACGTACACCAGCTCCCGAGAGGTGGAGGAGTCGGCGAGGACGTGGGCTGTGTCCGCGGTCATACCCTGGGCCCGATGAATGGTCGACGCGTAGCCGAGCTCGACATTGTTCTGCACGTACTCGGCTGGCAGGGTGATGCGGCCGCCATGCCCGGCATGAGTGACAGTCAACGCCCCGTCGGCTTGCACCTTCCCCACCGTCCACACGTCACCGTTCTTGACCCGGTCGGTGCCGCGCCCGGTGCGGAGGGTGGCGTCGTTCAACCGGGTCACGATCCGGTCCCCCTGGTACGCGGCGAGTCCGTCGCGCAGCTGTGAGGACTTCTTCCCGGAGACGAGACCGGAGCCCACCCGGTAGGCCTGGGCCCGGGTGTTGAGGTCGGTGACGGTGACGTTTTGTTGGGCGAGCATCACGGCGTTCTTGCCGGCCTCGTCGTCGTGCTGCCAGGCGGCGAAGACGTGGTCGGTCATCCGGTCGATGCTGCCACCGGTGACCCGGGCGTTGTCGACGTACCAGCGGAACGGGTCCCCCACCGTGGCCGGGTCGCGCAGCTGCCGGGTCGCTTCGGCTTCGGCCGGGGACGTGAACCGGTGGATCTCCTCGAGCTTGACGGACCCGACTTCGCGTTCCAGGAGACGCAGCGCCCCGCCGGACTCAACCGCGGCGAGCTGCCGGTCGTCGCCGATCAGGCGCACGTGCGCGCCGTGACGCTCCGCAATGCTCGTGACCTTCGCGAGGTTGAGAGTGCCAGCCATGCCGGCTTCGTCGACGACGATGATGTCCCCCGCACGCAGCTTCAACTCTTCCGGGTGGCGACTGTCCGGGGTGGCATCCCCGTGGGTGTCGTAGGCGCGGACGAAGGAGTGGATCGTGGCCGCCGGGACTTCGACGGCGTCGCGGAACACGGCGGCAGCCGTCGCGGACGGCGCCAACCCGATCAGGCGGCCGCCCGCTTGCTCGGTGGCGCGGGCGGCCAAGGCGAGGGCGGTGGTCTTCCCGGCGCCGGCGGGCCCGGTCGCGACGACGAGGAGCTTGCCGGAGGTCGTGAACTTGCGTGCCAGGGCCCGCTGCCCGGCATCCAAGGGTCCGGTGTGGCGGGCGGCGGTGCGGTCGAACTCGGCCACCGTGATGGGGGCGATCGTGCGGGTGCGGCCGGCGGCCAACAAGGTGTCTTCGGCGGCGAGGAGGCCGGTGGAGGTGAAGAGCATGCGGCCCTTGTGCACATAGATGCTCGACCCGTCCCGGCGGGTCAAAGGTTCGAAGGAACCGTGCGGGGCGGGAGGGGTCACGGCGATCGAGTCCGTCTCCAGTGCACGCCGTGTGATCTGCTCGACGGTGCCTGCGGGGACGGGGCCGAGGCTGGTTTCTTTCTGGACCCAGCGGCGGGCTTCGGCCTCGATCATGTGCGGACCCCAGACCGCGTGATGCTCCGACACCGTCGCCACGACCTCACGTGCAGCCCGGTCCACATCCACCACCCGCGGCTCCCCCGCCCTGCCGTCCAGGGTCGGCGCTGCGGCGCGGGCATCCTTGAGAAGGTTGGTGACGGTGGCGGCTCCGACGCGTTCGGCGGCCTTGGCCGCCCACTCGGTGCGGAGGCCGGCGAGGGATCGGGCGTGGGCTTTCGCGGGGCGGGTCTCGAGGGTGGCTTGCTGGGCGAGCTTGATCCGGGCGACCGCGTCCGGGCTGCGGCCGTGGGTGGCCCGGTAGTCCTTCTCGAGTTGGCCGACGACCTTCTTGATGTCCGCGGACCGGGTCGAGAACGCCCCGGTGAGGCGTTCGTCGATCCCGGCGATCTCGACCACGGGCCGCTTGCCCGGGGTGACTTCTCGCAGCTCCGTGGTCAGGCCGAGGCGGGTGGTGACTTCGTCCATGACGCGTTGGTTGTAGAACTCGGACGCGGCCACGCCTTGACGGTGCAGGAGCTTGGAATCGATCGTGCGCCACTTCCCGTCGACGCCCTTAACCTTGTTCGCCACGACCAGGTGATCGTGCAACTGCGGGTCACCATTGCGGGAGTCATAGTGACGGAACCGCGTCGCCACCAGGCCACCCTCAACGTCGATCTGTGCGACCCCGTTCGTGCCCGCACGGGTCGCAATCGCTTCGCGCTCGAGGTACGACACGGTGTCCAGAATCGCGACGGCCTGGGCATCTTCAATCGTCTTCCGGGTCTCCTCGTCGCCGAGACCCCAGAGCACCGAGACACTCTTCGCGGGCGAGAACACCAGGTCGAACCCGGCAACAGCCTGCTGCGTCGGACGCGTCGCCGCCGTGATGAACCGGCCCAGCTCTTCCTTGTCCGCCGGCGGGCGGCCCTTCGCGTCACGGAACGCCAGGTCACCCTCCCGGGTGCGGATCGCACGCCGGTCCGCGACGCCCGGCTCGCGCCCGTTCGCCTTGGTGAAGTCGGTGTAGCCGGCGGCGATCTTTGCGGACAGGTCGGTGCCGTCGGTGCTGTACCCGTAGTACGAGCGGCCGAGCTTGGCGGCCTTCGTTGCCTCACCCACGGTCTTGCCTTGCGCCTGCGCGTCAGCAATGATGCGTTCGGCGTCGGGGTGTAGACCCTCACCGTAGAGGGCCTTCATCTGCTCCTCGGTGACGACCCCGGAGACGCCGAGTGCGGCCAGTCCCCCGCCGACCCAGACACCTTGAGGGTTGCCTTCCTCGGTGTAATAATCGCCCAGCTCACGGCCGCTCTCGCGCTTCGCATCACCGGTCGCGACCTCGTTGGTGTAGTACACATACCCGTCTCCCGCAGAGAGGATATGCATAGTCATCACCCGCTCACTTTACCTCGTTGATTACTAATGCCAGAGGTGTGACAAATACTCGTACGAAGAATGAGGATGCATGGTAGTCATGATTAGAAGATCGAGATGGCCGGATGCTGCGGCTGAGGTCAACAAGTGTCTGCAGATAGGGGCTATCGAGATGACGGAGTAGGCAGTGCGCAGCTCGCAACTGAGCGCACACCTCCCGGCGATAGTCGGCACCCTCTCCGGCGTGGGTTTGGCGGACAAACATGCGCGTGGACTCACGCATAATGGTTCTTCCACCCACGAAAGGGGCACACCCATGGCTGATGTACGTAAGTCTGCGAAGCAGACTGCCGCCCGCTCTCGCGCACGCGAGAAAGCGGCAGAGTTCCGGGCGAAGGAAGACAAGCTCGAGCAGCTTGCCACCGACTACTTCGTCGCCACGGACTCCCTCGACGAGACCGACGCGACAGCACAGGCCGAGATCGCAGCCATCCTGGAGCGCGCAGCGCGGCAGAGCGCGGCCGCCCGCACGTCAGCGGCGGCGGTCATCGCGTCCATGCTCGAGCTCGGAACCCCGAGAGCAGAGGTCGCCGGTCGCCTTGGCATCGCCCCCCGCGAAGTCAATAGGTCCCTGCGGATCAGTGCGGCTTAGCTGACGAATTGACTGGATGCATCTCTGCTTCATAGGCATCCCGCAACGTGACTACACGCCACCACCGTCTCTGGACCACTGAAGCATGGCTGCAAGATGCTCCCGCTCCCGCAAGGGAAGACGCTCGCCAGCATCCGCCTTGGGCGACACTCCTACCGAAGACTCCGCGTCTCTGCGCAATCGATGAAACTTCATCTCACTCGCTCGAAGGCGTGGAAGAACAGACTGTCTCGCACTCAATGCAAAGACAATCACGATGAAAAGTATTACCCCACCGACTCTAAGATGCAGATTCGAATCATCCATGATTGTGTTGATGTTTGCGTACACGGGCCCGACCCAGGCTCCTAGTACAGCAGCAGCACCAAGGAGCACGGACTCCACAGCCAAATCCCACGCAAGGCGTCGATCCTTGAGAAGATTCGCATAGTTGGTCAGCTCGCCGAGCGATAGACCCCCCGCACCGTTCCAAGGATCCGGGGTCAATCGTGACCGCCACTTCAGCCTTGGCTGTTCAAGGCTCCGGCGTTCCTCCGCGCTGAACAGCCTGAGAGAGCCCAAGCGATCCGGATTGGATCGACGAGATCGAAGTCGATGTTGCTGACGGTGTTCAACTAACTGCCGAATAGTGTTGACGAATCCCAAAAATGCCAACGCCAGGAAAGGCAGAGCACCTGCCCAGATGACTACTACAGCTGGTGCCAGCATCAAATCTCATCCTCAGTTGCCGCTGATAGCGGTTGGCGCGACTGACTGAACCGACGAGAGACTTCTAGAAAGGTAACCCCGTACAACATAAGGCTGATGAAGAATGCACCATATGTCCATGCCTCCGCGGATGCAGAGGTCTCTTGCATAGCGGTCGCCAACAGCATCGCAAATGCGCCGATCGTCGTCAACGCAAAAACGTGTCGAAAGAGAAGCCACCACAGATCTAATACCCTGCCAGGCAGGAAGAGATAGAGAGGTAGGGGTACCTTGCGCCAGGCCGCATCTAAGACTTCTTTCCGCTTTGGGCGGATCATTCCGTAATGGCAGAAGAAACGTCCTACCCGTTGTAACGACCGCACTCTGGTACCCCTGTTCTCTCTATACCTGCGAACTGCTGGCCCGATGGATTTGAGTCGCTACGGTTCCCCACACAACACCGAACCGCGACTTCAGCGCTCGACTTTCACGAGCTTTGACGAACCCGTGCCAATTCCTTCAGCCCAATTTGCTCCCTGACAACTTGATAAAAGTTGTCCAACTCATGATCGAGCGCGACGTAGGGGCCATCAGGATACTCGGCAGCGCGCCTCACAACTCCGATTTCACACACCTGAATTACGGCATGAGTGTGTCGTCGGATTTTCTGTGCAACGTCCAATACCGGTCCCCCGGCAAGTAAGGCGAGTCGCGATGTGTGCTCGCGAATTCTGCCCTGTGACTCCTTGAGCCGGGCCAGGCCTTCTCGGTCCATTCGCTCCATCTGATCACCAGCTTCGTGCATGAACTGACGAACTATTGCTGAAAAGTCTGAGCTCAGCTCGTAGAAGTGCAGACTCCACCTGTAGCGATTCTCCCTTTTCGCTCTCCGCCGATCGGCTGAGTATTCGATCGTCTGAGCCCCACCCGATCGTGCGCTTGAGCCCCACCGATCGTGCGCAGGAGCACCAGTGGTGGTGTGGCTCAGCACCACCGGTGCTCTCTG
>NZ_SOGQ01000022.1 GCF_004403465.1 Cryobacterium sinapicolor | reverse complement strand
GGTCATCGACGAGGCGGTGATCCTCCCCGAACTCGCCGCCGCCTAAACTAAAACAGCTGACCCGCACGGTGTTGAGAAACTCCACCACTCAGCGGGACGTGACCCGGTCGAGACACAGTGGCAACGCCGGAACCTGGGGAACTTCGCCCCTGACCGACTCGCTAGACGACTCGCCTCGGGCAGTCCATCGCGCAGATCGTTCGGCTATCAGGCGTTCAGAGCGATCCCGGCTTCAGATCGTATGTCACCCATTTCGTCGAAGTGGCGGTCGAGTCATAAAGGTGCCGGGCACGAGTGTTGTCCTCCGCCGTGATCCAGCGGACGACTGAGCTGCCTTCACCGTCGGCCAATGAGGAGAGTTCGCTGAGTAGCGCCCGCCGGCGCCGGAACCGCGAGTGTTCGGGGACGTGAACAGATCGTCGAGGAAGATTCCCACGCTGCCAGTGGAGGGGCGGGCAAATCGCCGATAGTGCGCGAGTCCCACGAGGCAATCCCCGGAACTGGCAACGAAGGCATTCACTTCATGCGCGCCGTCATTGATCCAAGTCCACACACGTTCAACAATTCTTTCATCGGGGGAAAGTGCGTAATAATCTCGATATTCCCGACACAGCCCAGCCCACTCGGCGAATTCTGATGCTTGAACTGCGCGAACCAAGACCGTGTCGTCTGTACTCATCGCCTCAGAGTAGCGGCCCGCATTCTGTTCCCGATGGAGGCTAATTGCCCGGCCGCGGATCGGCGACCTACAGATTAATCAATCGCGTCAGCAGTGTCTCGGCTGCGCCGGCGATGCTGCCGACTGCGGAGACGGTGAAGATACCAGCCACTCCCCAGAACCAGTAACGGTCACTCCGACCCGTTTTCATCCGGTCGAGGGCCAGCCACCAAGCCGCCACCGTCGCCACGGTGGCGGCGATTACGGTACCAAACGCCATCCGTACGAAGTCCGCTGCGTCTGGAGCACCCCAGGAGTTGGTCGCGAGCACGATACTGAACGGAACGATGACCATCCCCACGAATCCGATGAGCACCGGAGACACAGCGCGTCGTTTCTGAGTACTCGTCTGAGTTGACATGCGGTGAGTCTCGCAGGTCTCGCTCCTGCCGACGACGCAATCGTTCCCGCGATCCGCAAAGGGTTGGGGTCCGCGACGTCAGATTCACGACTGGGTTAATGCTGGTTACTCGGCCGCTGTGGGAATGTTAGCGAATGGGGGATTTCTTATGGGCTTGCCGACCTTGTGGGGCTAGTCCGGAGCTTGGCCGATGAGTACGCGCGGCTCGATTGGGTCGATGATGGCGGCCACGCTCGTCTCCCGGGCGCTCGGTTTCCTCAAGGCAATTCTGCTCGTAGCTGCGATCGGCGGCACGAGCGAGGCGGTCGGTGGGCAAGCGTTTGAAATCGCGAACTCAGCACCCACTTACCTCTTCGCTCTGATCGCTGGCGGCGTCCTGGGCGCGGTGCTTGTCCCGCAGATCGTTCGGAACCTCCACGACGGCCCGGCTGGCCAGGAAAACACGGACCGGCTCCTCACGATCGTTCTAGTGGGCGGGGCCGTGGCCACAGTCATCCTCACCCTGTGCGCTCCGGGAATCGTCTGGATCTACGCAACAACCTGGTCGGCGCAGTGGCGAGGACTCGCAACGTCGATGGCGTACTGGTGCTTGCCGCAGATCTTCTTTCTCATCGCATTCGCCGTCCTGTCCCAGGTCCTGAACGCTCGCGGTGTGTTCGGCGCCCCCGCGTGGGCCCCCGCAGCCTCCAACCTGCTGGGTATCAGCGGGATCCTGGTCTTCCTGTTCCTGCTGCCGACCGGGCTGGGCACGGTCGACTCATGGAGTCCACTCATGGTCGCCGTGCTCAGCGGTACGGCCACCTTGGCCATCGCTATCCAGGCTCTGCTGCTCCTGATCCCGCTGCGGAGAATCGGGTTTCGGATCCGGTTTCGCTGGGGCTTTGGTGGGCTCGGGCATATGTCGACGCTGGAGGGCTGGACTCTTCTCGGGGTTATCGCGGGCCAGGCCGCGTACCTGGTCACGTCGAACGTCGCCAGTAACGCCGGGAAGACCCTCAACGAGTTGGGTGTCGACGGCCCCAGCCTGAACTCCCTCTCGATGGCGTACTTGCTGATGCTCTTGCCGCACGGGATCGTGACCGTGTCGCTGACAACAGCCCTCTACACACGGATGAGCGGATCCGCCGCACGAAATAACCTCCCCGAGATCGATGCACTCTCCACATTGGCCAGCAAACCAGTCGCTTACGTCGCGATCGCCGCCAGTGCAGCTTTCGTGGCGCTGGGCCCACTGATCACTGAGGTGCTCTTTGGCAAGCCAATCATTGGGCACGTACTCCAGGTGCTAGCGATTGGCCTTGTCGGGTTCAGCCAGGCCTACGTGCTCAACCGAACATCCTTCGCGTTGCAGGATGCCCGCGGCCCCTTCACCACCCAACTCGTCATCGCCGGACTCTCCGCCGCCGGCGCCGCAGCAGCTCTCCTCCTTCCACCTGAACTCACCGTGATCGGAATCGCTGCAGGAATCTCCATCGCTAACTTCGCCGGCTGGCTGACCGCGCACCTGTCGCTACGGCGAACCCTCCAAAACCGCGGTCACGTCCCCGCCGGTCAACGGCCCCTCGCGCTCGGCTACGCCCGACTGCTCGGTGCAGCCATAGTCAGTTCCGCTGCCGGGTTATCACTGGTGGCCTACACCGGCACACCAACAGGCTTCGTCGGCCAGGCCACCCTTCTGGCGGCCGCCGGCATAGGCGTTCTGACAGTCTTCATCGCGGTGAGCTGGATACTCGGCGACCGAACACTGAACAACCTGCGCCGAAGGTAGCCACCACATTGGCCCTGGTCCCAACCGCCCACACGGCAGAGAAGACTGCCCGCAGAAGGTTCGATACCGGGCGCTGACCCCGGTCTGAACGCTCAGAAGCCAGCCGATCCTTCAAAGATCCTCGGCGGGTGCCCGTGGTCAGGAGGCGAGGGCGGCTTCCATCTCGTCGACCAGCCGACTTGCTCGCTCGCCCTTGCCTCTGTGATGTGGCTCGCCCCGCAGAAAGTGAGGGGCTTAGCTTCCAAGAGTCGACCCAAGTCCCGCGCTGCGGTTCTCTTTGCAGGGAGCGCTTGGGTTAGGAGGCCGATAGCCTATTTGTGATCCTGACCGCTGGACCGGTATCCGAGCTTTGATCCGCAAATAGAATCGGCCGCGGCGATGCCGGCGTTGACAGCATTCAGCCCAGTCGTATTGTTCGACGCCATCGGTCCCCCAGGCTCGAATCGAGCTTGAGCAGTGAGGAGAGAATCGCGGGCATGTTCGGCACGGATTCGCACCTCCCCCGCCGTCATCTGTTTGATCCGCGCGTTCACGGCGCCTTTCTCATTCCCAGGGCGCTGTTTCCGAAGACAACGATCCCCTCCGACGCCCAGCTATCGACGATCGGGTCTCCGTCTTCCTCCTGCTTGGCCAGGGCCGATTCGGTTAGGTCATAGATCTGGGCATCATTACCGGTCCACAGTTGCACGTTGTCCCGGAGCCCGGTTACGAATTCGTCCCGGACATCGAGTGCCGCCTCGTCAGGAAAGACGACGAGCAGGTCGACGTCGCTCGTCTTGGTGGAGTCACCTCGTGCCACGGATCCGTAGAGGGCAACCGTGACGCCCTCCGGTGCGCTCGCATCTGCGAATGCTGTTACGCGCCTGTTCAGCTCCTGGCGTGCGTTCATCGCGATCTCAACAGCCGGCCAGAGGATGTGCGACCGGTTGGCAGAATACATAGTCGCATGGGGCGCTGGGACCGAAATGACCAGACCGATGTCGGCGAGCCGGAGAAGGGACAATCGGACGTTGGCCGGTGTTCCAGTCCCCGCCAGACGGGCGATCTGTCGACCAGTGAGCTCTGAGCCGGCCCTGGCAACGACGCGCAGGGCCACAGCGTCGAGGCCATTCATGAACGAGGCGAGTGGGGCAGATAAGTCCACGAACAGCTCCTTTCAATGTTTGTATTGCTCTTCGATTCGATCGAATCTAAATACAATACAAATGCATTGCTCCACAATGCGATGAATTGAGGATCAGCCAGTCGTGCCAAAGCTCCTCCGAGTTGAGGGTTCGATCAATGTCGTACTTCTCGGGAAGTCACGCAGGAGCATGCTCAGAAGCGCCCTTTCAACGTCCCCCTTGCGCGCAGCCAGACGCAACTTCGAAGCCCGCTCATTACGGTCGGGTATCCGTGCGTCTATCCGAAGGCCGGCGATGGCACGGACTGTGCGCCTGCCCCGTCTTGATTGATTCCCAAGCCCATCGCGTCTGAGACCGTCGCACGAGTGGACCGCGGGCGCGTCGGGTAGCGGTGCTCGTCGCTTCAGGTGCATGGTCGTCTGCCGAGCGCGCGGGGCATAACCTAAATGCAGTGGTTGATGAAGAAGACCGAGTCTGTCTAGCGAAGGGCGCCGGAATGCCGATCAGTGAAGTCGAGTTCGTCGATACGCCTCTGCTTCGCGTTGGATATGAGGTGCTCGGTGAGCCGGGCGGTCAGACCGTCGTGCTCCTGCATGGGTTTCCCTACGATGTACGTTCCTACGACGATGTGGCCCCTCGGCTGGCGAAGGCGGGTATCCGGGTCGTTGCGCCCTATCTGCGCGGATACGGCCCGACGAAGTTCCTCTCCGACCAGACGCTGCGATCCGGACAACAAGCAGCGCTCGGTCAGGACCTGATCGACCTCATGGACGCGCTTGGCGTTGAGCGAGCGATCGTTGCGGGGTATGACTGGGGTGGACGCGCCGCATGTGTGGCCGCGGCGCTTTTCCCCGAGCGGATCGACGGGTTGGTCACGGTCTCTGGATATCCCATCCAGGACATCGGTGGGTCTGTCGAACCGGCCGCTCCGCTCGATGAGAAGCTGGCGTGGTATCAGTACTACTTCCACTCAGAGCGGGGTCGGCGCGGTCTTGAGCGGGACCGCGAGGACCTGTGTCGTTTGCTGTGGCGCGACTGGTCTCCGGAGTGGGTCGAGGCAGAGACTGCGTTCGCGGCGTCGGCATCCAGCCTGCACAACTCGGATTTCGTCGACATTGCTGTCCATTCGTACCGGCATCGCTTCGGGCTGGCCGTTGGAGATCCGCGCTATGACGACCTCGAGGGTCGTCTCGCCCAGCGTCCAACCATCTCCGTGCCTACTGTCTCAGTTGACGGCGGAGCAGACGGGTTCGGCTGGTTCGACTCGTCTGAGCATGCGTCCTACTTCTCAGGCTCCTTCCAGCGTGTCCTGCTGCCCGGGGTTGGGCACAACCCGCCGCAGGAAGACCCTGCGGCTTTCAGTGACGCGGTACTGACGCTCGTGCACTGATTCCACAAGCCCGCGATCCGTGGCCTAACAGCGCTTACGAGCTGATGCGATTGCAGCGAGTTGTTCCGTGGTGGTCCCGGTGAGGGTTGGACTCGCGGGCGAAGCAGTGGGACCCTTCAGTTGCCTGAACTGCCCGGATCGAGCAATCGTCGCTGGCTTGCAGCTTGACGTTGCCCGAGCATCGAGCCTGCACCGAATGAGAGCACTGCCAGCCCGACAATGAACAGCGCGATCCCGATCTGACTCCGTGGTGAGAGTTGTAGGCCTATTGGAGAGAAAGTCGTGTTGCTGAGCGGCGCGTAGGCGAACCAGCCGAAGCTCGCTTGGTCACTCGGCACGAGAAGGAGCACGAGTCCGATGACGGCAGCCACGGTCCCGAGGACGACCATGGATACGCTCACCCGACGCCAGAGGTTTGAGTTGAAAACTCCACCTTGCCCAGCCTGCATCTCGCCCATGTGGCCATGCTAGATGACTCACCGGTTCCACGATGTGACAGAGCGCACAGAGCGTTCGGCAATACGACGTCGACATGGACGCCGATCCGCCGCGGAAGAACATCAGGGTCACGTCCCTGTGAGTGGTGTGGTTTCCCGCTCTTGAGTGTTGCTTCGTCAACGTAAAGAGCCACCGTGGGATGGTCAGTGAGTACCGACTAAAGCAACTCACAA
>NZ_SOGQ01000073.1 GCF_004403465.1 Cryobacterium sinapicolor | reverse complement strand
GGATGGCCGCCCAACTCACCACGAAGGAGACCTGACCCATGCAACGTCGAATCGACCACGGCTGGCGGCTGAGAGAACTCATGGCCGCCCGCGGCATGAACACCATCTCGGACCTCATCCCGCACCTCAGCGATCGCGGCATCCACCTCTCCGACTCGCAGATCTACCGCCTCGTCGGCGGCACACCGGAACGAATGAACCTCAACCTACTCGGCGCAATTCTCGACACCCTCGACTGCAGCTTCGAGGACCTCTGCCCGGTCACCGTCAGCGCCGTCCCGGACCGGGCGACCGGCACCCTCGACGCCTCCGCGAAGACCGACGCTTTCCGCCCGGCCCGAGCCAGGATCCGCCGACCGGAATGACCGGGCCGCGGTCCTCGCAGGAATGCGCCCGCTGCACTCGCACCGGCGGTCGGTTCGCGACAACATGGCCGGAAGGGCGCATTTGCCGACGGTGCTACCAACAAGCCACCCGCATCCGCGGCCTCTGCCCCGGCTGCAGCGCCGATCGGCTCCTCCCAGGCCTCATCGACGGGATCCCCGCCTGCGTCGATTGCACCGGCATACCGAAGGATTTCCACTGCGCCCGGTGCGGACGCGAAGACGAACCCGTCCGAGTCGGGCTCTGCGCCCACTGCTGCCTCACCGACGACCTCACAGACCTTTTCGACGACTCCACCGGCCGCATCAACCCAGCCCTGCTGCCGCTCTTCACCGCGCTCACACAACAGGCACACGCCCGAAGCGCCCGGGTCTGGCTGATCGTCAACACACACACCACGGCCCTCATCCGGGAGCTCGCCCAAGGAATCGTCCCGCTCGAGCACGCCACGTTCACCGGGCACAGCCAACCCCGCAAGGTCGCGTTCCTCCGAGAACTCTGCATCGAACACCAGCTCCTCGAGCCCGTCCACCTCGATATCGAACGGTTCGAGAACTGGCTGGCCAGCAAACTCCGAGATGCTCACCCTGACGACGGGCGGCTGATTAAACAGTTCGCACGCTGGGTCCACCTCAACCGCATGCACAACCTCGCCGCCACCGGCCAGTTGAAAAAGGGCACCTTCCTCTCCGCGAAACAGTCGACAACGGTCGCCCTCACATTCCTCCACCACCTCCGGGAACGAGGCCGCTCCCCCGCGACCTGCACTCAAGCCGACATCGACGACTGGCTGGCCAGCGGGCCCACAACACGAAGCCTTGCCCGCACCTTCGTCCGCTGGGCCGGCGACCACCGCCACCTCCCGCCCCTCGAGTTCCCCTACCGCGTCCCACAAACCGAGCCCATCATCACCCAACAGCAACGACTCGAGCACATAACCCGGCTACTCGACCCCGCGGCAGATCTCGCCCCAGGCGATCGCGCTGCAGCATTGCTGCTCCTGCTCTATGGGCAACCCATCGTTCGCATCGCCAGCATGCGACTGCAGCAGCTGCGAACCACCGGCACGGTCGTCACAATCTCGTTCACTAACGACACCCTCACGATCCCCGCCCCGTTCGACCAGGTCATCCGCAATCACCTCGCCGCGCTACCGCACCAGACCACAGCCCTCCACCGCGAGAACCACTGGCTGTTCCCCGGGGGCAGGCCCGGACAGCACCTCAACCAGACCACACTCATGAACAAGCTCCGCGACTCCGGCATCGACCTCCGGGGCGCCCGGAACGCGTCTCTTCGAGCGCTGGTGCTCGAGTTGCCCGCCCCTGTCATCGCGGACTCGTTGAACTACAGCTACAAAGTCACCGAAAGACACCGTCAGAACGCCGGCGCCGTGTTCATCGACTACATCACGAAACGCAAATGAAGAATGCTGGCCTGGTGGTCGAAGTCGACAGTCTCAAGCGATGAGCACGAACATCGCGATGTTGGGGCCACACTGGGCCGTCTGCGCCAACGATCGCTGACAATTCGCCGGTCACGAATCCGCAGGGGCACCAGTAAAAATGTACCTATTGCAGAATGTGCTGAATAGAGCTCCCCTGCTAACGGCTTCGGCAAGAGTCGAGAGCAGCACGAACTCCCGCGGATTCACGAGGACCCTGCGGGGTCGCTGAGTGGGTGCCCCGTCAGCCGACGAACCCTGTCAAGACCTGATCGCGTTCAAGGCCTCCAAACTCCGAGATTCTGGGCATGACTGCCCTGGTACTTGACGGAGCCCCAGTATCCGGCGCCAGCACCTGGGGGTCGATATCAAAGGACTGACACATGGCGACGACGTGCTCGTCATCCAGCGCCCTCATTAGTTGGAAGACAGCGCGCAGAATCGTCGCCGCCTCCCCAGGCTCGATAGGAGCGGAGATGTCACCTTCCTCGTTGTGGGAGTACGCGTGCAGATAGCGAGTCACCTTGGTCCTCGTAGGATTGTCGATTTTTTCCAATGCGACCTTCATTGATCCGTTGAAGTCGCCAATTTTCGCGGGGAAACGGAAGCTCAGGAATGCCTCCAATAGTTTGCGGGCCGCATTTGGGGCCATCGAAAGCATTTCTAGCTGATCCGCGAGACTTGCTCCCCCTGCGGAATCGATCACAACGCGGGCCAACCTGTGAAACAGAAAATTGTACTGAGACCGCAATCGACGCCGCATGATCGTGTCCTTCGGCCACTCCTCGAAAACCGGAACTCTTCGGAGCTGACCATCAATTTCTCGATTCCTCATTCGGAGTTCATGTTCGGTATGGCCCCCAATCGCGCTGGCTTTGAAAGAGTCGAGCTGCACTATCCACTGCCTAAAGAACTCAAAGCTGTGGGTGAGTAGGAAGACCTGCGTGTCCATGGGGCCGGCAACCAGCTCTGTCCAAAGGTGTGCAGACACGCCGAACTGGACATTCTGGTCAAGACTCGACACAGGATCATCGATGATCACGATCGGGTGCTTCGAGATGCCCCTTGATTTCAGATGAGCAAGAAAGTGGAGCAACGAGATTGCGGTGCGTTCTCCCTCGCTGAGCCCCACGGCAGGCCTGCCATCGCGTTCGATGAGATACGTCTTGGAGTCCTCTGATGGCCGAAACGCCAATTCGTCACGCCCTAAAATCCTGGCGAGGCCAACAGTGAGGTCGTCAGCCAGGTGCAACGGATTGGCGTCCTGGCTCCCGAGAAGAATCATCTCTGATCTCAAGCGGGCTCTTTCTGCCCGCATATCTTTGAGGTTCTCTTCAAGGGCAATACATGCATTCAGCTCAGGATCGTAAGACTCGATGGCCGCGTGAACTCGGTGCAATTCGATCCGTCGAGCGGCGCCTTTGACGGCTTCGTTGTGCCGATTGCTTCTCTCATTGTGGCGCTGGATATGAGACAGGAGGCTGGCCGCGTTCGGTTCTTCGATTTCAGCAAAGGAAGGAGCTTGAACGGGCTGCAACGGGTTAGCCCGCTTCAGCTTGAGGCACTCGATCAGCTCGTTTACTCTGCCGGAGAATAGGTGCACCGACTCCGAGTAGGCGCGGAGGGCAGTTTCGTAATCGCCCTTGATATCTGCGTAGAGTTCGACCGACCTTGGCAAGGATGCTGCGTAGCCAACCAGGGCGGACAGGCCAACCTCCATCTCCAGCGCTAGGGCATCGGCGTCTGTCTGCACCGCTAGCAGGCTCTTGTCGAAGTGTGCTGCGAGGTCGGCGCGCCGGCTTTCAGCGATGGGAGAGGCACAGAAGAGACATGTCGCCAAGTCCTCGTGGAGTCCTATTCCTTGTTGAACCCATTCCGCGTTGTGGGCATCGCTCGCTAATTCGGCGAGAACACTCACGGTGACAGATCGATTTGTGATTTCTCGGAAGGGTGCCTGGAAATCAGCCACGTTCAGAGAAGGCGCGGCTGACGCGCGAATGGCGGGACGCCCCTCGGCCAGGACAATCTCCAGGTCTGCAGTTGCGTCCACCGATCGCCCGCCAAACAGAGTCCGATCGCCATCCAACAATTTGCGGATCTCAGTGCTCCGATAGACGTTGCTGGCTCTGTATCTTGGGTCTGCGTTCTTGAGCTCCGAGATCACAGCATCTCGAACCGCAGATATCTGCTTCTCCATGCGCTTTTTTGCAGCGTCGAGGCTTCTTAGTTTTTCGATCCCCTGACCATCGATGGCACCGATACGTTTCTGGAGAGCGACAATTTCCGCCTCAAGAGCAATGTTCCCTTCCCCCAGAACCAGCAATCCATTGGCGTCGGGACCTTCCGCCCCATCGAATCGGAGGCTTCGTTTCACATACTCTTCGTTGAATACGTAAACTCGTTCCCAAAACGTAGAGTCATTTTCTGAGCATTTTCTCGAAGTTGAGCCTGCGTCACCGTCGGTAACTTCCAACGTCAGGGTGGCCGCCTTGTTGGCCGCGGTACCACCCCCGGCGATGGTCTGGAACATGCTGGCAAGAGATGACTTCCCGCTTCCGTTGGCCCCATAGACGACGTTGACTCGCTTGAATGAGCTCGCATTCGCTTCGCTTCGCCACTTCACGAACGGCCCATAGCCGTCGATTGTGAGAATCCGATTTAGCATCCATACCCCCCAGTAGTCGGCCGAATCAACCTCGTGCGGATCGAAGGCACAAGACGCGAAATACGACGACCATAGAAAGCTATCTCTGTTCCTTACGCGATCAGTACCCAAGCGGCAGCGGGGGCCGACGAGCGCAGTGTCGATGCGAGTATGGACGCCGCACAGTGTGATCGTGGTGTGCATGAACCGATGCCGGGAGGGCCGGCTTGAGCTGGCCAGGGCGGAGCGAACAGTGACGCTTCTGCCGTCGGGCGTCGGATGCGTCCGGCCGAGCGCTCTGAGCCCGCGTATTCTCCTGCAGGGACGTCACGCGTGCCTCGAGCTCTGTACCACCCTGCGCTCTCGGTTCGCCTCGGGAATGGCCTGGCTTTGGGATGCAGCGATGAACGGTTCACGTCCGACGACAGTGTGCTGATCGAACTCGGTCTGTCTTCTCCGGCAGCTATCCATGAGTTGGCTCCCCCGATCTGGTGGCGGGGCACCGAACAGAAAAAAGAGTGGCAAGCTCTAAGGACAAAGCATCACCCCTGATCAACGAGAGTTTTTCTTGAACACCAACCATGTCGATCCCGCCTATGAGCAAAACCATTCGGCACCGCGTACTACGAGCCAGTTCGGCCAATCAGCTGCTCAGACGCATCAACGGGGCCCTTTTTCATGGCTGAAGACATTTCGGTTCTGCATTCGCTTGGTGTCTGCGATGGGTCTTCTCTTTCCTGCTCTGTACGTGTCGACGAGTGGCCCCCCCCCACACGGCACCCTTTGGGCTGACTTCCTCCCCCAGTTCTCTATTTTTGTGCTGCCGGTAGTGGCCGCGCTCGTCGTCCTTGCTCTGGAGAGGAACAAGCCCTTGCCCGTCGCGTCGGGCGTCATCTGGGCCGCCCTTGCAGCATATTTCGGGCTCCTCTTTGCCCCTTACATTGCAGAAGTGAACCCCGGAGATGTCGCGCCCAGAAAAGTGGTCGCGATGTTGTGCGCAGGTGCTCTTGGCATCGGGGCGACTGCGCTCCAAGTGCGCATCGCGCACTTGAGGCAAATGCTCGCCGAACGTGATCGAAGGGCCGCTTTCAATGAGATGCGTGTGGCAAGCGCGGTCGACAGAAACCGACTTGTGGCTGAAGTCGTAACAAGGGTTTCGCGCCCCTGGTGGCGCCGACGGTGACACGGAGTGCGGGCCGCCGCTCAAACGACCTGAGTGATAGCGCCGACTGACCGCTCAGAAGCGGCGACTCCGGGCATCACTCATGCGAGCCGTCTAGGTCGTTTAGTGTCCTACCGTTCGCGCCCGTCGTCACGGGTGCCCTACGTGTCAGGGTTGGGTGAGGCCAGTAGCTCAGAGCAAGTCCGCCGTTTGATGTAGGGCGAGAACCAGGAAGTCACCGATCATGTCCAGCCCATCGTTGATCGT
>NZ_SOGQ01000006.1 GCF_004403465.1 Cryobacterium sinapicolor | reverse complement strand
CTGGCGGCTCCTTAACGGCTACGTCTGAGTGCCGCCACACTGGGCCGTCTGGGCCAACGATCGCTGACCATTAGCCGGTCACGAATCCGCAGGGGCACCAGTAGTACTGTATCTATTGCAGGAATTGCGGAATAGGACTCCCCTGGTATTTGTCCGCCGGAGCGCCGGCCACGCGAAGAACTTCCGCTGTTTCTCTGGGATGCGGGGCGCTGTGTCCGCATTGGGCACGGTCTGCGCGCTCTGATTCAACGTCGGGAATTTCGCGGCGCATATCCTCTCCGGATCCCCGTATTTCCGCGGTTTCACGTCGCTTGTTTTGCATGTTTTGCATTTGAAGAGCATAATTTGCAGACAGGTTGAGGGGGATGATGAGCGTTGCATCGGGCCGAGTAACCCATCTGCCTCTGCGCCCCGAGGCGACCAGCCCGGATGCTGTTTTCACCGACATGGTTGACAGCTGGCGCCGCCAACAGCTCTCCCGCAATTTCCGGCACGAGACCATTTCTGGACGCGAACGAACGATCCGTCGGTTCGCGGACTTCACCGGGCATTTCCCGTGGGAATGGACGTTCGCGGACGTCGAGGACTACTTCGCCTACACGCGCTCCGTATCAAACCTGTCCCAGGCCACCGTCCGCGCCTATCAAACCAACCTCAAACTGTTTTGCGATTTCCTCACCGACCCGGCTTACGACTGGAGCGAAGTCTGCGGACGATCGTTTGGCCGGCCGGTCACTCAGATCATCACCGACTTCAACCGGGCCACCCACACCCAACAGAATGAACAGCAGGCAACGAAACGACCGTTTTCGCGTCGTGAGCTGCAGGACTTCTTCGATCTCGCTGACCTCGAGGTCGAGCGTGTCATCAATTCGGGTCGCAAGGGCGCCATCGCCGCCTACCGCGATGCCATCGCGTTCAAGACCGCCTACGCCTGGGGACTTCGCGCCAACGAGGTGACCCACCTGCAGCTGGTCGACTTCTCGCGCAACCCGCACTCGCCCCAGTTCGGCGACTTCGGCGTCCTCCACGTCCGTTACGGGAAGGCCCAGAAGGGGGCTGCGCCCAAGCGCCGCTCCGTTCTCACCGTGTTCGAGTGGTCACCTGAGGCCGTTCACCGGTGGATCCGCACTGGACTGCCTCACCTTGCCGCTCAACCGACCGACCTGTTCCCGACCAGCCAGGGCTCGTCGTGCCGAAGTCGAATCTGCGTCGACGTTTCCGCGCCTACGTCAATGAGCTGGGCTTCCCGGCCGGCCTGGACATGCATTCCCTTCGCCGGTCCTACGTCACCCACCTGTTCGAGTTCTACGGCTTCGAGCACACGTTCGTCCAACAACAAGTTGGCCACCTCCATGCGTCGACCACATCCATCTACACGGCAGTCTCCAGCGACTACCAAACCCGGGCGTTGAACCGCGTCCTCGAGCGCACGATCAACGCGACCACCAACAGCACCCCGTGGGAGGAAAAACCATGAAACGAGAAATCGAGTACCGCTGGCGCGCACGCGAGCTCATGGCGCGCCATGGCATGAAGAACAGCCGAGAACTCGTCGCCCCGCTCCGAGAACGCGGCATCACCCTCTCGGAGTCGCAGATCTATCGACTCGTCGCCCAAGATCCCGAGCGGATCTCCTTCAAAGTCCTCACCGCTCTCTGCGACATCTTCAACGTTGAGGCGAACGAGCTCGTCACCTTCACCGCAGCGAACGCCAAGAGCCAACGCCAAGAACGAGCGATGGCCTCCGGCGAGAACATCGTCAACTTCGCCGACGCATACAAACCCGTCCGCGCCCGAATCCTCGACGATGACGACTGAGCACCGGCCCCGCGGACGACCCCGCACCCCAGGAGGCAGCCTGCTCTGCGACCGCTGCGGCCGCCAGGTGCCAAAGATTCGAGTGCATTGGCCAGACGGCGCCATCTGCGGGATCTGCTTCACCACAGCGACACACACCCGCGGCCCTTGCGCTGCCTGCGGCGAGACACGCCTGCTCCCTGGCAAAGACGCGGACGAAGCGAATACCTGCCGTGACTGCGCCGGCATCACCACACTCCTGCAATGCGATACCTGCGGCGATGAAGCCGAACGATTTCGCAACGGCAACTGCATCCGCTGCGTCCTCCGCGCCGACCTCACCGCAACCCTCCAGCCCAACACTCCCCCGGACCTCCGGCTCAAACGCCTCGTCGCTGTCTTCGCCAATGCCGAGCGCCCCGAGAGCATCTATACCTGGAAACGCGGCATCGGCGCCAGTGCGCTTCTCACCCGACTGGGCACCAGGGAACTGGCCATCAGCCACGAGGCCTTCGACGCCCTACCCGCATCCAACGCCGTCGAACACCTTCGCGAAACACTCACCCATCACGGCATGCTGCCGCCCCGGGACCGCCAACTGGCGGCATTCGAACGGTGGCTCGAGAAGCGAATCATGTCTCTTGCCGACCATCGCGAGATCCAAGATCCGATCGAACGCTTCGGTCGGTGGCACCACTTGAAACGACTCCGGGCGAAGTCCTTCCCCGGCAAGAACATGAACTTCGCCGTCCGGTCAGCGAAGCAGGAAATCACCGAGTCAGGACGATTCCTCGCCTGGCTCCTATCCGAGCACGACACCACCTACAGCGATATCCGTCAGGCCCACCTCGACGACTACCTCTCCTCCGGACCATCCACGCGCCATGCCATCAACACCTTCATCGCCTCGCTCGTCGCATCACGCGAGATCGCGAAAGTCCGGGTCCCCCGTCGTGAAGCGCAATCGACCCCGATCTTGACGCAGGCAGCCAGAATCGACCACATCCGCGCCTGCCTCACCGCCGGAGAAATGCCCGCCGCAGACCGCGTCGCCGCACTCATCCTCCTGCTTTACGCACACCCTGTCGGAAAGATCGCAGCCCTGAAAACCAGCGCACTCGAAGCGCGACCCGACGGCCTCTACCTGCGCCTGGGATCGGTGCCAGCCCTACTACCCGCACAAGTCGCGGCAACCTTCTGGGACTACGTCCACAACCGCCCCAACCAGCAAACTGTCAACACCGACAGCCCTTGGCTCTTTCCCGGCAACCTGCCTGGCCAACACACCCATCCAGAAAGCATGCTGCACCGACTTCGCAACTGGGGCATCGACCTCAACGGCGTCAGAAACACCGCCCTGCGCGACCTCGCCAGAGAACTCAATCCCACCGCTTTGGCCACCTCCCTGGGCTACAGCAGCAAGATAGTCCACCAGCACGCTGCCGCCGCCGGAGCGCCACACGCCGACTACATCAACCTCAAATCATCACAGCTGCAGACCCCACCCAGGCTCAGTTCCGTGAAGGATTAGAATCCTTCCGGATACCGCTTGACTCTGGCGTATCCGCAATTCGTGCGAATCGGAGGGTTGACATCCTCCGCCGATCCATCAATTCTGCGCTGTAGCCACACCCTCGCACGGCGGGGAACGTGCTCCACGGTTTGTGGGTACCGCCAGTCCACAGAGTTGGTCTGCCCAAACCATGCTGTCCTCACTGGGACAAGGTGACTTAGCCCAAACCGAGGCTCTGAAATCAAACGATAGTGTCGCCCTAGGGAAGCTGGCTCTGGGCGCACTTCTCTGGATCGATGCCAGCCTCGAGCAGCTGCGCCCAAACGTCCTCGGAGGACTCCTTTGGCGGAATCCCCATGGCGGTCAAGCATGCCTGATAGACGCGATTCGCCGTCGAGTTATCCTTGTTGAGATATTGCCACTTTTCATCAATGCGTTGGAACTCGGTGAAGTAACAGCGGTCATAGTCACCCGAGTCGTACGCTGAGGCAAGCATCGAATATGTGATCAAATACTCGCCCTCCTCAACACCCACCAGCGGCTGTTTGGCACCCGTCATGCACGCATCGAAACGATCGAATGCCGCCCTATATTCTTCTTGTGTGACCCCATTCTCCAGCTCGATCAGCTGCTGGTCCGAGGCCACAATTTCTGGCAAATTCTCACGCGTTACCGGTGCATCTCCGGCAGACGCGGTCAAGGCCGCACACCCTGTCAGCAAGAGCACCGCGGCGGTTGCAGCTGCAAGCGTTGCAATTCCTCTGAGCATTCCAAACTCCTTCATCACGTCGTGAACGCGCCGAGCCCCGTGGCTTGGTGGATTCCTGCATAGGTATAGGACTGGTAAACAACGGAACTGGGATATCCGTACGTTGCACCAGACAGATAATTCGGAGAGCCTGGGTATGAGTTATACCGGACTTGGGTCCACGTCGAGTAGGCGCCGCAGCCACCAGCCGGATAAGTCTGGGCACCGCCCGACCACGAGTACCCTTTGATCGAGCCTGAGCCCGACGGACACGCCCTTGATGTGTTCCCGAGAGCAGCAAGCAGGCAACGCACTGGCTAGTGCGAGCGCGACCGCTGCCGAACCCGCCAGAACGACGTTCCTGAATCTTTTCGACATTAATCCCCCCAAATAAGTCGACCACACCTTCGTGGAGTAGCTGCAGAATATGGTAACGAGCATGCGCCGTCAATGATTTCGCCAAGCGACTTGCACCGGATATGTTAACGGCTGCTTTACCCTCAGCATGGAAGCTGCGGCTTCCCGGCAATCTGACTGGCCAGCACACCCATCAAGAAAGCATGCCGCACCGACTTCGCAACTGGGGCATCGGCCTCAACGGCGTCAGGAAACACGGCCCTGCGCGACCTCATCAGAGACGACCTCATCCCACCGCCTCGGCCAACTCCCTACCGCAGCAAGAAATTCCACCGGCACGCAGCCGCCGCCGGAGGCCATACCCCGACTATGTCAACCTCAAATCATCACAGCTGCCGCCCTCGTCCTGGCTCAGTTCCGTGAAGGATTAGGGCCCTTTCAGATAAGTCCAGTTCCCGCTCGACGGGCATGATGTGAGTATTCGATCGTCTGAGCCCCACCCGATCGTGCGCTTGAGCCCCACCGATCGTGCGCAGGAGCACCAGTGGTGGTGTGGCTCAGCACCACCGGTGCTCTCTGTCAT
>NZ_SOGQ01000001.1 GCF_004403465.1 Cryobacterium sinapicolor | reverse complement strand
AGCGGCAGCGGCAGCGGCAGCGGCAGCGGCAGCGGCAGCGGCAGCGGCAGCGGCAGCGGCAGCGCGGCAGCGGCAGCGCGGCAGCGGCAGCGAACTAGTCGGCGAGCGGATGCCGCGGCGCACGCGGCGCGGGCGGCGGCGGCACCTGCTTCGCGGCAACGATGTCGGCGAGCGCCAGTGCGACCAGTCCGCGCTTGGTCTCGACCGTGCACCCGGTGTCGGTGACGTCGCGCAGGTAGCCCACGGCATCCGTTACCCCGCCCTCGATGCGGGTGCGCACCACGATTCGGGTGCCGAGGGCCGTGCTGAGCACGAATTGGGCGGCGGCGAGACTCATCTGACCGAGCCTAGCCCTCCCTTACCGGAGGCGGCTGAAGGACTCCACCTTGCGCACGTCACCCGCGATCAGGATGACGTCGTCGGCCTGCAACGTCGTGTCGAGGGTCGTGTAGCTCCAGCCCTCGCCGGGCCGGTTGAAGGCCGTGACCGTGACGCCGTGGATGGTGCGCACACTGGATTTGCCGAGCGGCACGCCAATGATCTCCTGCGGTGGGTTCGTCTTCACGAGGGCGAAGTTCTCGTCGATCTCGATGTAGTCCTGCATCACCCCGCGCACCAGGTGGGCCACCCTCTTGCCCATGTCCTTCTCGGGGTAGATGACGTGCTTGACGCCGATCTGTCGCAGGATCTCGCCGTGCGGGTCGCTGACCGCCTTGGCCCAAATATTCGGGATGCCCAACTTGAGCAGCAGGCTCGCAGTCAGGATGTTCGCCTGGATATCGCCGCCGATCGCAACGACAGCGCTGCTGAAGTCCGGCACCGAGAGTTGGCGGAGGGTCTCCTCCTTGGTCGAGTCGGCGCGCACGACATGGGTGAGCAGGCCGTTGTGCGCCTGAACGATCTCCTCGTCGCCGTCGATGCCGAGCACCTCGCTGCCACTGGCCATGAGCTCGAGCGCGAGGGCACTGCCGAAGCGGCCCAGTCCGATCACGACGATCGCATCTTCCTCGGCCATGCGGGCGGGCTGTTGACGCCCGAACAGGGAAAACTTAGCCAATGATGGGCCTCTCTTTCGGTAATTCATACGAAGTGGGGCGTTCCCGCAGGGCGAGCGCCGAGGCGAACCCGATGGGACCCAGCCGACCGATGAACATCAGCAGCATCAGGATGATCTGACCGGCCGGAGGTAGGCCCGCGGTGATCCCGGTGGAAAGCCCCACCGTGCCGAACGCGGAAATCACCTCGAACAAGAGCTCATCGAGACCGATATCGGTGATCAGCATCAGGGCGACGGTGGAGACGGTGATCACCGCGACGGCCAGGAGCACGATCGTGATCGCCTGGCGGTGCACGGCCCGGGAGAGGCGCTTGCCGAAGACGTTCACGGCCACCTCGCCGCGGATCTCGGTCAGCAGGATGAAGAACAGCACCGCGAACGTGGTGATCTTGATGCCGCCGGCGGTGCCGGCCGGGCCGCCTCCGATGAGCATCAGCACGTCCATGCCGAGCAGGCTCGCAGAGTCCATCGCCCCGATGTCGATGCTGTTGAACCCGGCCGTGCGGGTCTGCACCGACTGGAAGAAGCCCACCAGGAGTTTGCTCGGCCAGTCCAACGGGCCGAGCGTGCCCGGGTTGTTCCACTCCACGCCGGTGATGTAGATGGTGCCCGCAACCAGGAGCGTGATCGTGCCGACCAGCACAATGCGGGTATTCATCGTCCATTTCAACGGCGACCGGAGGTGCTTCCGCAACTGCATGATCACCGGGAAGCCCAACCCGCCGAGGATCACGGCGGCGGCGATCGGCAGGCAGATGAACGGGTCCGTCGCGTAGGAGATGAGGTTGTCGCTGAACAGGGCGAAGCCGGCGTTGTTGAACGAGGACACGGCGTGGAAGACCCCGAGCCAGATGGCCCGGCCGAGAGGTTCGCCGTAACCGATCCAGAACCGCAGGGTCAGCAGCACCGCCACGATGGACTCCACGATCAGGGAGATGCGCACGACGCCGAGTACCAGCCCGCGGACATCCTCGAGCCCGGAGCTTTTCACCTCGGCGGCCGCCGTCATGCGGGACCGGAGGGACATCTTGCGGATCACGGCGAGCCCGATGACCGAGGCGAACGTCATGATGCCGAAGCCGCCGACCTGGATCAGGGCGAGGATGATGACTTGGCCGAACGGGGTCCAGAACGTCTCCGTGTCGACGATGGTCAGGCCGGTCACGCAGATGGCCGACGTGGCCGTAAAGGCAGCGATCAGGAACGGGGTGCCACCGGGGCCGGGCGTCGCGATCGGGATCATGAGCAGCACCGTGCCGATCAGGACGGCGACGGCGAATCCGGCGACCACGACCTGCGCGGGGTGCGGCCGGGCACGCGGTATTCGTGGACCGCTTCTTCGAAGGGACAGGGATGGCACCCGCTTACTATACGGTTCGCAGGCGACTACTGGCGTGCCCGGTTTCGACACGGCAGATTGCCCCAACCGATGGACAGCGCACCCAGGCGGAAAACCGGGATAATCTGGGTACACCGGCGAGGGGGAAACAAGGGTGAGATTCAACGGGGGTATGCGCATGCATACGCATGCCTTGCGGCCCCACGGCCGCCTGCTCCTCCAAACAGGGTTGTCCGTCCTGGCCTTCGTCGCACCCGTTTCCGCCGTGCTCTTCTGGCTCAGCATTCCCAGCGGCAACTGGCAGCCCGTCGCCATCGCCCAGGTCGTGCTCCTGAGCATCTGCGCACTCGCCTTTCTGTCCTACACGCGCACCATCATCCGTGTCGACGCCGAGGGCATCTCCGAGCGCGGCTTCATGGGCATGGTCACAGACTTTTCCACGGATGAGATCGGCAGCGTCGTTCTGCTCGACCTCTACCAGAGCGGGGCGCTCGACACGCACCCACAGCTCTTCGTCACCGGAACCGACGGCCGTCTCCTGGTGCGCATGCGCGGGCAGTACTACTCGCGCGGCGCCATGGACACCGTGATCGATCAGCTCGACGTTCCCGTGGTGCGGGTGCCCGAACCGATGACCCTGCAGGATCTGAACCGCGCGCGCCCCGAACTGCTCTACTGGTTCGAGCGACGCCTCACCGGGCGCGGGGCGTAGCGCGCGGCATCGGTTCACGGGCATCCGTTCACGGCATCCGTTCACGGCATCCGTTCACGGCATCCGTTCACGGCATCCGTTCACGGCATCCGTTCACGGCATCCGTTCACGGCAACGGTGAACCAATTCGACGGAGATTTTGCCCGAAACGGCCCGTTTCGGACTGGAAACGTGTTGTGAGAGCAAAATCTCCGTCGAATTCGTACGGCAGGCGCGGGCAGGCGCGGCCGGGCGGGCAGGCGCGGCCGGGTCAGGCGGGGCGGGGCGCGCTGTCGGCGGCATCCGTTGTGAAGATGTAGTCCTTGTTCTCGGTGAGCTCGGGGCGCAGTCCGCGGGACAGCGCGACGCGGAACTGCGTGCGGGACTCGTCGCGGCACCGGGCCGCCTCGGCCGGTTCCGCGGCGCGCAGCCGCTCGAAGTCCCCGTCGAGCCGCAGCGTGTCGGTCCCCGACCAGGCGGGCGGGAGCTCGCCGGCCAGCGCCCGGAGCGTGCGCGGGGAATCGAGGCGCCAACGCACCTCGAACCGGTCGCTCCGGTCGCTTCCGGTGATGTCGTCGTCGAGCCGGCCGTAGAAGTCCGGCCAGAAGCGCACCACCTCGGCGCCCAGTTTGACCAAGTTGAAGTGCGCGTTCCGGCGGATCAGCGGGTCGAAGGTCCAGCGCATGTCGGCGATGCCATGCTCCAGGCAAAGGGCCCGCTGGTACAGTTTGAGCGCGTAACCGACCCCGCCACCGCGCTGCCCCGGCCCCACCGCCGTCATATGCGAGTGCAGGTGGATGCCGTCGGTCCAGCCGAGGAACCCGAGGCTCGCGCCGATCGGGTCACCCGCGGTCGCGCCGATCGGGTCACCCGCGGTCGCGCCGATCGGGTTGGGGCCGCTCGCGCCGACCGCGATTGCGACCAGCACGGTGTTGCCGGCGAAGTCGAGCGCCCGGAGCATCGAATCGTCGGGGCTGCGGCCCACGCCCCAGGTGCGTTCGAACAGGCCGATCGCCGCGGCCAGGTCACCGGGTGTGGCCTGGCGCACGCTGACCCCGGCGGCCCCCGCGGCCGCCTCCGCCTGCCGCACGGCCTGCCGCACAACCTTCGGCTCAACGCTCATTCATCGAGTAGACCACACCCGGCTCGGTCCCCGGCAACCTGCGGCAAACGGATGCCCCGAGCCGGCGCAACCCGGCGGCCCACCGGTGCGGCAGCATCCATCGCACCGCGAGCGGAACCACCACGCGACCCCCGCGCATCCGCGAGCAGAACCCCCACGCAACCCCCGCGCATCCGCGCATCCGGCATACGGCATCCGCGAGCGGAACCCCCGGGAACCCGCCGAGCAACCCCCGAGCAACCCCCGAGGAACCCCCCCGGAACCCCCCCCCCCCGTTACTTTCTTCGTAGCCCTTGATCGTGTAGTTATGTGAGGGTGTTGGCCTGTCAGGCCCGGCATGGTTCTTGCCCCCAGTCGCTCATGATCCGGGGGGTGTTG
>NZ_SOGQ01000071.1 GCF_004403465.1 Cryobacterium sinapicolor | reverse complement strand
CAGGTGGTGCTCAACCACGCCGGTAGTGGGGCTGAACGACACGAATCACGCATCTGAACAGTGGGGCTCAACCGCACCACAAGTGGTGCCCAACGAAGCCAATATTCACCGGCCGAGCTTCGTGCAACCGCACTCGCGCAGCTACCGAATGGCGTCGTGCTAGCTGACGACCAGCTTGCAGCGCTCAGGGCGATCGCCGTCTCTGGGCGAGCCGTTGATGTCCTGGTGGGTCCGGCCGGTGCTGGCAAGACGACCGCGATGAACGCGCTTCGGCACGCGTGGGAGGCGGCGCACCATACGGGCTCGGTGGTGGGGCTCGCTCCCTCGGCCGCTGCCGCACAAGTATTGGCAGAAGATCTCGGTATCCCCACCGAGAACCTGGCGAAGTGGTGGCAGAACCATCTCGACCACGGAGAGACCTTCCACGCAGGCCAGCTCGTCATCGTCGACGAGGCCTCCCTGGCGGGCACCCTGGCCTTGGACCGGATCACCGCGGTTGCCGCGAGCGCCGGTGCCAAGGTCCTGCTGGTCGGCGACTACGCGCAGCTCCACTCCGTGGACGCCGGAGGCGCATTCTCAATGCTGGTCCGCAGCCGGGCGGATGCCCCCGAGCTCGTCGACGTGCACCGCTTCACCCACGAATGGGAAAAGACAGCCTCGCTCGGACTGCGCCAAGGCGACCCCGACTCGATCGACCACTACATCGCGCACGCCAGAGTGAGCGGCGGTGACACCGAGTCGATGACGGATGCCGCCTACACGGCCTGGCGCGCGGACAGCCGAGCGGGCAGGGCCACGGTGCTGATCAGCGACTCGAACGAGGCGGTCGCATTGCTGAATGCGCGTGCCCGAACAGAACTCATCCTCGAGGGTCGCGTTGACGCGGTCCGCGAGGTCGCACTTCATGACGGGAACCGTGCCGCTGTAGGTGACACGGTGATCACCCGCCGAAACGACCGGCAGCTGCGCAGCTCTCGAACCTGGGTGCGTAACGGAGACCGGTGGACCGTGACCGGGGTGCGCCAGAATGGCTCGGTCGACGTCCGCCGGCACGGCCACCGGTGGGGGAGCGCGCTGCGGCTTCCCGCGGACTACGTCAAGCACCACCTCGAACTTGGCTACGCCGTCACCTCGTACCGCGCGCAAGGCATCACGACCGACACCGCTCACATCGTCGTGACCGCAAGCATGACGCGCGAGAACCTCTACGTCGCGATGACGCGAGGTCGCGACGCAAACACCGCCCACGTCGCCGTCGACCGACCCGATGTTGCCCACGCCGGGCCCCGAGCGGGCGACGACAAGGATGCGACAGCCCGGAGCGTCCTTTGCAGCGTTCTGCAGCACGTCGGCGCCGAACAGTCTTCGCACGAAACGATCGTGGCGCAGCAGGATACGTGGGGCTCCGTCGCGCAACTCGCGGCAGAGTACGAGACCATCGCGGCGGCCGCACAGCACGACAGATGGGCGGCGTTGGTGCGCGTCATCGGCCTCTCACCCGACCAGGCTGAGATGGCCATCGGGTCGTCTGCGTTCGGGGTCCTGACGGCGGAACTCCGGCGGGCCGAAGCCCACCACCTCGACGTCAAGGTGGTGCTTGCTCGCGCAGTCGCAGCACGCTGGTTCGAGGATGCCGAGGACGTGGCGGCCGTTCTACGCTCTCGGATAGCGACGGCGGCCGCGCGAGGCGTCCGCGCAGGTAGAGTGCGCAGGACGCCGCGGCTTATAGTGGGGCTCATCCCGGAGGCGATCGGACCGATGACACTGGAGATGCGCCAGGCTCTCGATGAGCGCAGCGACTTAATCGAAGCGCGAGCGCGCGCCGTGCTCGAGGAGGCACTGCTAGCGGGAGAAATATGGACTCGGGAACTCGGTGCCGCCCCACCTCCTCGGTCTGGGGAAACAGCTTGGAGACAACACGCATGTACAGTGGCTGCATACCGGGACCGCTACGCAATCGTGGGAGCGAGCGCGCTCGGCCCGCCCCCGCAGACGGTGACCCACCAACGCGACACCGCTCGGGGTCGTGCGGCGCTTAACAGTGCGAATCGGCTCGCTGCGGGAAGAGGCGCCTTCGCGACAGAGCGCCCGGGCGTCATAAAGGGTCTTCCACCCATGCGCATCTAAATTTGAGGGCCAGTCATCGCTCTTACGCCGTCGCACAGCGTGTCCTTCAAGTGTTCCGCATTCCGCCGTACTTGAACCCGATGGTAACGATGAACCAGTGCGGATCAACTATATGACGCACTCTCGTAGCCGACCGAGCCTTGTTCGTCTCGGCATATGCGATCGAGCAGGTCGGCGCCATCGCCCGCGTCTCTCAGAATGACCTCGACCAGCCCGCCGCCGTCGTGATCATCGACGCCCAGCCGGTAGACGAGTTCGAGGACCTGTACGGTGTGCCGTTCGCGGATTCACCGCGGCATCGTGAAAAGACGACCGCATGCCGTTGTGGGTCGGCCAAAGGGAGAACAAGTCAATCGATAGCATGGAGACAAAGCGCTTCGGCGGGGGGAGCAAGAATGGGCAACTTGGGCTATTACCAGGACATAACGAAGCTCATCAAGGCACTGGGTGGGCCCAAAGTGGCGATTCCGGTCATCCTCGGAAGCGGCTATGCCGTCATACGCGTTGGCGAAGCTGGCGTGAAGAAGGCCTACAAAGTGTCAAGTGCGGTGATCAGGAGATGGAAGGCTACTGACTCAATCGTGGGCCGTGTCTTTACGGTTCACTCGGACAGTGACGACAGCGGCGGGGGGCTGACCCTCCGCGAGGGCGACGAAATCCAAATCCTCGAGCGACATGGCGAAGCGGTACAGATCGTAGTTCTCGGCAACGCCGACAACCCCTACTGGGTGTCCGCTGGACTGCTCGCGAGTATCTGCGATTTCCCGGACGACATCGAGGAAGGCGCCGACTAGTACTCCGCGCATGCCACGCATCTGACGCTTGGCCTCAGCATTGGCCGCGGAGCACGCCCCCTTGACGCAATTCATTCGCGTCCACCACAATCAGGAAGAGCATCCACCAGGCTGTTTTTTTCTGTGAGGCACTCTGTGCGTCTGAGAGCTCTGGAGTTGGCGGTGCGGCGTTGTGGTCCCGGTGAGTGTGCCAGAAGAGTTACTTGAAGATGGTTCTGACCCCGCTACCTACGAAAGCTGTGATCGCGGACAACCCAAAGTTGATGATCAGTGTGGAAGTGGGGTCAATATCTGTGAAGCTGATGACCAACAGGCTGCCAAGGGTGAATACTGCCATCGCCCCCAACTGCCACCAGTTGGCAACGACGATGGTGAACAGGCCCAGGGAAAAGAGCACGCCGACGATTGATCGCAGCCTATCGGCCGCTTCGGCTGCATCCGCAACTACTGACGGTTCCGCTGGCTTGCCCTCAATTAGCGCGGCGAAACCCAGCACGCCCACGATCGTGAGCGTCATGAGTATTGCAAGACCGCCGCGGTACCACCTCGTCGCTGCAGTAAGCGGGTGAGGCATTGGTGTTGAGTGCTGAGTGCTGAGTGGCAATGGTGGTCATTGCTTCATCGTATAACCTGATCAGGACTAAAAAAACACCAATTGGGTGAGCTGGCGGGTACTGGTCCCGTTCTGGGGGTGGAACCGTAGCAGGGCGGGGCTGAGACGGAGCCTCGCCGCACTTAGTGCGGACATCGACATAGAGCGAGCCAGCTTGACTCGTGACCTAGGTGTTCTTCCCACGGAGGTTGTGAGCGTGGCGTGAGCTAAAAAGGTGAGGACCTCCGGTATCGATTGGGTTACCACACTCAAGTCGATGCCACGGAGGCCCTCATCTCTT
>NZ_SOGQ01000023.1 GCF_004403465.1 Cryobacterium sinapicolor | reverse complement strand
CGGACCCTCATGGGCACAGAGCCAAGCCCGTGTTGGCGTGAATGAGCAGTGCATGCGAGTGCAGAATTTGTGCAGCCGAGGACGGAAATCGACAACCATCACCCCGACTCCACCTTGGGGCGGCCGTATCGCGTAGACCCCGCCCGCACGGGATTCGCGTTCAGGTCCGCTTTTCGAGAACACAATTGCTTGAAAAGCGTACTCTGGTTATACTTTCCAAGTATGAGCGTTGTTGTTGAGCCGATCCTTGAGGAACTGGCTGCCGGCCAGTGGGGTCTATTCACCACGGCTCAGGCGCGGGCGCGGGGTGTGAGTCGCGCCAATCTCTCGCATCGGGAACGAGATGGGCGACTCGAGCGGCTCGCCCACGGCGTGTACCGGCTCGGGGGAGTGCCGGTCGCTGCTCTGGATGATCTGCGCGCCGCCTGGATGTCGACCGAACCCATGGTGCTGGCGTGGGAGCGGGCGGGTACCACGGGAGTTGTGGTGGGCGGGGCGGCCGCGGCAGCTGTTCATGAGTGCGGCGATATCAATCCAGTCCCGTATCGCCTGATCACCAGCGAACGGCGCCAAACGCAACGAACCGACATTGTCTACAGCCGGCGCCAGCTGGATTCCCGCGACGTTGTGGTTGTCGGGGGCCTCCCGGTGACGAGCATCGAACGAACGGTCGCCGACCTGGTCGACGAGATCGGCGACCTGTCCCTGGTCGGCGACGTGCTGGCCGACGCGACCCGGGGAGAACGAGCGGTCGACCTTGAACACCTCGGCCTTCTGCTGACACCGTTCGCCGCACGATACGGCCACCCTCGAGGCGATGGCCCAGCTCTGCTGGAACAACTCCGCCGGAGCGCGGGAATCGACGATATCGCCGCAGCGCGTGCGCTCGTGCGACGGCCGGCTATCGGCGCCGCCCTCGAGGGAATCGTCAGCCAGGCAGTGCGGGAACAGCTGAGGACCATCGTCGCCGGCCTACAGCCCCAGCTGGCGGGGAGTGTCGAGCTGGGCGAACACATCGAGCGGATGATCGCACCGATGCTCGTGGAGCAGAGTCGCCTCGTGTCCGAAATCACGGACACCGTGCTCGCCCCATTACTTCAGCGCCAGCGTGAACAGATGGATCACATCACGAAATCCATCGCAGCGCAGATATCGGAATCGCTGCCAAACATCACCCTTCCCGCGATCGACTCAGTCCGAACCGGGAACTCGCCGGCTCCGACAGTCGGCGCCACAGAAAGTCCAGCAGCCAAGGGGAAGAACAATGATCGTTAGCGACCCGTACCCAGATGGGCGTGCGGTGCTTTCCGCGATCACGGAGAAGGCTCGCGCGGCGCACCGAAGCGGCGTCGGGTCTTCCGTCCAGAGCCTCATCGAACTGGCGGTCTTCGATCGCTTTCTCTGCCGGGTGTTCTCTCTGGACGATTGCCCCTTCGCACTCAAAGGAGGCACGAGCATGCTTGCTCGGCTTCCCCAATCGCGGAGCACGACCGATGTGGACCTCGAGACGGCGGAGATGAGTATCGACGCCGCCATCGCCCAACTCGCCTCAGCCGCGAGCATCGACCTGGGCGATCATTTCGAGTTCCGATATGTCAGCCACCGCGACACCGGCGGCCCCAATCAGCCCGAGCTCCACGCCGCGGCCATCACATTCAGCGTCACCGTTCGAGGCGCCGGCACCCGGAACCCCCTCAGAGTCGACCTGGCCATCCACACGCGCACCCCTGCCGCACCCCTGGACATCCTTACCCCAGCATTCCGGCTCGACATGTCCCGCCTGGGACCGGCCGTCGCCTACCAAGCCATCGCGGTCGAAGACCAGATCGCCGACAAGGTGTGCGCGACCCTATCGACCTACGGCGGCCAGGCCTCCACCCGAACGAAAGATCTCGTCGATCTAGCCATCCTCACAAAAACGATGCGAATCGATGCACGCCAACTCCGCATCAGCGTCCACACCGAAGCGCACCAGCGTGGCTTGCCGCCGTTTACTGCGCTCCACGTGCCACGCTCAATGACCGACGGATACCGCAAAGTTGCCAAGACCGTTCCTGTCTTGAGCGACGTCCTCGACCATGAAGCTGCGCTCTCCCTGGTCAACGCGATGCTGTTGCCAGCCCTCAGCGCCGAAATCGAGGACGGGGCCTGGGACCCAGCACAACAACAGTGGATCCGCCCGAGCTGACCGGTGCGAGACCCGGGACAGACCACGAACTTGCCCTCAGTAGGCGCGGCGAAATCATCCACAGGCAATACGCGAGTACCGTTACGAAACGGAGTCCCCCACTCCAACGATTAGCCCCGGTACTCATGTTCGTCTGCCCCAGGCGATACATGCCGGGGCTTTTTCGTACTCCGCAGTTCGGCCACGCAGTAACGCAATAAGAGGTACTGAAGGTTGCCCGGTGGGAACCTGGTCATGTGTGGGAATTCGATTCGCAGATCCCATACGCCGTGCAGACGGGGGCCTCGGCGTCCGGTCAGGACGTGAGCATCGTCATGTCAAGCGCGGGCGTAGCGCGACGCGAGTTGGCGCAGGGTGGCTTCGATGCCGGCGGCGTTCTTCCGAGGAACGCCGAGAACCTCGAAGACCTTGCCCTGCACGGCTGGGACGGTGCTGTAGTCGAACGTCTCAGTGACGCGCGTAGACGTGGGCGTGAGCGGCGTGAGTTCCCAGCGCCACCGGTGGCCCGCCGGGTGACGCCATTCCACCAGCCGACCGTCCTCGAAGCGCGTCACCGTGCTGGTGATGCGGTACCGGAGTCCGAGCTGCTTCATCGCTACCGAGAATCGTGCGCCCTGGCTGAGCCGCCGCGGCCCCGACACTGTGTCGCAGACGGTGCCCGAGCCGTCCAGCTCACCGTGACGGTGCGGATCAGCCACCAACGCGAAAACGTCGTCTGCCGAAGCTGGCACCTCGACAGTGCGCGCGACTTGGCGCGGTCCTTGCTCAACCTGTTCGACCGTAATGCTGCCCAGCCTAAGCCGCGGCTACGTAGGACCGCGCCGCGGCCATGACCTCTCGGGAACGTCCCTCCGACAGCGTTTCGGCGGGCGAAGCATCACCCAGATCCGGGTTCATACCCATAAACCATGCCCTGGCAACGTCAGCCGAATGAACCAAACAGAGGATCTCGAGCACCTGAAATGTGTCTCTGAGGAGCTTTTCACTCGCATGCGGCGGCCGCACCGTTGCGTGTGCCCAGCGAGCAAGCGTGCGGGCGTTCTTACCCACGATCACGCCCAACAGCGCCTGACCCAGTTGCGCTTGCAACACCGCTGCGATCTCAGCAACGCTCAAACCCACGGAGCGTACGTGTGCCGCGCGATCAGCACCAGAACGAGAACCATCCCCGGTTGACGAATTGATCATGAACCGAGACTACCAATTCGCGGGTGTTATGACAGGTGATATGACGGTCGATATGACCGATAATGGTTATTATGTCAGTTTGTAGCCGACATCTTCGCATTGGACGCGAATACGCCGGTTCGATCGACCTCCCCCTCGCGGCGCGGATCTATCCGTCGGCAGGATGACACTAGAGTGCTGGCAAAGTGGTGCAGTCGCGCATAACTTGGGTGGTGATGTCGCCCGATGTGGCAGTTGAACTGGGGTTTCATATTCCAGCTTGACACGGATTCGCATTTTATGCGAATGTTTCGCATAAGATGCAAACGTTCGATTTGGCCGCGCCAGGGGTGGTTCCTGCCCATCTCCGATCGAGTGTCGCCGTTCTCAATGCGG
>NZ_SOGQ01000043.1 GCF_004403465.1 Cryobacterium sinapicolor | reverse complement strand
TCGACACCTCCGGCTGGCAGATCCGCATGGTGAAAGGCAAACCCGAAGTCAGGGCACCACTCTGCTACGACCCAACCCAAACCTGGCGGACCACGGGCAACCACCGGGCGAGGCCACCAGGGTCTCGACAGGCTCGACCACCGGGTGCGTGAGTCCCCGGGATCGGGGCACCACGGTCATGACAGGCTTGACCACCGGGTGCGTGAGTCCCCGGGATCGGGGCACCAGGGTCTCGACAGGCTCGACCACCGGGTGCATAGTCCCCGGGATCGGGGCACCACGGTCATGACAGGCTTGACCACCGGGTGCGTAGTCCCCGAGATCGGGGCACCAGGGTCTCGACAGGGTCGACCACGGGGTGCATAGTCCCCGGGATCGGGGCACCAGGGTCTCGACAAGCTCGACCACCGGGTGTGCGAGACCCCGAAAACAGGCCACCAAGGTCTCGACAGGCTCGACCGCCGGCGACGTGAGTGTCCGGCGGTTTGGGAGACCGGGCTCGACCACGGGGCTCGACCACGGGCGAGTTCGGCCGCCGGGGCGCTCCGGCCGGCACTGTCGTCCGGATCGTGGCACGCTGATCACATGGATCTGGAGGTGGTGCCCGCGCTCACCATTCCCGAGCGTGAGCTCGGCTGGCGGTTCTCGCGGTCGTCCGGGCCGGGCGGCCAGCACGTCAATACCTCCGATAGCCGCGTCGAACTCTTCTGGAACGTGGCCGAGTCGACGACGCTCTCCGACGATCAACGGATGCGCCTGCTCGCCCGCTTAGCCAAACGTCTCGTCGACGGGGTGATCACCGTGACCGCCTCCGAACGGCGGTCCCAGCTGCGCAACCGCGAGCTCGCCCTGGCGAAGCTCGCCGATCTCGTGGCCGCCGGCCTGGCTCCCGATGCGGCACCACGCCGCCCGACCAAGCCCACCCGAGGTTCGGGTCGACGGCACCTCGCAGCGAAGCAACAGCGGTCGGCCACCAAAAGGCAGCGGCAGCGGCCGTCCGCCGAGTAGCCGCGAGTGCGGTTGAATCGCCGCTTAGCCCAGCCCAGACCGACGTTTCAGCCGCACTCACGGCCGAACGGGTGCCCCGCAGCTGGGAGCCCGTAACGAGGACCTACCGCACCAGCAGCATCTGCCGGAAGAACGCAGCCAGCTCGGCGGTCGCGGTCAGCGGCAGAACCGTCGCCACGTACATGTCGGGGCGCACCACTACGACGGCGCCGCCGCGGTCGATCCCGCGCAGCTCGAAGATGTCGTTCGCCAGGTCGGTCGCGTAGAGCTTCTCGTAGTCGATCAGCTCGAACGGGCCGGTTCTCGGCAGGAATGCCTCCGGAACCCGGCCGATATCCACGCCGGTGTGCTCCTGCTGGTACACCACTTTGATGTCGAAGACACTGTCGATGTCGCTTCCGGCGGGGGTGTGCGCGAGCAGCGGCGACTCGGGCGCGGTCCGAATCCACTCGGCCCAGTCGGACAGCGCCGAGGCCTCACCGGATGTCGCGGCATCCGCGAACGCGTACACGCGCCACCGGCCGTCGGCGATGTGGTGGTGCCCGAGCTGCACGGGGTTGGCGTCGGGAACGCGCATCACCGGGGCGGACTTGAAGCGCTTGCCGAGGGGGAACCCGGTCGCGAGACCTTGGTGGGTGGCCTCACCGATCAGCATCGACGGCGGGTACTGCGTCATGAAGCCGGACGGGAACTCGGCGGTCTGCGTGTAGAACTCCTCCAGCGGCACCTCGAGGTCCTCCGACTTCGTCGCCATCAGGGTCGACCAGGTCCGGTCGAAGTCGATCAGGTTCTTCGCGATCACCTGACGCTCGGCCGAGTAGGTGCCGAGCAGGGATTCGGGGCTGCGACCCTCGAGCACGTAGCCGAGCTTCCAGGCCAGGTTGAAGCCGTCCTGCATTGACACGTTCATGCCCTGGCCGGCCTTGGCGCTGTGCGTGTGGCAGGCGTCACCGGTGATGAAGACCCGCGGCATCCGTGTGCCGATCTCGTGGGCGAGCACATCGTCAAATCGGTCGGTGAGGCGGTGGCCCACCTCGTAGACGCTGTTCCACGCCACGTTCTTCACGTCGAGCGAGTACGGGTGAATGATCTGGTTCGCCTTCGCGATGATCTCGTCGATCGTTGTCTTGCGCACGGCGCCGTTGTCGTCGGCGGGCACCTCACCCAGGTCCACGTACATGCGGAACAGGGCCCCGCCCTCACGCGGAATCAGCAGGATGTTGCCGCCCGACTCCGACTGGATCGCGCACTTCATCCGGATGTCCGGGAAGTCGGTGACCGCGAGCACGTCCATCACTCCCCAGGCGTGCTGGGCCTGGTCGCCGGCGAGCGTGCAGCCGATCGAATCGCGCACGGCGCTGCGGGCACCGTCGGCGCCCACCACGTACTTGGCGTGCACGATCCGCTCCTGGCCCATCTTCTCCCCGGTCGTGTGCACGAGGGTGACCGTGACGGGATACTCGCCCTCATCCGTGTTCTCCAGGCGTCGGAAGTCGAAGCCGAAATCCGGCTCCATGCGCGTGGGGGAGTGGGCCATCACCTCGGCGAAGTAGTCCAGCACCCGCGCCTGGTTGACGATGAGATGCGGGAATTCGCTGATGCCGGTGGGGTCGTCCACGGCACGGGCCGAACGGATGATGCGGGTCACGTCGGCAGGATCCGGCGTCCAGAAGGCCATCTCGGTGATGCGGTAGGCCTCGGCGATGATGCGCTCTGCAAAACCGAACGCCTGGAAGGTCTCGACGCTGCGGGCCTGAATACCGTCGGCCTGCCCGATCGCCAAGCGTTCGCCCCGACGCTCGACGATCCGTGTCGTGATACCGGGAAACTGTGAAAGCTGGGCCGCGGTTATCATGCCGGCCGGCCCCGTTCCGACGATAAGCACTTCGACGTTGTCGGGGAGTTCGTCGGGGCGGTCGAGGCCGACGCCCGCGGCATCCTGGATGCGGGGATCGGTGGACACGTATCCGTGGTGGTGAAAATGCACGGCTTCCTCACTTCTTTGTGGGCTGCGTTGGGCGGGTGCGTTCGATATTCGAACACTAATTTCTATTATCGCTTTTCAGATCATATATGATTCGGCCGCACAGGGCCAGATCAGGGAGGCCATTCGATGGGTGCCGGGCGATGTCAAGCTGACTGGAGTCACTTGGGTTAGTTTGTGGCGGTTTCGTCGGCGAGGTGATTGATCCCGACGAGGCTGGCTGGTGCGGGTGTTGTTGGTCGTTCA
>NZ_SOGQ01000058.1 GCF_004403465.1 Cryobacterium sinapicolor | reverse complement strand
CGCGCTCCGCCGAGCCGCCGCGCGCCGGGGACGCGCTCCGCCGAGCCGCCGCGCGCCGGGGACGCGCTACGCCGAGCCGGCCCCGGACGCCGCCTGCGTCAGACGCTCCAGCAGCTGCCGGTAGCGGGCCGCGGTCTGCTCGATGATCTCGACCGGAAGCGCCGGCGGCGTGCCGGTCAGGTCCCAGTGGACCGTGAGCCAGTCGCGCACGATCTGCTTGTCGAAGCTGGACATCCGTTGTTCCGGGGTAGCGCCGGACTGCCAGAGGGCGGCGTCCCAGTAGCGGCTCGAGTCGCTGGTGAGCACCTCGTCAGCGAGAGTGATGACGCCCGTGACGCGGTCCGCGCCGAACTCGAACTTCGTGTCGGCCAGGATCACTCCGGCCTTCTCGGCGATCATGGAGGCGCTGTCGAAGATCTCCAGCGACCGGCGACGCAGGTCGCCGGCGACGGATGCTCCGACCAGCTCCACCGTGCGCTCGAACGAGATATTCTCGTCGTGCTCGCCCAGCGGGGCCTTCCAGGCGGGGGTGTAGATGGGCTCGGGCAGGCGGTCGCCGTTCTGCAGGCCGGCCGGCAACGGGATGCCGCACACCGTCTGGGTGGACTGATATTCCTTCCAGCCCGATCCGGTCAGGTACCCGCGCACGACGCACTCGATCGGGAACATGTCCAGCGTTTTACAGAGCATGGCGCGGCCGGCGACGGCCGACGGGATCAGGCTGGTCACGGCTCCGTTGATGGTGTGGTCCGGCACGAGGTGGTTCGGGACGCCCGCGAGCTGGTCGAACCACCAGAGGCTGAGAGTGGTGAGCAACTCGCCCTTGCCCGGGATGCCGGGCTCGAGCACATGGTCGAACGCGCTGACGCGGTCGCTGGCGACCACGAGCACGCGCGTGGCGGTCGCGAGGTCGGCTGCGGCATCCGTGCCTCTGGCTGTGCCCGGAGTTGCGCCCTGCGTCGTACCCGGGGTCGTGCCCTGTCCCGACGGCTGCGACTCCGGAACGTAGAGGTCGCGCACCTTGCCCGAGTAGGCGTGGCGCCATCCCGGCAGGGCGAGCGGGGCGGATGCGGCGGGCTGGTCGAGTGCGGTCACGGCTATATTCTTGCGCACCGGCTGGTGCCCGCGCCAACGCGGTGCCGTCCCACCTGCTGGCCCTGCCGCCCGACTCGGATCACCTGCGTGGGGCTAACTCAGGAGAATTGCGGCGCCGATGCCGCCCGTCCCGGTGTTCACCGGTGTTTCACGGGTATTCTCAGCCCGCGCCGAAGGGATCTCCTGAGTCAGCCACAGAGACGGACGGTGGGGCAGGCGGGTGAAGCCGGTCGGCAGCAGCGGCCCGGCCGCCGCACGGTGCATGACTCCTGCGATTCGCGGCCCGGCAGCTGATCCGCCGCGTTATTCCGGGCCTCCGCCGAAACGGAGCGCGAAATTGCAGGAGTTATGCGCGTCGCGGGCGGGGAACCGGGCGACGGGGCCGGATCTGGCGCCCGCCTCCGCCGCGGCAACTCAGCCGACTCAGGCAACTCAGCCGACTCAGGCAACTCAACCGACTCAGCCGACTCAGCCCAACTCAGCCCAACTCAGCCCAACTCAGTCCGACTCAGTCCGACTCAGGCAACTCAGCTCGACTCAGGCAACTCAGCCCAACTCAGTCCGACTCAGCCCAACTCAGCCCAACTCAGCCCAACTCAGTCCGACTCAGCCGGCGACCTGGGCGGCGATGTCGGTGCGGTACTGGGAACCCTCGAGCGAGATCTGGGCGAGGGCCTCGTAGGCGCGGGCGCGGGCATCCGTGAAGCCGTCGCCGATCGCGACGACACTGAGCACCCGTCCACCGGTGGCGACGAGGGTGTCGTCGATCACGGCGGTCGCCGCGTGCGCGAGGGTGACGCCGGGCACGGCGGATGCCGCGGCCAGGCCGGTGAGGGCGCGTCCGGTGACCGGCGCATCCGGATAGTTCTCGCTCGCGAGCACGACCGTGACGCAGGCGTCCGTCGAGAATACCGGGCGGGCCAGGCCGCCGAGACCGCCGGTTGACGCCGCGAGCAGCAGCCCCGACAGCGGCGTAACCAGCCTCGGCAGGACCACCTGGGTCTCCGGGTCGCCGAACCGGGCGTTGAATTCGATCACCCGGATACCCTCAGTCGTCAGAATGAGGCCACAGTAGAGCAAACCGATGAACGGGGTGTCCTCGGCGGCGAGCTGGCGCACCGTGGGCAGCGCGATCGTTTCGATGACCTCGTCAACGAAGGCCTGTTCGCTGCCGAATTCGGCGTCGAGCCAGGGCAGCGGCGAATAGGCGCCCATGCCGCCGGTGTTCGGGCCGAGGTCGCCGTCGCCGAGACGCTTGTAGTCCTGGGCGGGGGAGAGCGGCAGCACGCTGTGGCCGTCGCTGAGTAGGAAGAGGGAGACCTCCGCGCCGTCGAGGAACTCCTCGATCAGAACGCCGCCGTGCTGCAGCCAGAAGGTGGCGTGCGCGAGCGCGGCGTCGCGGTCCGAGGTGACGAGCACGCCCTTGCCGGCGGCGAGGCCGTCGGCCTTGACCACGTAGGGGGCACCGAATTCGTCGAGCGCGGCCGTCGCTTCGGCGAGCGTTTCGACACGTTCGGCACGGCCGGTGGGCACCTGCGCGGCATCCATGATGCGTTTTGCGAAGGTTTTGCTGCCTTCGAGCGCGGCCGCAGCCCGGCCCGGACCGAAGACCGGGATGCCCCGCGTGCGCAGAGCGTCGGCGACCCCGGCGACGAGCGGGGCCTCCGGCCCCACCACGACGAGTTCGATTCCGTTGAGATTCGCGTAGTTCGTGACCTGCTCGGGGTCCGCCGGGTCGAGCGGAACTACCGGCACATCCCGGGCGATGCCGGCGTTGCCGGGCGCAGCCACGACGTCGTGCTGAGGCTCCTCGCGGAGCAGCGCGGTGATGATGGCGTGCTCGCGGGCACCGGAACCGAGGACCAGAATCTTCACCCCGTCAGGTTAGCGGATGCCGCCACACCCCGCCCTGGTGGGGTGCCCCGGCTGCCCGGGGTCGCGCCGAGTGCCCGCGGCGCCGAGGGCCCGGGGCGCCCGGGGCCCCGGAGTGCTGCGCGGGCGCTGCGCTGGTGCCGCGCCGCTG
>NZ_SOGQ01000093.1 GCF_004403465.1 Cryobacterium sinapicolor | reverse complement strand
GTTCGAGGGCCTTCAGGCGACGCTGCAACATCCACTCCGGCTCGCTCTTGAGGTTGGAGATGTCGGTCACCACCTCCGGCGAGATGCCACGGCGAGCGGAGGCCCCGGCAGCGTCGGAATCCGACCAACCGAATTCATACACGCCGAGCCCCGAAAGTTCAGGGCGGTCAAGCAGGACGTCAGACATATCTACCTCTTCTGCCACCCCGACAACCCGGATATTAGTCCGGTCATCCCGTTCGGTCTCCGTGAGGAGACCGGCTGGAACGAGTTGCGGAGGCGGCTCAGGTGCGCACCGCTGAAAGTTCAGTGACGATCAGGGCCACGCCGTGCTGCGTCGGGGTCATCTGGACCACGAGCATAAAAATACTGGATTACTTCACTTTAGGCTTCAGGATTTCATCTGGCTACAGTGAGGCCGGCTTTGGCGGGTCACTGGCAGGTCGAGAGATGGTTCGCCAACGGCCGGCGGATGCCCTCGGCGGCCTCCGGGGTACGCCGAACGCCTGCGGGAGCTTAGAGTGATCGGATACTCGCGTACGCGAAACGCTCCAACAGGGCGTGCCCGACGCGTCCATGCAGCGTGAAGTCCGAGGAGTCCCATGACCGACACCATTGCCCCCATCGCACCGGCCCACGGCGTCGGCCTGACCGACGCCGCCGCACTGAAGGTGCGCAGCCTGCTCAGCCAGGAGGGTCGCGAAGACCTGAACCTGCGCGTTGCCGTGCAGCCCGGAGGCTGCTCCGGCCTGATCTACCAGCTCTACTTTGACGAGCGCATCCTCGACGGCGACGTCGTCGTGGACTTCGACGGCGTCGGGGTCGTGCTCGACAAGATGAGCGTGCCGTACCTCGAAGGTGCCTCAATCGACTTCGAGGACACCATCGCGAAGCAGGGCTTCACGATTGACAACCCGAACGCCGGCAGCAGCTGCGCCTGCGGCGACTCCTTCAGCTAGAGCCCACCCTTCAGTCGCGCCTGGTCGTCCCGGCGCAATCCGCGGAAGCCGACGCAGGGTAGACGCGCGCCTGCCTATCCGACCTGCGGCGCGAGCACCAGCCACCCGGACTGGCCCGGTGTCAGCGGGCGCCGACGACCATCCACTTCGCCGCCCGGGCGCGCAGCCCGAGCGTCACCGCGCGTGCGCCCAAGTAGCCGAAGGCGAACGCGGCCATCAGCCAGGCCAGCCCCGCGGCGCCCGACGGGGCCAGCACCAGCACCGCGAGGGCCAGCGGCACGAACGCGGCCAGGTTCACCAGCCCGGTCAGGGCCAGGTAGCGCGCGTCGCCGGCGCCGATCAGCACCCCGTCGAGCACGAAGACAACTCCGCCGAGCGGAACCGACAGTCCGAGCACGATCAGGGTCGCCGGTAACAGGTCGCTGACCTCGGTCGCGTTCGTGAACGCTCGGCCGAGCACGCCGCTCCCGGCGATCACCAGCAGTCCGAGGGCGGCCCCGCTCAGCACGCCCCACTCGAGGCAGCGTTTGAGCACCGCGCGCACCTCGGCTAGGTTGCCGGCGCCGAGACCCCGGCCCACCAATGCCTGTGCCGCGATCGCGAGGGCGTCGAGGGCGAATGCCAGGGTGGCGAATAGGGTCATCGCAATCTGAAAGGCGGCCAGCTCGGGAGAACCGAGGCTCGTGGCCACGAACACCGCGAGCAGCATGGCGGCACGCAGGCTCACCGTGCGCAGGAATAGCCAGCCGCCGGATGCCGCACCGCGCAGCATCCCGGCCCGATGCGGGCGCAAAGGCGCGCCCTCGCGGCGGGCGTGGCGGCCGACGACGGCCAGGTAGACGGCGACCATCGCCCACTGGGCGACGACCGTGCCGAGCGCGGATCCGACGATGCCGAGACCCAGGCCGTAGATGAACACCGCATTCAGCAGGATGTTGACCGAGAACCCGATCCCGGCCACCCACAATGGGGTGCGGGTGTCCTGCAGTCCGCGGAGCAGGCCGGTCGCCGCGAAGACGAGCAGCATGGCCGGCAGGCCGAGCATCGAGAGGCCCAAGTAGCTGACGGCCGCGGCGGTGACGGCAGGCTCGGCGCCGAACGCCCCGACGAGCAGTGGTGTGGCGAACCAGCCCACGATGGCGAGCAGCACGCCGAGACCGAGGGCCAGCCAGAGCCCGTCAATGCCGACGGCGACCGCACGGCGGGGGTCGCCGGCCCCGAGCCACCGGGCCACGGCGGGCGTGGTGCTGTAGGCCAGGAACACCATCAGGCCGATGACCGTCTGCAGAACGGCGCTGGCCAGGCCGAGTCCCGCCAGCGGAACGGCGCCGAGGTGCCCGACCATGGCGGAGTCGGCGAGAAGGAAGAGCGGTTCGGCGATGAGCGCGCCGACGGCGGGAATGGCGAGGCGCAGGATCTCGCGGTCGATGGGCTGCGGGCGAAGCACGGTGACAGTGATCCCAAGACTCTAGTTCAGCCGTTCCGAACCCGGTCGTCGAGCCTGCCTCGATGGTCGATCCCATCCGGTGGTCGAGCTCGCCTCGGTGGTCGAGCCCAACCGGTGGTCGAGCTTGTCGAGACCCGGCGACCCAACCTTCGAATGCTCCCGCCCGGCCGACCTGCCCCCTCGTGGCGCTCCTCACGGAAGCAGGCGCACGTTAGATGATCCGCCGCGAGCTGCAACCTGCGCCGCGGAACCGCCCCCGGCCCCCCGGGTGGGCCGTCGAGCCAACGCCACAGTCCCTAGAAGAAAACTACGAAAATACTTCTCCACAACATGAGATACTCTCGACTACGTGTGCCCATTAAGGTATCCTTGGAACATGATGAACCTCGCGGAAGACCTCAGGCAGGCGGCCGAGGCTGTGGCCCTGTTGGGCTCTTCGAGTGCGG
>NZ_SOGQ01000056.1 GCF_004403465.1 Cryobacterium sinapicolor | reverse complement strand
GAGATTTGGGCTGAAGTCCTGGGGGTGGATCGGGTCGGCATTCACGACAATTTCTTCGCCATTGGAGGACACAGTCTCCTCGCGACCAAAGCCGTCAGCCGCGCAAACCTCCGCGGCATTGAAGTGTCGCTCGGGTCCCTCATGGCCAGGGGAACGATCAGCAGTGTGCTTGCAGTCGCAGCCGATGTCAGCCAGATCACAAATCTGCTTACACAAACGAACGCCTCTCCGGACCGGCCAGCGCTTGTATGCATCCACCCGAGCGGAGGGTCATCTCACTGGTTTAGGGAGCTCGCGGCTCAGCTTGAAGGCGATTTCGATGTCTATGGGGTTCGGGCGCGGGGAATGGTGGAAGGGGAAACCTATGGCACAAGCATCACAGGCTTGGCAACCGACTACATACACGAGATCGAGCGTCAACTGAATGGGAGGAGGGTTATTTTGCTGGGGTGGTCGCTCGGTGCGACCATTGCCCACCACATGTCTTTCATGAATCCCGGGCTTTCTCGAGACGTCATCCTTCTGGAGCCCGCATCGATAAGCCCGAATACGAATAGTCGCTTTGAATACTACGCAGCGGCCTACGAAGAAGCTGCCCAGATCGTGGCGAGGCAAGATCTGTCCTCATCTGACGTCGATCGTCTTCGGGAACTCTCCGCGGAGCTGGAAGTTCCAAGCAAAATGGCGGGTACCGGTCAGTGGCTTCCGTACGGAACGCTGGGCGGACTCGTCGAGGCTGTTGCCAATCACACGCCGTCAATTGTTCAGTCAAGGGGACACTTGATCACGAGCCAGGACATTGCGCTGGGGCAGTCGACAATCACTGATTTCGACCTCGAGGGCTACATCGAATGGTGGGGACAGTACTTCACCGAAAGTATTACTCATCGACAAGTTGAGGCGAGCCACCTTGACATGGTGACGGCCCCACGAGCCATTGAGATATTGGTTTCAGTCATACTCGCCGCAGCGAAAGAGGGATGAGACCGTGACCGCAGAGGGAGGTCTGAGTTCAAGCCGATTTGTACTTTTCGGGTCGAGTTTGGGCTTCAGCCTCGCTGCAGATGGGCTGTGGTTCATACTGCTGTCTTGGTTGGCGAATCGCAGTGGAACCGCTCTCGAAGCTTCCCTTGTCATCGCCGCTGGGTCCTTGCCCCGCGCAGCGCTCATGCTCGTCGGCGGGACGCTCGTAGACCGTATTGGAGCGCTTCTGACGGCAAAAGCCACGAATGGGATTCGATTCTTGGTCCTCTCCGTTGTAACACTCCATGCCGTCGTGGGAGAGATCAACGTCCCCTCTCTCGTGCTCTATGCTCTGGCATTCGGCCTTCTCGATGCGATCTACTTGCCAGCGATTAATTCGATCCCCGCTGTCCTCGTACCAAGGGCCGCTTTGCCGGCGGCCCAGGGTGTAGTGCAGACCATAGAGCGACTTTGCATGATTCTCGCTTCAGCCTCGGCTGGGCTCTTGCTCGCAGGGGTTGGGGTCGCAGGCACTGCAGCAATAGGTGCGGCTGCGCTGTTGGTGTCGGTCGTTCTCCTTCTGCCAGTCAGAAATGGAACTGAAAGTCAGGCGCAGACCGTTTTGCCTAAGGAGTCGATGGCGAGAGAGCTTTGGTCCGGACTCCGGCGTGTGGCAAAAGACCGCGTGGTCGGGCCACTCCTAGTTACAATAGGTGCCTTGAACCTCGCACTCTCGGCGCCGATCAACATCGGCAGCCCTCGCTTGGCGATCGACAATGGATGGGGAGAATCCGGTTTTGGGTTTCTTCTGGCTGGTTTCGGCGTCGGGGCGGCGGCCGGGGCAATCGTCATGGTCGTCTGGCGTCCGGCGCGCGCTGGGTTCTGGGGTGCTGTGTTTGCTGCGGTTGGGGCGGTTCTGGTTGGCACCATCCCCTGGGTTCCTTCGTTGACGCTTGCTGTGGGGTTGTTTGCGCTCGTCGGGCTATGTGCGGGCCCAGCCGCGGCGCTCCTCATCGGACTTGTCCAGGCGCTGACGCCCAAACAATTCATGGGGCGCACAATGGCTCTCCTCAGCTTCGCGGCGTTGGGGCTGATTCCTGTTGGATACACGGCCTTCGGATTGTTGGTCTCCACATTCGGCGCTCAGGTGGCGTATGTGTCCTTCGGTTGTCTCGAGCTTGCGGGAGCACTATTCGCGTTGCTCGTTCCAGAAATTCGGCGGGCATCGATCAACCCTATGGAGGAGGTATCCGCCGGGATCGAGGAGCACGATAGCGTGGTTGATGCGCAGTGAGAGGTGGATGGTCGCTCGGCAGGTGTTAACGAAGTTGGCAAGCGCGCCATCAATCAGTGGGGCCGGCGACCGAGCCCCGGGTCGGGACAGGCCATGGATGGCTAGTGCTCGTTGGAACGATACCTCCCTTCGGCGTGTTGACTGACTGTGCAATAGGACGTTCCGTCGTGCCAATCCTCCGGAGTCGATATCCGGGGAGCTCTATTCAGCACATTCTGCAATAGATGCAGTACTACTGGTGCCCCTGCGGATTCGTGACCGGCTAATGGTCAGCGATCGTTGGCCCAGACGGCCCAGTGTGGCGGCACTCAGACGTAGCCGTTAAGGAGCCGCCAG
>NZ_SOGQ01000037.1 GCF_004403465.1 Cryobacterium sinapicolor | reverse complement strand
TGAGTATTCGATCGTCTGAGCCCCACCCGATCGTGCGCTTGAGCCCCACCGATCGTGCGCAGGAGCACCAGTGGTGGTGTGGCTCAGCACCACCGGTGCTCTCTGTCATCGATTACGCGGTGGCGAGGGCTGTGTGCTCGCGCATGTTGTAGTTTCCGGTGTCGACCCAGACGGCGTTGTGGATGATGCGGTCCATGATGGCGTCGGCGTGGACGCCGGCGCCGAGACGCTGGTGCCAGTCCTTCTGCTGATACTGGGTGCAGAACACCGTCGACGTTTCGCCATAGCGGCGCTCCATCAACTCCAGCAGCATTGTCCGCATTGCTTCCGTCGGCCGGTCCAACAGCCACTCGTCGATGACGAGCAGCGTGAAGGCGGCATACTTCCTCAGGAACTTACCGGTTCCGCCGGGGGTGTCTTGGGCGGCGACCCAGGCTTCCTCGAGGTCGGGCATGCGGACGTAGTGTGCGCGGATGCGCTGTTCGCAGGCGCGTTTAGCGATCGCGCAGCCCAGATACGACTTGCCCGACCCGGTGAAGCCCTGGAAGATGACGTTCTTCTGTCGGGTCACGAACGAGCAGGTGCCGAGCTGGGTCAACTGCGACCGATTCAGGCCGCGCTCGTCGAGCAGATCGATGCGGCGCAGGTCCGCGTTCGGGTAACGCAGTCCCGCCCGCCGGATCAGCCCGGCGACCTTGGAATGCATGAAGGTGGAGTAGGCGTCATCGACGACCAGCCTCACTCGCTCCTCGAACGACAAGCTGATCGAGAGGGTGTCGTCTTGGGTGTCGATGGCCTCCAGGAGTTCGCCGGCGTTCATCTCGCGGAGTTTGCGTTTGGTCTCTCCGTCCAGGGCGCTCATCGGTTTCCTCCGGCGTAGTAGGCGCTGCCGCGAACGTAGCCGCCATCATCGCTTTCCGGCTCGGGGACGTGTCCGGTTTTGTCTTGCCCGGTGTCGAGGATCGGGCGCAGATGCGCGTAACGCGGGGAGCGGATCGGACCTCGCAAAGCGAGCTCGCAGGCCGCTTCGACCCGCGGCGCAGGGAACCGGCTCGACAGCCGCAACACTGCCAGCGCCGCATCGAAGCCTGCCTCGTCGATGAAGACGGTCTCGAAGATCTTGGCCGTCACCGTGACGGTTGCCGGCCCGATCCGCGCCGCCCATTCCTCGATCCGGGCCCGGTCCCAGGCTTGGAAGCTGCGGCCTTCGGGCAGGTCCGCGTCGTTCGTCCGATACTGGTTCGTCGTCGTTGCCGGAAGCAGCAAATGGCTGGCCAGGCGCTCATCCCGCCGATAGACCTCCAGCATCGTCTCCGTGACACGCAGGTCCACCAGCGCACCGATCTGGTTGAAGGGAACGGAGTAGAAGTTCTTCGCCCAGACCACGTGGGCGTTGGCGTTGACCTTCCTTTTATAGGACCAGGTGCTGATCTCGAACGGGACCGCCGGCAGGCTCTGCAGCAGTGGCTTCTCCTCCGCGGTGAACACGCTCAGCCGCGACCCGATGCGTTTCTGGAACGGCTCCCGGTTATAGGCAACCATCTGTTCCCGGATCCGCAGACGCAGCTGTGCCAGCGACGTGAACGTCTCATGCCGCAAACCCGCGATCACCCAGGTAGCGACATGGGAGACCGTGTTCTCAGTACTACTTTTGTCGCGCGGGTGGCGAACTCTGCCAGGCAGCACCGCGGCCGAGTAGTGCGCCGCCATCTCCCGGTAGGAGTCGTTGAGCACGACCTCGCCTTCCTTCGGGTGGGAGATAACCCCGGTCTTCAAATTGTCCGGGACCAGGCGCGGGACGCTGCCGCCGAAGAAAGCGAACATTGCGGTGTGGGCGCGCAGCCACGAGTCCTGCTTCATGTCCAGGGTGGCTTCCACGAACGCATACCGGCTGAAGGGCAAGCACGCGACGAACAAATACACCCTCGACATCTCGCCCGTCGTCGGATCCAGCAGTTGCATCGTGGGCCCGGACCAGTCGACCTCGATGCTGCGGCCGGCCTTGTGGCCGACCCGCGACGTCGCCCCCGAGACAGCGGCATGCTCGCCATAGAGGCGGCAGAACCGGTCGTAACTCATCGTCGCCTGCGCCATCGCCGCTGCGTCGACATACTCCTGGTGCAACAGCTTCAACGTCACCCCGACCCGAGCCAACTCCGTATGCACCCGCGCCCAGTCCGGCTGCGCGAAGACACTCTCGTGCACGCCGCGGCCGGGAAACAGCATCGAATACACCGCGGCCTCCGACAACTCCGCGACGTCGTCCCAGCCGATTCCGAGCCGCTCTGCTGCATCGAGCACAGCCCGAATGCTGTGCCGGGACATCCCCTGCGCGGACTCGATCGCCCGTCGCGACAAACCCTGATTTCGCAGCTGCAGGATCTGCTTCGCTTTGATCTTCCGTACCATTACCGGTACTCCTTCCACCACGTGGCGCTCACATGGTGGGAGGAGCTTTTCAGGTGGTGCTCAACCACGCCGGTAGTGGGGCTGAACGACACGAATCACGCATCTGAACAGTGGGGCTCAACCGCACCACAAGTGGTGCCCAACGAAGCCAATATTCA
>NZ_SOGQ01000010.1 GCF_004403465.1 Cryobacterium sinapicolor | reverse complement strand
GCCGACGCATACCAAGACTGGATCCATAGCTACAATCACCACAGGCCCCATACCGGCATCGGCGGCAAATCACCCATCGACCGCGTTCACAACGTCAATGGGAAGTACACCTAGTGACGGCGCTCAGCGAAATTCCCCAGTCCTGCTCATTGAAGCGCCCCGGGTCGCGGGGTTAGGTTAGCGGAAGTTTGTGCCGGTTGTCACGCGGCGGAGTTCGTTGGATTGGGCGGCGTGGTTGCGGAGTCGGTAGGAGCCGCCGTCGAGGGTGACGACGACGGATCGGTGGAGTAGCCGGTCGAGCATCGCGGCTGCGACGGTGGTGTCGCCGAGGATCTCGCCCCAGGCGCCGACGCGCCGGTTCGTGGTGATCACGATCGACGTTTTCAGGTAGCGCTGGTTGATGACCTGGAACAGCGCCGACGCGGCCTCGGCGGGCAGCGGCAGGTAGCCGAGTTCGTCGATCACGAGCAGCGTTGGGCCGGCGAAGAAGCGCATCATCGTGCCCCACTTGCCCTCGATCGCGGCGCGGTGGCAGCGGGCGGCGAGGTCCGCTGCGGAAGTGAAGTAGGTGCGGTAACCGGCCGTCACCGCGGCATGGCCAAGGCCCGTGGCGATGTGTGTTTTCCCGACTCCGGGCGGGCCGATCAGCATCACGTTCGTCGCGGTCTCGAGGTAGCGGCAGGTGCCGAGCTCGGCGAGCAGGTTGCGGTCGATGCCGGAGGCGGCGTTGAGGTCGAAGTCGTCGAGGGGGGCGCCGGTGGGCAGGTTCGCGAAGCGGAACCGGCCGGAGGGGCGGCGGGCGTCGGTCGCGGTGACCTCGATGGCTAGCAGTCGCTCGAGGGCGTGGGTGAGGCTCCAGCCCTCGGCCTGGGCCTGGTCCAGGACGCTCGGCAGGGCCTCGGCGGCGTCGGCGAGTTTGAGCTCGGTCAGGTGGCCGCGCAGCTGTTGATAGACGCTCGCCGGGGTCGTGCTGGCCGTAGCCGGCCGGGTCGTCGAGGTGGTCAATGTGGTGTTCATCGGAGGGTGTTCCTATTCTTCGCGGCCGTCTCGTAGGCGGCCAGGCTGATCACGGTGGTGGGTTCGGCGCTGCCGGTCAGTGCCCTCGCGGCGCGGCGGGCCGCGGTGCCCGGCGGGATGCGTTCCTTCTTGCGGTGCGGCTGGCCGGGAGGTGCTGCGGCCATCGCGATGGTCTCGAGGGCGGTGATGTGTCCGCTGTCGCGGATCGTGACCCCGAGGCCAGCCTCCGCAACGGTGTGCCGGGCGAGGACCACGCCAGAGACCGTGGCGATGTCGATGGTCGTCGCGCCGAGGCGTTGGTGGACGACGACGCGGGATGCGGCCAGTTCTGGCGGGACCGAGTAGCGGTTGCCGCGCCAATCGATCAGTGCCTGCCGGGTTGCGGTGCGTTGCTCGGTCACGACGACCGGGAACAGCGTCGGCGGCAACGGTCGGAGCCGTTCCGCGGCGAACATGACAGCGGCCGTTGTGGACCCGTCTCGGCCCTCACGCCGCCGACCGTCCTGCCGGGTCGCGAAGGCGGTGAGGCGTTGTTGGGCTTGCTCGAGGGTGACGTCGTCGGGGAGGTTGCGCCACCAGCGCTGGGCGGCGGTGTGGTTGTTCTTCTCGACCACGCCCTTGCGGTTGCCCGACCGGGGCCGGCAGGCGACGACGGTGACGGCGTGGTGCTTGGAGAACGCGGCGAACATCGGCGTCAGATCACTCGTCCCGGCCTTCAGCACGGTGCTCATCCGGTCGAACCGCCAGGTCTTCGTCACCCCGCCGAGCAGGCCCAGCAGGACCGTCATCGCCGCGAGCAGGTGGGGCAGGTCCATCGACGGGGAGATCACCGCCCGCCAAACCCCCGAGTGCGCGAGCGACCCGACGAGCACGTAGGCGCGTTTGGTCGGGAACGCCCACCCGATTGGGGCGTCGGGCAGTTCGGCCCAGTCGAACTGGGTCTCCTCGCCGGGCGGGTGCTCGATGATCGCGTTGGGCCGCTTGGTCACGTGCGCGCAAGCGGTGCAGGCCGGCCGCAAGCTCCGGTCCCGGATCTGGCGGGTCAGGGTCTGATAGGACCCTTCGAAGCCCAGCGGGACGAGCTCGTCCAGCAGCGTCGCCGCCCAGAGATGCGGGTCCTCCTTCAGCCGGGCGGCGACGTAGTCGAGGAACGCGTCGAACGGGTCCGGGGCTGCGCGTTGACGCACTCCGGGGGTGCGCTGGCCGGCGAGATAAGCGCGGATGGTCTTGCGGTCGTGATCGGTGCGGCGGGCGATCTCACTGATCGTCATCCCTTGCCGTTTGAGCGCGTGGATGTCCACGTCGTCCTCCTCTGAAAGCATAGGAGTAGGGCCTTTCTCGAGCTGGTGCGTGGTCGAAGACCATCAGCATCGAGGAAGGCCCGCTTCTATGAGCGGAAGCGACCCGGGGTGGGGAATTTCAGTGAGCAGGCGGTTTCAAGCAGTCGTTGCAACACTGCGGTGGTTTAGGCCGGGATTAGTAGATCACGGATTCGCTCGGCTGGGGTATCCCACATGAGTGTTTTGCGAGGACGACCG
>NZ_SOGQ01000060.1 GCF_004403465.1 Cryobacterium sinapicolor | reverse complement strand
GGATGGCCGCCCAACTCACCACGAAGGAGACCTGACCCATGCAACGTCGAATCGACCACGGCTGGCGGCTGAGAGAACTCATGGCCGCCCGCGGCATGAACACCATCTCCGACCTCATCCCGCACCTCAGCGACCGCGGCATCCACCTCTCCGACTCGCAGATCTATCGCCTCGTCGGCGGCACACCGGAACGAATGAACCTGAACCTCCTCGGCGCGATTCTCGACACCCTCGACTGCAGCTTCGAGGACCTCTGCCCGGTCACCGTCAGCGCCGTCCCCGACCGGGCGACCGGCACCTTCGACGCTTCCGCGAAGACCGATGCTTTCCGCCCGGCGCGAGCCAGGATCCGCCGACCGGAATGACCGGGCCGCGGTCCTCGCAGGAATGCGCCCGCTGCAGTCGCACCGGCAGTCGGTTCGCGACAACGTGGCCGGAGGGGCGCATTTGTCGAAGGTGCTACCAACAAGCCACCCGCATCCACGGCCTCTGCCCCGGCTGCAACGCCGATCGGCTTCTCCCGGGCCTCATCGACGGGACCCCCGCCTGCGTCGATTGCGCCGGCATACCGAAGGATTTCCACTGCGCCCGGTGCGGCCGCGAGGACGAACCCGTCCGAGTCGGGCTCTGCGCCCACTGCTGCCTCACGGACGACCTCACGAACCTTTTCGACGACACCACCGGCCGCATCAACCCAGCCCTGCTGCCGCTCTTTACCGCGCTCACACAGCAGGCACACGCCCGAAGCGCCCGGGTCTGGCTGATCGTCAACCCACACACCACGGCCCTCATCCGGGAGCTCGCCCAAGGAATCGTCCCGCTCGAGCACGCCACGTTCACCGGGCACAGCCACCCCCGCAAGGTCGCATTCCTCCGAGAGCTCTGCATCGAGCACCAGCTCCTCGAGCCCGTCCACCTCGATATCGAACGATTCGAGAACTGGCTGGCCAGCAAACTCCGAGATGTTCACCCTGACGACGGGCGGCTGATTAAACAGTTCGCACGCTGGGTCCACCTCAACCGCATGCACCATCTCGCCGCCAGCGGCCAGTTGAAGAAGGGCACCTTCCTCTCCGCGAAACAGTCGACAACGGTCGCCCTCGCATTCCTCCACCACCTCCGGGAACGAGGCCGCTCCCCGGCGACCTGCATGCAAGACGACATCGACGACTGGCTCGCCAGCGGGCCCACAACACGAAGCCTTGCCCGCACCTTCGTCCGCTGGGCCAGCGACCACCGCCACCTCCCGCCCCTCAAATTCCCCTACCGCGTCCCACAAACCGAGCCCATCATCACCCAGCAGCAACGACTCGAGCACATAACCCGGCTACTCGACCCCGCGGCAGATCTCGCCCCAGGCGAGCGCGCTGCGGCATTACTCCTCCTGCTCTACGGGCAACCCATCGTCCGCATCGCCAGCATGCGACTGCAGCAGCTGCGGATCACCGGCACGGCCGTCACAATCTCGTTTACCAACGACACCCTCACGATCCCCGCCCCGTTCGACCAAGTCATCCGCAATCACCTCGCCGCGCTACCGCACCAGACAACAGCCCTCCACCGCGAGAACCAATGGCTGTTTCCCGGCGGACGGCCCGGACAACACCTCAACCAGACCACACTCATGAATAAGCTCCGCGACTCCGGCATCGACCTCCGGGGCGCCCGGAACGCGTCTCTTCGAGCGCTGGTGTTCGAGCTGCCAGCCCCTGTCATCGCGGACTCGATGAACTACAGCTACAAAGTCACAGACAAACACCGTCAGAACGCCGGCGCCGTGTTCATCGACTACGTCACGAAACGCAAATGAACAGCACTGGTGCCATGATCGAGTCGATAGTCTCTAGCGATGAGCACCAACATCGCGATGCTGGCCTTTGGACTCATCGGAACCATCGGCGGAAGCTGCATACTCGTTTGGAATGCGCCCCTTTTCAGGTTTTTCAAGATGCTCTCGGACACGATGACGATGTATCCAGAAAAGCTCAGAAGCGCAACAATGCAGCCCGCCAACCTCCGGCTCACCGGCGTCTTAACGATCATGTTCGGCATCCTGAGCTGCTCGATCCTGGCCTGGCGGCTCCTTAACGGCTACGTCTGAGTGCCGCCACACTGGGCCGTCTGGGCCAACGATCGCTGACCATTAGCCGGTCACGAATCCGCAGGGGCACCAGTAGTACTG
>NZ_SOGQ01000094.1 GCF_004403465.1 Cryobacterium sinapicolor | reverse complement strand
CGTGAGGTTGTGGTCGCGCGCATATTTCCGCAAAGCCGCGAATGCTTCGTCCATGGTTAGCCCAGCGCTTTCCGAGACAACACCCTTGGCTTGCTCGATCAGAATTCGGGAGCTCAGGGCTCGTTGCAACTGCGCCGCGACGAGAGTTTTCTCTCTGCTTCCTCGCTCCTGCAGGAGACCGATGGTGGCAACGTCGGCCAAGGCCTGTGCAACAGCGACATCGGCGGCGACCAGTTCACCCACGTGGATGCTGAACATGTTCAAGGCCCCAAGCACTTGGCCTCGAAGACGCATCGGCGTCGCGTGCACGGACTTGAAACCCTGGCGTATCGCCTCAAGACGAAAGGCAGGCCACCGATCCCCGGAACGTTCGATATCGCCAACGGTCACCGGTTTCCCGGTGGTAAAGCACTCGACACACGGTCCGGCGCCCGCGTTCAGTTGCATCACCTCTACGAGAGTCGTTTCTTCACTGGTGGATGCCACTAGCTGCAACTCGCCCAAACCATCGAGGAGCATGAGCCCCGCAGCCTGCGTATCGAGAATGTCCGAGCATTGTTCCACGAGGTTTTGGAGAAGGTCAACGACGTCAAAATCATCCGTGAGGGTGTCGGTAAGTTTGACGAACGCTCTATTCAGCTTCGCTTCGCGGGTGAAGTCAGCCATGGCTTACTCATTTCTCGGTAGTGAAACTATTCGGGGAGAGATTTGAAGCTCAAGTGCCTACTGACGACGTCGCGGGCGATGTCCTGAACGGTTCGACCGTTGGCAAAAGCGTGGGCCTGCAGGCGCGAGTAGGCGATGGTAGCAGTGGTATCCAGTTGCACAAGGATCATCCCTGTTGCCTGATGAACCTCGCGCCTCATTGCCGGGGTCAACATCGACTCTCCAGCGCCCTCAATGCCAGCACCCGCGATGGCGTGGCGCACGGCAACGTCCGTCAGGGCCGACGCCAGGGTCACTGCGATCTCTATGTGCTGCGGGCTCAAAGCGCCCGCAGTTCGCCGGTATAAACCGACGGCGCCAACAGTGACTGCACCCATAAGTAACGGGAACGAGAAGAGCGCGCCCACGTGAAGTGAACCGATCGAAGCTGCAAAAATCGGCCAGGAATCATGGGTTCCTGTGGAAACATCCGGCACGAGCGTAGGAACACCGGTTTTGAGTGTGGCCCACTGCGGGCCTTCGCCAAGATCGAACTGCAATTCGTCAATACGCGCGGCGACCGCATCGCTCGAACAAATGGTGGTTTGACCGCCCCTCGGACCGAAAACGGCGATTGACACACCGGTGACGCCAAGGTCGTCTATAAACGGTGAACACAAATCCGGGGGTTCAGCAACCCCGAAATCGTTCTTGTTGTCGTTCATCACGTCGTCCGGACGTCGAGGCGCGAGCCCAGGACTTTTGAAAACCAAGTCATTGCGTCCTCTCTCAGAGATCACATGCCTTACACGGGACAATGCAATTTAGGTATTCTAACTCGCGGAAACCGCCCAAAGAGGCAGGACGGAAACGTCGGGCGGGGGCTCAGTGATCCTTGAGGACACCGTTACCTGGCCGAACGCCGTCACGCAGTTCGTCGCCCGGTTCGCCGAATTCTGATCGAGCAAGCCAAGGGTGTTGTCTCGGAAAGCGCTGGGCTAACCATGGACGAAGCATTCGCGGCTTTGCGGAAATATGCGCGCGACCACAACCTCACG
>NZ_SOGQ01000063.1 GCF_004403465.1 Cryobacterium sinapicolor | reverse complement strand
CGGGCGATGTCAAGCTGACTGGAGTCACTTGGGTTAGTTTGTGGCGGTTTCGTCGGCGAGGTGATTGATCCCGACGAGGCTGGCTGGTGCGGGTGTTGTTGGTCGTTCACGGAATCGTTCCGGGTGTTGCTGGTGGTAGTGCTGCAGGGCGTGGTCACGGATGCCGTGGGCGCGCCGCCAGGAGCCATCGTGGACTTGCTGGGGCGTGAACAACGCAATGCCGGAGTGCCTGTGGGTCGCGTTGTACCAGGGCACATACTCGTCCAGATGGCCGCGAGCGTCCTCCAGAGTCTCGAATGTTCCGGGGTAATTGGGGCGGTATTTCATCGTGCGGAACTCGGACTCAGAGAACGGGTTGTCGTTGGAAACGTAAGGCCGGTTGTGGGTTTTAGTGACGTCGTGCTTCTCGAGGAGCTCGGCCAGAGCGCCCGACCGCATCGCGGGGCCGGAGTCCGCGTGAACGAAGCGTGGGGTGCCGTGCTGGCGGAACGCAGCCTGGAACATCTCCACGGCGAGGTGGTCGCTCTCGCGCTCCTCGACCCGCCAGCCGACGATCTTGCGGGAGTAGATATCGATGATTGAGTAAGCCTTGAACGCTTTGCCTCGCCAGGGAGAGCGCAGATCAGTGATGTCCCAACTCCAAACCTGGCCAGGCCCGGTCGCGATCAGCACCGGCTTCTCGCGCGGTGTTCGGGACCCGCGCCCCGTGGGCACCACGGGGCGGGCGCTCTGGTCTTCGATATCGGCTGCGATACGCCACCACGACCGGCGCGCGGCGAGCATCACACCTCGGTCCCAGGTGGACGCGAACGTGTGATCCACGGAGTGCCCGCCGGCCCAGCCGGCCGTGATCTTCTTGGCGATCACGGCCCGATCGACGGTGGGGATCCGAGACAGGTAAGCACGGTCTTTCTGCGCGACCGGCTCGAGCACCCGCGCCCGGGGATTTCGCCGGTACTGCCAGGTCGAGCGTGCGATGCCGGCGATTCCCAAGGCTTTGCGTTGAGAGCCCGTGGTGCGCGTCAGCTCCACCACGAACTGGTTCTCAAGCGTCAGGAATCGGACCGATCTGGGGTCTTCAGGGTGACTGCGGGCTCTTCCTCGCTCATCGCGTGCAAGAGCCCGATAGCTTTTCCCAGCGCCTTATTGGTGTCCTCCAACTCGCGAACACGCTTGCTCAGCTGAGCGACCTCAGCCTCGTGTGCCGCGTGCTCAGCAGCACGTGTCTTCTCTAGCGCCGTGCGCTTGCCCGGGGGAACAGTCATATGACTACCTTCTCGCGGAATCAGCCCGCGCTCGAGGTCACCCGCGTAAACCGCGTCGCACCAACGCCGAAACGTGCCCCTCGAGACCTTGCGCTCCGCGAGCCAGGGACCTTTCCGCCCGTGCGGCACCCCTTGGTACTCATGGACGAACTCGCGGATCTCCGCCGCGTTGAACCCCGGGCTGATCGACATTCCCTTGCCTCCTACTGCTTGTGAAGTGACTCACAAGCAGCTTGACGCAGAGGGT
>NZ_SOGQ01000007.1 GCF_004403465.1 Cryobacterium sinapicolor | reverse complement strand
GGCGGTTTCAAGCAGTCGTTGCAACACTGCGGTGGTTTAGGCCGGGATTAGTAGATCACGGATTCGCTCGGCTGGGGTATCCCACATGAGTGTTTTGCGAGGACGACCGTTGAGTTCCTGGGCGACGTGCTCCAGATCTTCCAGTCCGTAGGTGGAGAGGTCGGTGCTTTTCGGGAAGTACTGCCGTAGCAGCCCATTGGTGTTCTCGTTGGAGCCGCGTTGCCAAGGGCTCGCCGGATCACAGAAATAGACGGGCATGTCCGTGGCTGTGGTGAACGATCTGTGGGTCGCCATCTCGGAGCCTTGGTCCCAGGTCAGCGACCCGCGAAGGTGTTCCGGGAGAGTGGCGATGGCGGCCACGAGGCCGTCTCTGACGGCTTCGGCAGTGTGGTTATCGGGCAGGTGCACGAGCATCACATACCGGGTGGTCCGCTCGACCAAGGTGCCGATCGCGGACTGATTCAGCATGCCGGTGATGAGGTCTCCTTCCCAGTGTCCGGGAACGGCGCGGTCGTCGATCTCGGGTGGACGGTCGGCGATCATGATCATGGGATCGGCGAATCTGTTCCTCCGGGCTTGTCCGGTGTTCTGTGGTTTGCGGCGGGTGCGCCCGGTGCGCAGCGCGGCCTGGACTTCCTTCTTCAGCCCGCCGCGGGATTGCAGGTATAGGGCTTGGTAGACCGTCTCGGGTGACACTCGCATCTCCTGATGATCGGGATACTCCTTGATCAAAGAGTGGCAGATTTGCTCGGGAGACCAGCGGATCTGCAGCTTTTTCTGCACGTATTCACGCAGGCGTGACCCCTCGACCAGCTTGATGTCCTTGGGGCGGGGCCGGCGCTCAGCGGCCGCGCGGTGGGCCGCGTAGGGCTCGTAGGTGCCCGTGTCGGTGCCATTGCGGCGCAGCTCCCGGCTGATCGTCGACGGCGCCCGCAGCATGGTCTGCGCGATGAAACGGATGGATGCCCCGGTGGCCGAGAGGTCGCGGATCTTTTCCCGGTCGACGAGCGACAGGTACCGCGGATCTAGCTGCCTCTCGACCAGGGGAAGCAGCAGACGTTGACGGGCTTCGCTGAGAACAGGCACGTCCTTGTTGTAGTCGATGACGCGGCCGTCGGGGTACACCCGGCGATTGCTGGCGTGTTCGATCCCCTGGTCCCAGTCGATCGCGGTGCGAATGTTCAGCCCGGTTTGTCGGGCTGCGTCGACGCGGGCAGTGCCGGCCTCACGGAGTCGGAAGTACTCCGCGCGTCGGGCCCGGCTGTGCTTCTTAGCATCGATGCCTGCATCGACAAGCCACTTGTAACAGCTGGCCGGATGAAGCCCGACCTCTCGGGCTGCCAGGCTGACCTTGCCGAGGCGTTCGAAGGCGTCGAGGAACTCGACCCTCTCGGCTTCGCGGTAGGTCCTGTGCGGTAGCGGCGTGTTCGCGGTATCGAGCATGGGCGTTTGCAACTCTCAGAATGGTGAGTGTTGCGACGATCGCTAGAACCCAAGG
>NZ_SOGQ01000018.1 GCF_004403465.1 Cryobacterium sinapicolor | reverse complement strand
CGGATCTGGCGGCGATGACGATGCTGCCGGTGTCGGCGCCCTCGACCGGGTTGCGCACCAGGGTGCGGCTTGGCCGGGAGTACTACCTCCGGGTTGATTCCAACGATTACTCCGTCGATCCGCGCTGCGCGGGCAGGTTCGTCGACGTCCATGCGACCGCGACGATGGTCACGATCACGCGCGAAGGCACGGTCGTGGGCGCCCATGCGCGGTGTTGGGCCAGGCGGGCAACGATCACCGATCCGGCGCATGTCGGCATCGCGAAGACCCTGCGCAGCGCCTTCGCTGAGGAACGCCGGTCCTTGGAACGCGCCAGCCGCCAGCATGCCGATGGCCACCGGGTAGCGCTGCGGGTGTTGACCGACTACGACGCGCTCTTCGGCGGCGACTTCACCACCACCGCGGCGGGCACCCCGGCCGAGAAGGCGTTGAGCTGATGAGCGCGCTCGACAGAGTGACACCGTCCAGCACCCCGCCGGCGGGACCGCAGATCGCCTCGACGATCGCGTATCTCGCGCGGGTGTTGAAGACCCCCACGATCGCCCGCACCTGGGAGGAGCTCGCCGACACGGCACGGCAATCCGGGTGGTCGCACGAGGAGTACCTCGCGACGGTCCTGCAACGCCAGGTCGCCGACAGGGAGGCCCACGGAACGGCACTGCGCATCGCCGGCGCCCACTTCCCGCAGGTGAAAACGTTGGAGGAATTCAACCTCGACCACCAGCCCTCGCTGCGCCGCGATATCCTCGCCCACTTGGCCACGACGACTTGGATCGCGAAGGCGGACAACGTAGTGCTGTTGGGGCCGCCCGGCGTTGGGAAAACCCACCTCGCGATCGGTCTGGGCGTCAAGGCGATCCAGGCCGGCTACTCGGTCCTCTTCGACACGGCCACCGGGTGGGTCGCCCGCCTCGCGGCCGCGCACACCGCCGGTCGCCTCGACCTGGAGCTCAAACGGCTACGCAAATACAAGCTCCTGATTATCGACGAAATAGGGTATTTGGCCTTCGATCACGATGCCGCGAACCTGTTCTTCCAGCTCGTCGCCGCCCGCTATGAACAGGGCGCCATTCTGGCAACCTCGAACATGCCCTTCGGCCGGTGGGGCGAGATCTTCTCCAACGAGATCGTCGCCGCGGCCATGATCGACCGCCTCGTTCACCATGCCGAGGTCGTCACCCTTGCCGGGGATTCTCACCGCACCCGCAGCCGCCGCGAACTGCTCGAGCAGCAACCCCAACCAGGCGCGAACTAAACCAAAAAGACCAACCCGAGGGGTCAAAATTCAATCGACGATAGAGGGTCAGTTTTTACCCGACGTTGACAG
>NZ_SOGQ01000096.1 GCF_004403465.1 Cryobacterium sinapicolor | reverse complement strand
GGCGAACATGGAGAGGGTGATGTGCCGGTACCAGCCGCCATATTGCCGCACTTGGTAGTGGTCGAGCCCGGTTTCGCCTTTGGAGGTTTGGAAGGTTTCCTCGATGGCCCAGCGGGCCCCGGCGACCCGGGCCAGCTCGATCAGGGTGGCGTTCTCGGGTGTGTGGCAGATGTAGTAGGCCAGGTCGGTGGGGTCTTTCAGGGAGCGGCGGGCCAGCAGCCAGTGTTCCCCTGTCTCGGCGGGGCCGTTGATGCGAATCCTGGCCCAAGAGTAGAGCCGTTCGCCCTTGGTCCCGGTGCCGGCGGTGCGGGTGCGCCAGGCCCTCCCGTCCAGGGCGGCGAAGAGCTGATCGGCCCGCCCTTCGGCGCCCAATGAACCCGGGGTCGACGTGATGGCGCGCTGGTTCATGGGCACGGCCATCACGTAATTCATGCCGCGGGCCTCCAGCCGGCGGCGCAGCCCGGTGTGTTGGCCGTAGACGGCATCCCCGGTGGTCCATTCGGCCTCGATGCCGGCGTCCAGGGCGCGCTCGATCATCTCGGCGGCCAGCACGGGCTTGGTGGCCATCACCCGGTCCTCGGGGATTCCCGCCTGCTTGCACCGCTCGGCGTCGTCGATCCAGGCTTTGGGCAGGTACAGCTCCCGGTCCAGGAAGGTCCGCCCGGCCGAGGACGCGTAGGTGAGAAACACCCCGATCTGGCAGTTTTCCACCCGCCCCGCGGTGCCCGAATACTGGCGGGCCACCCCGGCCGACGCCGTCCCCTTTTTCAGGAATCCGGTCTCGTCAATCGCCAAAATCCCCGTGGGGTCGCCCAGGTGCTTTTTCACGTAGCCGAACAAGGCATCGCGCACGGCATCCGGGTCCCAATCCGTGGTCGAGAGCAGCCGCTGCATCCCATCAGGGGTGCCATGGCCGGCCCGCTCAGACAAGCTCCAGGAGTTCTTCCGCTCCTCGTCCGAGAGCAGGCCACGAATGTAACTGACCGCGTTGTTCCGCGGTTCCGAGCGTGCAAACTCGTCCCCAATCAACCCGCGGATCTCCTCGAGGCCCTGCGCCCATTCCTGTACCTCTGCCACCCAAATATCATCGTTCACCCGTCATGATTAACAGGATTCGGGGCAAAAATCCGATCAAAACGCCGATACAGCCAAAAATAAACGCGACTGTAGTACTAG
>NZ_SOGQ01000082.1 GCF_004403465.1 Cryobacterium sinapicolor | reverse complement strand
TGTAACTCCCAGAGACCTTGTGAACGCGGTTGATGGGTGGGGTGTTTCCGATGCCGCTGTGGGGTCTGTGGTGATTGTAGTCATGGACCCACTGCTGGTAGGTGGCAGCTCGGGCTTCGTCTGATGTGTAAGCAGCGGCGTATGCCCATTCGGCTTCCAGTGTGCGGTTGAAGCGCTCGACTTTGCCGTTCGTTTGCGGCCGGTAGGGGCGAGTGAATTTGTGCTTGATTCCCGGGCCGAGCGCGGCTTGGAAAGTGCCCGAGCGGTAGCAGGGACCGTTGTCGGTGATCACTCGCAGGACGGTGATGCCGTGGCCGGAGAAGAACGCGTTGGCCCGCTGCCAGAACCCGGCGGCGGTCTCTTTCTTCTCGTCGAGAAGGATCTCGGAGTAGGCCAGCCGTGAGTGGTCGTCGACGGCGTGATGGATGAACGAGTAGCCCCGGCCGCCCTGGTGACCTCTGTGCTTGCGGCCAACGGCCCGGCCGAGAGTTCGGTGCCCACCGCCGTCGGGGATGCGTCCTTGCTTCTTGATATCGACGTGAACGAGGTCGCCCGGGTTCGGGTGCTCGTAGCGGATCGGTTTCGGTTTCCTCACGGGCAGCCCGGTGACCCGGTCGATGTTGGCCAGGCGCGGCATCTGGAAGCGGCGGAGCACATTCTCGACCGTTGACCGGTTCAAGTGCAGGTGAAACGCGATTCGATGAGGTCCCCATCGCCTCGTGAATCGAAGTGCCACGATCCGTCGTTCCATGCGCCTGGGCGTCCGGTTCGGCGAGGTCAGCGGGCGTGACGACAGGTCGCGCATGCCGGCCTCACCAGCGGCCCGATACCGGTCGGCCCACTTCTTCGCCGTCGCCGGCGAGCAACTCATACTCTTCGCGGCCCGCCGCAGGTTCCAGCCATGGACAACGACGCGGCGGGCGAGCAGCAATCGGCCTTTCGGGGACAACAAAGCGTTAGCGTGGGACACGAGGGCCTCCTGGAAATCGAGTGAGTGTGGTTACCCACTTCGATACCGGAGGTCCTCGCCCATTTAACTCAAGCCACGCCGTTCACAACCTCCTTGGGAGTTACA
>NZ_SOGQ01000053.1 GCF_004403465.1 Cryobacterium sinapicolor | reverse complement strand
CGAGATCCTGATGGGCGTTTACCGCGACCTCACCGCCGCTAACGTCCCGACCCGCGCCGCGGCCCGTCTGACCGGAGTCTCTCGGGCAACCGCGACGCGAACACCGGTTCAAACGCCGACAAGGCGGGCAGCGGTGGTGCCGGTGAACAAGCTCAGCCAGGCCGAGCGGGCCCGAATCCTGAGACTGGTCACCTCGCCGGAGCTGGTCGATCTGGCGCCGATTCAGATCTATGCCCGACTGCTGGATCAGGGCGTGTATCTGGCGTCGATCTCCACGATTTACCGGGTGTTGGCCGCGAACAAGCTCGTCAAGGAACGCCGCCGCCTGGCCCGCCACCCGGCCCGGGCAATCCCGGAACTGGTCGCGACCGGGCCCGGCCAGGTCTACTCGTGGGACATCACCAAACTCGCCGGGCCCGTGAAGGGCCGCTACTTTGACTGCTACGTGATGATCGATATTTACTCCCGTTATATCGTCGGCGCCTACGTTCACGCCTCCGAATCCGGTGAGTTGGCCGTGGAGATGATGAAGGAAACCTTCGGCATCCACGGCGTTCCCCACGTCGTCCACGCGGACCGAGGAACGTCGATGACATCCAAGACCGTGGCCGCGTTGCTCTCCGATCTAGAGGTCACGAAGTCGCATTCCCGGCCTCAGGTCAGCAACGACAACCCGTACTCCGAGGCGTGGTTCAAGACGTTGAAGTTCGCGCCGGTGTTCCCGGAACGCTTCGGCACCCTCGGCGACGCACGCCTGTTCATGAACCGCTTCGTCGAGGGCTACAACCACACCCACCACCACACCGGCATCGGCTTGAACACTCCCGCCGACGTTCACTACGGACACGCCGCGGGCCGCGCCATCGAACGCGGCAAGGTCCTCGCCGCGGCCCGGGCCCAGAACCCAGAACGCTTCAGCAGCAGCGCCGCACCAAAGATCCTCGCCCTGCCCGGGCCAGCCTGGATCAACCAACCCGCCGAACCCGCAGTCGCGGAGGCCGAACCGAAACTAGCCGCCTAAACTCACGCTGGCCTCATTCACCTTGACAAATTCCGG
>NZ_SOGQ01000044.1 GCF_004403465.1 Cryobacterium sinapicolor | reverse complement strand
TCTCGTCCCGTTGCCGGCGGAGCGCGGCGAGCTGTTCGGCAAGCTTGGGGAGCACGACGCTGGTCGCGTTCGTGCCCGTCACCACGACGGTCTGCTCGCCCAGCGCCCGGGTGATCTCGTCCGCGAGGCGCCGGCCCATTCGCGGTGCCAACTTCAGCAGCCGGTTGCCAAGTCGGGTTGGGCCAGCGGCCTTCATCGCCGCTGGCGTCGGGTAGCGCTGCAGCAGATCCAGCACCGCCGGATGGTCCAGGTGCGGGCCCAGGACCCGCTCCAACGCAGGGTGGATCTGGGTGAGGAGCCCGCGGGTACGGTTGCTCGTGGCCGTGATCTGGCCGACGACATCGTCGTCGAAACCGCAAAGCATCGAGAGCTCAGCGACCTGCTCATCGGCCAGCTGCAGCGACCGCAAAGCATGCGGGAGGCTCCTCGCGGCTTGGGCGATGATCGCGGCATCGCGGGCGTCGGTCTTGGCTTCGCCCGCGTGCAGGTCCGCGATGCGCCTCATTGCCAGCCCCGGCAGGTAGCCCACGAGCACGTCTTCGGCCTGGGCGACGGCGATCGGCAGGGCGCCGATGGTCGCGGGCTGATCAACGACGAACAAGACCTGGCCGTGTCGTTTCAGCTGCCCGATCAGCTCGCGGAGCTTCGCTTCGTCATTGGGCAGTGCCTTGTCGAAGAGTTGCTTGCCGGCCCGGTCGAGGGCGACCGCGTGGTGTTCTCCCTTGCCGACGTCCACGCCGATGAAGACGTCGACGCTGTCGTAGTTCTCGATCATGAATCCTCCGTCTCAGGTTCCACAAGTCGGCCTGAACCGCGGCATCAAGTCTCGGCATCCACGTTACGAACGGCCTGGGACGAGTCCCGGTCCAGCCCCTATCAGCGATCACCTGATGCCAGTCAGGCCCGGTGACAACACCCCCCGGATCATGAGCGACTGGGGGCAAGAACCATGCCGGGCCTGACAGGCCAACACCCTCACATAACTACACGATCAAGGGCTACGAAGAAAGTAACGGGGG
>NZ_SOGQ01000050.1 GCF_004403465.1 Cryobacterium sinapicolor | reverse complement strand
CTGCACCAGACCCTCGGCTACTCAACACCCACCGAACGACTCATCAAACTCACACTCGCCGCCTAAAATGAAACCGAGGACCCCGTCCGAAAAGACCGGGTCACCCCAGCTGGCAAACGCGGCGTGTCGCAGAATTCTCCGGTTTTACGTCGCGACGGATGCCGGGGGCCCGGACCGTGCGCCGTTGCGCGCCGCCAGCCCCGGGGGTTTACCCCCGCTGAAATGCGGTTGCCAGCGGGATGTGTCCCGCCTGACCCGGCGATCAGGCTGAGGACCGACAGACTTACTGGAGGACACCATGCCCACAACGACCGGAGCCATCATCACCGCACAGACGGGAACCGACCCGACGGCCGCCACACCCACGGCCGCCACACCCACGGCCGCCGCGCCCACCGGCTCGGACGGCGATGGAACCCGCACCACCTACGGCGCGCTCTGGCGCCGCGTGCCGCAGGAGCTGCTCTTCCTGCTGCTCACCCTGCCGGTGGTCGTGATCGCGCTCACCGTGCTGAGCACCGTCTTCTTCACCGGAGTGGGTCTGCTCGCCGTCGTCGTCGGGATCGTGGTCGTGGTGGCATCCCTCTACCTCGCCCGCGGCATCGGACTGGTCGAACTCGTCCGTCTGCGCTGGGCCGGCCAGCCCGCCACCACCCCGCCGCGATGGGAGACGCCGGGCGAGCCGGCGACCACCCTCCGGGCCCTGCTCGGCCCGCTCGTCAACGGGCACTACTGGCTCTACCTGCTGCACGGCATGGTGGTGAACGTCGTGCTCGGCCTCGTCAGCTGGACCGTCACCGTCGTCTGGCTCTCGGTGGGCCTCGGCGGCGTCAGCTACTGGTTCTGGGGCCGCTTCCTGACCGACACCGACGGGGTCTGGCTGCACGAGGTGATCCTCGGCTGGGTGCTGCCGGGCACCACCCTTCCGATCGACCCTCTCCTGGCCGAGAGCCTCTTCCAGCTCGCGCTGGGCCTCCTCTTCCTGCTGACCCTGCCGTACATCACGCACGCGTTCACCCTGCTGCACCAGTTCGCGGCGCGCGGCATGCTGGGCGCCTGGCGGTCCGAGGCGTTGCAGCGCGAGGTCGCCGACCTCAGCGCGTCACGCGGGGCGGCCGTCGCCGCGGAGGACCAGTCCCTACGGCGACTGGAGCGGGACATCCACGATGGCCCGCAGCAGCGCCTGGTGCGCCTGCAGATGGACCTCGCCAGCGCCGAGCGCAAGCTGACGACCGACCCGGATGCTGCGCGCGCCCTGATCGTGGAGGCCCGGGAACAGGCGCACGACACCCTCGAGGAGCTGCGGGCGCTGTCCCGCGGGCTGGTGCCGCCCATCCTGCAGGACCGCGGCCTCCTCGCCGGCCTCGAGTCCCTGGCCGCGCGCAGCACGGTTCCGGTGCGCCTCGAGTTGCAGGTCGACCCCGCGCTGCGGCTGTCGAGTGAGATCGAGCGCAGCGCGTATTTCGTGGCCGCGGAGCTGCTCACCAACGCCGCCAAGCACGCGCGGGCCACGGGCATCCGTCTGCACCTGGCCCTGCGTCCAGTGGCCGACGAGGGCAGCACCGGCAGCACCGGAACGGCCGGCACCACCTGGCTCGACCTCTGGGTGATCGACGACGGCGTCGGCGGGGCCCGGCTGATCGACGCGCACGGCCTGCAGGGGCTCGACGAACGCCTGCGCGGGCTGCGCGGCGTGCTCTCGGTGCGGAGCCCCGATGGCGGACCGACGGCCATCGGGGCGCACATCCCGCTGCCCGCGGCCGTGCCGGTCCGTGCCGTCGCCGTATCCTGAACGGATGACCGACCTCGCCTCAGCCTCTCCCGCGGCTTCGCCCACCCCACCGCTGCGGCTCGTGCTGGCCGAGGACTCGGTGCTGCTGCGGGAGGGACTGATCCGGCTGTTCGATGAGGCGGGATTCGAGACCGTCGCCTCCTACGGCGACGCGGATTCCCTCCTCGCCGAGGTCGACGCCCGGCGGCCCGACGTTGCCGTGCTCGACGTGCGGATGCCGCCGACCTTCCGCGACGAGGGCGTGCGGGCCGCGTTGGAACTGCGCCGCCGGCTGCCGAAGGTGGGCATCCTGCTGCTCAGTCAGTATGTGGAGGGCACCTACGCGCATGAGCTGCTGGCCGCCGGCAACGGGGGACTGGGCTACCTGCTCAAGGACCGGGTGGCGTCGCTCGACGAACTGCGCGACGCCGTCACCCGCATCAGCGCGGGTGGTACCGTGCTCGACCCGCAGGTTGTGCGTGAGCTGCTGGCCCGCCGCACCGACCCCCTCGCGGCTCTCACGCCGCGCGAGCGCGACGTGCTCGGGCTGATGGCGGAGGGGCGCACCAACGCCAGCATCTCGGCGATGCTCGTGATCGGCGTCGGCGCGGTCGAGAAGAACGTGACGTCGATATTCCAGAAGCTGGGCCTCGACGATTCGGGTTCCGACCACCGCCGGGTGCTGGCCGTACTCACCTTTTTGCGACACTGACCGTCGTGCGGGCATCCGGATGCCCGGAACTGGACCGGGCAGGGCGCAGAATTGGCTCATGAGCGAGATCGCGAATTCCAAGCTGGCCATCATCGGAGCCGGGGCCGTCGGGTCGTCCCTGGCCTACGCCGCGCTGATCCGGCAGTCCGCGCGGGAAGTCGTGCTCTACGACATCAATGGGCCCAAGGTGGAGGCCGAGGTTCTCGACCTGGCCCACGGCACCCAGTTCACGGGGGCCTCCTGCGTGGCCGGCGGCAGCGACCTCGACGCCATCGCCGGAGCGAACATGGTCGTGATCACGGCCGGGGCGAGGCAGCACCCCGGTCAGTCACGGCTGGAGATGGCGGGCGTCAACGTCGGCATCCTGCGGGAACTAATGCCCAGACTGGTCGAGCGGGCCCCGGACGCCGTCTACATGCTCGTCACCAACCCCTGCGATGTGCTGGCCTACGCCGCCCGTGAGTTCAGCGGGCTCCCGGCCGCGCGCGTCTTCGGTTCGGGCACGGTGCTCGACTCCTCCCGGCTGCGCTGGATGCTCGCGCACCGGGTCGGCGTCGCGATCGCCAATGTTCACGCCGTGATCGTCGGCGAGCATGGCGACTCGGAGTTCCCGCTCTGGTCCCAGGCCCGGATCGGCCCGATCTCCCTGGCCGAGTGGGTGCAGGACGATATCTCGCCCCAAGGCCTGGAACCCTTCTCGGAGGCCGAATTCGACGCGATCACCGAGAGCGTGAAGAGCGCGGCGTACACGGTCATTGCCGGCAAGGGCGCCACGAACTATGCGATCGGGCTCTCCGGCGCCCGGATCGTCGAGGCGGTGCTGCGCGACGAGGGCGCGGTTCTCCCGGTCAGCTCGGTGCTCACGGACTACCGCGGCGTCAGCAACGTGGCGCTGTCAGTCCCGAGCGTGATCAACGCCGAGGGAGTCTCGCGCGTGATCGAGGTGCCCTTCAACGAGAAGGAGCAGGAGCTGTTCGAGCACTCTGCGGCGACGCTGCGCACGACCCTGAACGGGCTGGGACTCGGCTGAGCCGTGGGAACTCGGCCTGCGCGGCGGCCCGTCGCGGGCCCGGCGTGGAGGGGATGACGGGAATCGAACCCGCGCCATCAGTTTGGAAAACTGAGGCTCTACCATTGAGCTACATCCCCTGGGCGCAGTCTCCTGCGCACTCACACAGCGTAGTACACCTTGACGGTCGCCGACTGCACGCCCCGGCCCGCGGCATCCGGGCCGTGCAGTAGACTTACCGAGGTCATTCCGCGAACTGCGTGAACTTTGCGCCCCAACGGATGCCACCACCGGGTTGAGATATTGTCCGGGGCGTAGCTCAGCTTGGTAGAGCGCTCGGTTTGGGGCCGAGAGGTCGCAGGTTCGAATCCTGTCGCCCCGACCAACACCCCCCTAAACATCGGTCGAACACAGGAGATTGCCACGTGAAGTCCACGGTAGAAAAACTGAGCCCCACTCGCGCGAAGGTCACCATCTCGGTGGCTCCCGAGGAGTTGAAGCCCAGCATCACCCACGCCTACGGCCACATCGCCGAGGACATCAACATTCCCGGCTTCCGCAAGGGCAAGGTCCCGCCGGCCATCATCGACCAGCGCGTCGGCAAGTCCGCCGTGCTGGAGCACGCGGTCAACGAGAGCCTCGACGGTTTCTACCGCTCGGCCGTGACCGAGCACAAGCTGCGCCCGTTGGGCCGCCCCGAGGCCGACATCGTCGCCTGGCCCAGCGACAAGGACTTCTCCGGAGATCTGGAGCTGGCCATCGAGGTCGACGTGCGCCCCGAGATCGACATGCCGAACTATTCCGGCCTGAAGCTCACCGTCGACGCCGTCGAGGTGTCCGACGAAGAGGTCGCCGAGGAGCTCGACAACCTGCGCAGCCGCTTCGGCACGCTCGTGACCGTCGACCGCCCCGCCACCACGGGAGACTTCGTGCAGATCGACCTGATCGCCGCCATCAGCGGCGTCGAGGTCGACAACGCCACCGGCATCTCCTATGAGGTCGGCTCCGGCGACCTCATCGACGGCATCGACGAGGCGCTCGACTCCCTCAGCGCCGGCGAGACCACCACCTTCAACTCCAACCTGATGGGTGGGGACCACGAGGGCGAGACCGCCGAGATCACCGTCACCGTCGGCGCCGTCAAGGAGCGCGAGCTTCCCACCGCCGACGACGACTTCGCGCAGATCGCCAGCGAATTCGACACCATCGCCGAGCTGACCGAGAGCCTCAAGGGCCAGGTCGAGCGCTCCAAGGTCTTCGGCCAGGGCACCCAGGCCCGCGAGAAGCTCGTCGAGCAGCTGCTCGAATCAGTCGAGGTCCCGATCCCGGCCGCGATCATCGAGGACGAGGTTCGCCGCCACCTCGAGGGCGAGAACCGCCTCGAAGACGCCGAGCACCGCGCCGAGGTCACCGAGGCCAGCGAGAAGACCTTCCGTCAGCAGATCCTGCTCGACACCATCGCCGAAGCGGAGAAGGTCCAGGTCAGCCAGGACGAGCTCACCCAGTACCTGATCCAGGGTGCAGCCCAGTACGGCATGGACCCGAGCGAATTCGTCCAGGCGTTGAGCGGCAACGGTCAGATCCCGTCGATGGTGGCCGAGGTCGCCCGCAACAAGGCCCTCGCCATCGCCCTGGGCAAGGCCGAGGTCGTCGACTCCAACGGCGACTCCGTCGACCTGTCCGAGTTCGTCGCGATCGCCGACGAGGCGTCCGACGTGGCGTCCGACGAGGACGACGACGAGATCGCGGAAGACGACTCCGACGCCGCCGAGGTCGAGGCCGAGGTCGACGCCGAGGTTGAGGCCATCAAGGCCGCCGAGGCCAAGGCCGAGAAGGCCGCCAAGGCCAAGGCCGAGAAGGCCGCCAAGGCCAAGGCCGCCGCTGCGAAGAAGAAGGCTGCCGCAGCCAAGAAGTAGCACCACCGCGTCGCTCACGCGAGCCGACGGGCCGGATGTCACAGACATCCGGCCCGTTTCGCATTTGTGCCCTCCCCTCCACGGCCCTGAACGAAGTCGACGGAGATTTTCCGGTTTTGGGCCGTTGTGCTCGGTTTTCGGGCCTGGAGGGCAAAATCTCCGTCGAAGTCGCTCGGAGCGACGGATGCGCGGGGCGCACCAGGGCGGCGCCGGGTGGCGTGTTATCTGCCGAGGGCGAACACAGCCGTTCCGGAGCGTTGGCTCCTATAGATTCATTCTGAAGCGACAAGTGAAACGGAGCGCGACATGGCCGATATGACACCCACACCCGGCGTTTTTGACCGACTGCTGAAAGACCGCATCATCTGGCTGGGTTCAGAGGTCCGGGACGAGAACGCCAACGAGATTTGTGCCAAGATCCTGCTGCTGGCTGCAGAGGACTCGGAGAAGGACATTTTCCTGTACGTCAACTCGCCCGGCGGCTCGATCACGGCGGGCATGGCCATCTACGACACGATGAGGTTCGTACCGAACGACATCGTCACCGTCGGCATCGGACTCGCTGCCTCGATGGGGCAGTTCCTGTTGTCCTCCGGAACCAAGGGCAAGCGGTACATCACCCCCAACGCCCGCGTCCTGCTGCACCAGCCGTCCGGCGGATTCGGTGGCACTGCCGCCGACATCCAGACCCAGGCCAAGGTCATCCTGGACATGAAGAAGCGGATGGCCGAACTCACGGCCGAGCAGACCGGCAAGTCGGTCGAGCAGATCCTCATCGACAACGACCGCGACAACTGGTTCACCGCCGACGAGGCCGTGGCATATGGTTTCGTCGACCACCTGCGCGGCTCCGCGTCGGAGGTAATCGGCGGCGGCGGCACCGATGACTCAGTGAACAAGAAGTAGGACGGGCGAAACGACATGGAATTCACGAATTTTGGTCACCAGGCCGGGGGACGCGCCCCGCAGTCACCCGAGGCCCGTTACATCCTCCCCACCTTTGAAGAGCGCACGGCATACGGCTACAAGCGCCAGGACCCGTACGCGAAGCTCTTCGAGGACCGCATCATCTTCCTCGGCGTGCAGGTCGACGACGCGTCCGCTGACGATGTCATGGCCCAGCTCCTCGTGCTCGAGAGCCAGGATCCCGACCGCGACATCGTGATGTACATCAACTCCCCGGGTGGCTCCTTCACGGCGATGACGGCGATCTACGACACGATGCAGTACATTCGCCCGCACATCCAGACGGTCTGCCTCGGCCAGGCGGCTTCCGCCGCCGCCGTGCTGCTCGCCGGCGGCACACCGGGGAAGCGCCTCGCCCTTCCGAATGCGCGTATCCTCATCCACCAGCCGTCGGCGGGCGGACAGGGCGGGGGTCAGGCGTCTGACATCGAGATCCAGGCCGCAGAGATTCAGCGCATGCGCGAATGGCTGGAATTCACCATCGCCCACCACTCCAACCGCAGCGCGGAGCAGGTTCACAAGGACATCGACCGCGACAAGATCCTCGGTTCGCCCGAGGCCCTCGAGTACGGCCTGATCGACCAGATCCTGACCAGCCGCAAAAACGTGCCCACGCTCGTCAAGTAGTAGGGCGAAACCGTGAACGCGACGGATGTCCGGGCTCACCTGAGCCGGGCATCCGTCGCGTTTCACCGGTCGGAGGATTCCTGCGCAACGGGGGCGAACGTTATCCGACAGATGCGGTCAGCCTGCACCCGTGCTGCACAGGCACAGGCTAGGCTCGATGCAGTTGTCAATGGAGGAGGCTGACGGATGGCCCGAATAGGCGAAAGCGCCGACCTGTTGAAGTGTTCTTTCTGCGGAAAGAGCCAGAAGCAGGTGCAGCAGCTCATTGCGGGTCCCGGCGTGTACATCTGCGACGAGTGCGTCGAACTGTGCAACGAGATCATCGAAGAGCGTCTGGCCGAGGCCACCGCTGAAGACGGTGCCGGCGAATTCGAACTGCCCAAGCCGAAGGAGATCTTCGGCTTCCTCGAGGAGTACGTCATCGGGCAGGAAGCCGCCAAGCGCGCCCTCGCCGTCGCCGTCTACAACCACTACAAGCGGGTGCGCTCCCGCGCAACCCTCACCGCCGCCGACGCCATCCACGACGACGTGGAAATCGCGAAGTCCAACATCCTATTGATCGGCCCCACCGGCTGCGGGAAGACCTACCTCGCCCAGACACTCGCGAAACGCCTCAACGTTCCCTTCGCCGTGGCGGATGCGACGGCCCTCACCGAGGCCGGCTACGTCGGTGAAGACGTGGAGAACATTCTCCTCAAGCTGATCCAGGCCGCCGACTACGACGTCAAGCGCGCCGAGACCGGCATCATCTACATCGACGAGATCGACAAGATCGCTCGCAAGGCCGAGAACCCGTCGATCACCCGCGACGTGTCCGGCGAGGGTGTGCAGCAGGCCCTGCTGAAGATCCTCGAGGGCACCGTGGCCTCGGTCCCGCCGCAGGGCGGGCGCAAGCATCCGCACCAGGAATTCATCCAGATCGACACAACCAATGTGCTGTTCATCGTGGCCGGCGCGTTCGCGGGCCTCGACGACATCATCTCGACCCGGGCCGGCAAGAAGGGCATCGGGTTCGGCGCTCCGCTGCACAGCAAGGGCGACGACGTCAACCTGTTCAGCGAGGTGCTCCCCGAAGACCTGCACAAGTTCGGGCTGATCCCCGAATTCATCGGCCGGCTCCCCGTGGTCACCACGGTCACCCAGCTCGACCAGGTGGCCTTGATGCAGATCCTGACCGTGCCGAAGAACGCGCTCGTGCGCCAGTACCAGCGCATGTTCGAACTCGACGGCGTCGAGCTCGAATTCGAGCAGCCCGCCCTCGAGGCCATCGCCGACCTGGCCGTGCTGCGCAAAACGGGCGCCCGCGGCTTGAGAGCGATCATGGAAGAGGTGCTCGGACCGATCATGTTCGAGGTGCCGTCAAGCTCCGAGGTGGCGCGCGTCGTGGTCACCCGCGCTGCCGTGCTGGACAACGCCGAGCCCACCATCGAGCTGCACAAGCCCCGGCGCGTCGACAAGTCCGCCTAGGTAGAGCGCCAGCCTCACCCCGCTTCGGCACGCGACTGCCCTGAGCCCGGAGGGTTGCCGGGTAACAGCCCGTCTTCGCCGGCATCGTGGCGGCCATCACCGGATTTGCCAGTTCTTTCGTGCTCGTCATCGCCGGACTACAGGCCGTGGGCGCGACCGACGATCAGGCGGCATCCGGCCTGCTGGCGCTCTGCCTGCTGGTGGGCATCACCTGTGTGATGCTGCCGTGGTATTTCAAGATGCCGATCTCCTTCGCCTGGTCCACCCCCCGGGGCGGCGCTTCTCGTGGCCGCCGGGCAGACCATGGGCGACTTCGGCGCCGCCGCCGGCGCATTCCTGGTCTGCGGTGCTCTGATCGTGCTCTCTGGACTCTGGACTCTGGACTCTGGACTCTGGACTCTGGCCGGCGCTGGGGCGGGCCATCACCGTCGGCGGTGTGGTGATGCTCTGGCTCGGCGGGATGCCCTCCGGCCGGTCTCGCTCACAGCCCGTCGGGTGTCCCTGACGAATTCGACGGAGATTTTGCCAAAATGGGAGCAAATCGGCCCGAAACCGGCCTCGAACCGTAAAATCTCCGTCGATGTGGTTCAGGGCAGGGGCGTTGGAGTGCCGCTCGGGACCGGGCGGCGCTGGGTCCGGCGGAGGCGCTAGTTCAGGCCGCGGCGGTCGAGCAGCGGCTGCATCGAGGCGTCGCGGCCACGGAAGTCGCGGTAGGCCGCGAGCGGCTCGGTGCTGCCGCCCACGCCGAGCAGCCGGGACCGGAACCGGTCGCCGTTGGCCCGGGTGAGCCCGCCGTTCTCCGCGAACCACTCGCCGGTGTCCGCGTCGAGCACCTCGCTCCAGATGTAGGAGTAGTAGCCGGCGTCGTAGCCGCCCGCGAAGGTGTGGGCGAAGTAAGTACTGGCATACCGGGTCGGCACGACGGGGTTGTCGAGGCCCGCGGCGGCGAGGGCGGATGCCTCGAACGCGGCGACATCCGTTACCACGTCGTCGGCGCCGATGCGGTGCCAGGCCTGGTCGAGCAGGGCCGCTGCGAGGTACTCGCTGGTGGAGAAGCCCTCGTTGAAGGTGGACGAGGCTTGGATTCGGTCGACGAGGTCCTGGGGCATGGGGTCACCGGTCGCGTGGTGCCGGGCGTAGTTCGCGAGGACCTCGGGCCACAGCATCCACATCTCGTTGACCTGGCTGGGGAACTCGACGAAGTCGCGGTACACATTGGTGCCGGCGAACTTCGGGAAGGTGACCCGCGCGAACAGGCCGTGCAGTGCGTGCCCGAATTCGTGAAACAGGGTGACGACCTCATCGAAGCTGAGCAGCGTGGGCTCACCCGCGGCCGGCCGGGGCACGTTCAGGTTGTTGCAGACGATCCTCGGGGTGCCGAGCAGCGTGGACTGGGAGCCGAGAGCGTTCATCCAGGCGCCGCCCCGCTTGGAGTCCCGGGTGTAGACGTCGATGATGTAGAGGCCCACGGGGGAGCCATCGGCCTCGGCGACCTCGAACACGCGCGCCCCCGGGTGCCAGGCGACGAGGTCCGTGCGTTCGGTGAAAGTGACGCCGTAGAGCAGGTTGGCCGCGTAGAACACGCCGTCCTGCAGCACCCGTTCGAACTCAAAGTATGGGCGCATGGCCGCGGTGTCCACGTTGTAGCGGGCCCGCCGCACCTTCTCGGTGTAAAAGGCCCAGTCCCAGGCGGCGAGTTCGAAGCCCCCGCCCTCCGCATCGATCTGCGCCTGCAGGTCTGCCTGCTCGGCGCGCGCGTTCCGGGCCGCGGCCGGGGCGAGGCGCCCGAGCATATCGGCGACCGCCTGCGGGGTCTTCGCTGTTTGGTCCGCGGTCACGCCGGCCGCGTGACTGTCGAATCCGAGCAGCCGGGCGCGCTCGGCACGCAGCCGGGCGATCTCCAGCACCAGGTCACGGTTGTCGAACTGCCCGCCACGGATTCCGCGGGCCCGCGAGGCCGCCAGCAGCCGCTCCCGCACGCCCCGGTTGGTCAGCTGCGCCAGGTAGGGGTGCGAGGTCGGCAGCACCAGGGTGATCACGTACCGGCCGTCCAGGCCGCGCTCCGTGGCCGCCTCGGCCGCGGCGGAGGTTTGGCCGGGGGTGAGGCCGTCCAGCTCGCTCGCGTCGTCGAGCACCAGCGCGAGATCGTTGGTGTCGGCGAGCAGGTTCTTCTCGAACCGGGTGGTGACCGTGGAGAGTCTCTTGTTGTAGTCGCGCAGCCGGGCCTTGTCGTCGTCGGCGAGGCCGGCGCCCGCGAGGGTGAACTCGGTGAAGTACCGTTCGACCAGGTAGCGTGCCTCCGATTCCAGGTCCAGAAGGCCGCGCCGCTCGTGCAGGGCGGCGATCCGACGAAAAAGGGCCGGGTCCAGACGGATGGCGTCCGCATGCGCCGCGAGGAGCGGGGCTAGTTCCTCCGCGAGGGCGTTGGTGAAGTCGTCGGAGTCTGACGAACTCCGGTTGAAGAACACCTCGGCCACCCGGGTGAGCAGCTGCCCGCTGCGCTCGAGTGGGACCATGGTGTTGTCGAAGGTGGGGGCATCCGTGCTCGCGCAGATCGCCGCGATCTCGGCGAGTTGCTCGGCCATGCCGTCCAGGAACGCCGGCCGGTAGTGCTCCTCCGCAATCAGCGCGAACGGGGGCAGCTCGAACGGAAGTGTGCTGGTGCTGGCGAAGGGGTTCATTTCTTCACCCTGTCACAGCCATATTTGACCTGTCGGAGTGTTCCCGGCCGCGCCTAGGATCGGTTCATGATCGACGAGCCGGCACGCCCCGAGACCGCACCCCGGGAGCAGTACACTCATGGGCACCACGAGAGCGTGCTGCGCTCGCACACCTGGCGCACGGTGGCGAACTCCGCGGCCTACCTGATCCCGCACCTGGACGCCGGCCTGACCCTGCTGGACGTGGGCTGCGGCCCGGGCACGATCACGGTCGACCTGGCCCGTCGGTTGTATCCCGGGCGGGTCACCGGCATCGATGCGTCGGAGCAGGTCGTGCGGCGTGCGGCCGGACTGGCCTTCGACGAGGGTGTGCGGAACGTGGCGTTCCGGGTGGGGGACGCCTACGCGCTGGAGTTCGGCGACGCGAGCTTCGACGTCGTGCACGCGCATCAGGTGCTCCAGCACCTCGCCAACCCCGTGGCCGCCTTGCGGGAGTTCTTGCGCGTGCTGAAACCGGGCGGGATCCTCGCCGTCCGCGACGTCGATTCCGGGGGAGTGATGTACCACCCGAAGCTGCAGGGCCTGCACATGTGGGAGAGTGCCGTCCGCGACGTGCACTACTGGAACGGCGGCGACCCCGACGCCGGTCGCTCGCTCAAGGCCTGGGCGCACCAGGCGGGGTTCACGGACGTGACGAGTTCGGCATCCATCTGGTGCTTCGCCTCGGATGTCGAACGCGAGTGGTGGGGGCAGTCTTGGGCCGTGCGGGTCATCGAGTCCGACTTCGCGGCGCACGCCATCGAGGTGGGCACGGCCGACCTCGCCGACCTGCGGATGATGCAGGCCGCCTGGCTGCAGTGGGCCGGCGATCCCGATGGCTGGTTCGGCATGCCGCACGGCGAGATCGTCGCCCGGAGATCCCGGGCCGAGAGCGGCTAGATCCAGTCGTCCTCGTCGTCGAGCGCAATCGACGGCTGTGTGATCGTTGCGCTGTCCTCAGCCTTGTCGTACCGGATGACCGTGCCGTCGTCGAGTTCGAGAACGGGGCTGCCCTCGAGCCAGGTCAGCGTCCACCGCCAGGCATTAGACTCCTCCGCCAGCGCGGTGAGCTCCTCCTCGACCGCACGGATGGCGATCTCCACGACGTGGGGCAGTCCGGCCGGCGCCGGGTGACCCAGCGGCCAGCGGGTTCCCATCTTCATTTACAGCTCGATCTCGTAGGTGACCCAGTCCGTGCGGGTGGCCACATCGTCGTACAGGCGCTGCGCGGACTCGTTGTCGGCGGCGGTCAGCCACTGAACGGTGGTGAGACGGTGCTGCGCGGCGTACTCTTTGGCGAACTCGATCAGGGCCCGGCCGACGCCAGCACTGCGGGACTCCGGCGACACGAACAGGTCATCCAGGAATAGGCCGCGGGTGGCGGTCAGGGTGCTCGGAACCTCGCGGTAGTGGGCGAAGCCGACGAACTGGCCGTCGTCGTCGACCGCGACGGCGCCGGCCAGCGACTCATTCTTGTCGATGATCCAGCTCCAGACCTGGAGCGCTTTCTGATCAGTGAGTTCGCTTTTGTAGAACTCGCTGTAACCCTCGAAGAGTCCCAGCCACGAGAAGAAGTCCTTGTCGCCGAGCGCGCGTACCTTGATTGACATTCGGTTCTCCTAGTTCTCTGGCACCGTGGCGAGCACGATGTCAGTGACAGCCAATTCGCTGCCTTCAATAAAAACCAACTCCGAGATGCGACCAACGGCCCTCAGATCGGCCGCAGCCTGCCTGAGCAGGGCAATCTCTGCAGCGGTACCGCTAATTACAGCAGAAACTACGGCTGATTTCTGGGAGGCCTTGGCATCGGTCTTCGCGCGGCGGATGCCGGTGAGCGCTCGGCTGGACAGGTCCAGCAGGGCGACGTTGCCGCCATGCCCTCCGCCGAGCTCGCTCTGCACGGGCCAGGCGGCACGATGGATCGACTCCTCGTTGGACCACGACCAGGCCTCCTCGGTCGCGAACGGCACGAACGGGGCGAAGAGTCGCAGCAGGGTGGCCAGCGCGGTGCGCAGGCCGGCGACGGCCGAGGCTTGTCCGGCGCCCGCCTCGCCGTAGGCGCGCTCCTTGACTAGTTCGAGGTAGTCGTCGCAGAACGTCCAGAAGAAACTCTCGGTGAGTTCCAGCGCACGGGCGTGGTCGTAGCCCTCGAAGGCGGCGGTGGCCTGGCCGACGACGACGCTGAGCCGGGCGAGCATGCTCTGGTCGAGCGACTCGGTCACCGGCGCGTCGGCGGCGCCGTCGAAAGCCAGGATGAACTTCGACGCATTCAGGATCTTGATCGCCAGGCGACGGCCGATTTTGATCTGGGTCGGGTTCTTGGGGTCGAAGGCGGCGTCGGTGCCGAGGCGGGACGACGCGGCCCAGTAGCGCACGGCATCCGATCCGTGCTGCTCGAGCATGTCCGCCGGGGTGACCACATTGCCCTTGGACTTGGACATCTTCTTGCGGTCGGGGTCGACGATGAAGCCGGACAGGGCCGCGTGCTGCCACGGCGAGACGCCGTGCTCCAGCTCGGCGCGCAGCAGGGTGGAGAACAGCCAGGTGCGGATGATGTCCTGGCCCTGCGGGCGCAGCGAGTAGGGGTAGACGAGGTCGAACAGTTCGGGGTCCCGGTCCCAGCCGCCCGCCAGCTGCGGGGTCAGGGAGGAGGTCGCCCAGGTGTCCATCACGTCGACCTCGCCGACGAAGCCGTTCGCCTGGCCGCGCTGCTCGGCCGCGTAGCCGGGGGCGGTGTCGGAGGACGGGTCGACCGGGAGCAGGTCGCGGGTGGCGACGATGGGCTGGTCGAAGAGCGGGTTCGCGTCGGCATCCAGCGGGTACCAGATCGGCAGTGGAACGCCGAAGAAGCGTTGGCGGGAGACGAGCCAATCGCCGGTGAGGCCGTTGACCCAGTTCTCGTAGCGTACGCGCATGAACTCAGGGTGCCACTGCAGATCGGTGCCGTGTGTGATCAGGCGGGCGCGTAGTTTCTCGTCTCGTGCGCCGTTGCGGATGTACCACTGCCGGGTCGACACGATCTCGAGCGGTTTGTCGCCTTTCTCGAAGAACTTGACCGGGTGCACGATCGCTCGGGGCTCGCCGATCATGTCGCCGCTGGTGCGGAGCAGGTCGACCACGGCCGCTTTGGCGGAGAAGACGGTCTTGCCGGCCAGCTGCGCGTACGCGGCCTGTCCCGCCGCGCTGGTGATGGCGCCTGGCGCCTCGGCGATGATGCGGCCGTCGAAGCCCATGATTGCGCGGTTGGGCAGGTCGAGTTCACGCCACCAGATCACGTCGGTCACATCACCGAACGTGCAGATCATGGCGATTCCGCTGCCCTTGTCCTTCTGCGCGAGGTGGTGGGCCAGGATCGGCACCTCCACGTCGAAGAGGGGGGTGCGCACGGTCGTGCCGAACAGCGCCTTGTAGCGCTCATCGTCCGGATGCGCCACGAGGGCCACACAGGCCGGCAGCAGCTCCGGGCGGGTGGTCTCGATCTCGATGGAACCGCCGTCGGGCTGGGCGAAGGCGACCCGGTGGTAGGACGCCGGCATCTCCTTGTCTTCGAGCTCGGCCTGGGCGACCGCGGTGCGGAAGGTGACGTCCCAGAGGGTGGGGGCCATGGCCTGGTAGGCCTCGCCGCGCTCGACGTTGCCGATGAACGCGGACTGGGAGGTGACCAGGGAATCGTTGCCGATGGTGCGGTAGGTCTGGGTCCAGTCGACGCTGAGGCCCAGCCTGCGCCAGACGGCCTCGAACTGCTTCTCGTCCTCGATGGTAAGGCGTTCGCACAGCTCGATGAAGTTGCGGCGGCTGATCGGCAGCTGGTCGGCGGCCTTGGTGCTCTTGCCGTCGCCGCCCTCGAACGGGGCGGTGAAGTCGTCGACGTAGGGCAGCGACGGGTCGCAGCGCACGCCGTAGTAGTTCTGCACGCGTCGCTCGGTGGGCAGGCCGTTGTCGTCCCAGCCCATCGGGTAGAAGACGCTCTTGCCGCGCATCCGCTCGAAGCGGGCGATGACATCCGTGTGCGTGTAGGAGAAGACGTGGCCGATGTGCAGCGAGCCGGAGGCGGTCGGCGGCGGGGTGTCGATGGAGAAGATGCGCTCCCGCGTGGCCGAGTCACGGTCGAAACGGTAGGTGCGGGCCTCTTCCCAGGAGTCGCCCCACTTGGTTTCGAGGCCCTCGAGGGCCGGTTTTTCCGGAACGCTGGCGGCGGTCATGTTTCTCCGATTCGATCTGTGCGGCACCGTGTCGGTGGTGAGGTACCTGAATATTGGGCCTCACCCAACTTACCGGATGCCCCGTCGTCCACCGACTCCGGCCGTCGCCGGGCCTGCAGCGCCCGTTCGGTGCCGGGCCTGCAGCGCCCGGCCGGGCCTCGCCGTGAGTGGCAGGATTGGAGCGGGAAGGGGTGCCATGGATGACCCGGGTACGCTGTCCGAGGCCCGTCGCACGGTGCTGCGCCGTACGGTGCGCTGGATCGTGGGTTTCACGATCGGCTACAACGTGCTCGAGGCCGTCGCCTCGGTCGTGGCGGGCGCCGCGGCATCCTCGACGGCCTTGATCGCTTTCGGCCTGGACTCCGTGATCGAGGTGCTCTCCGCCGCGGTCATCGCGTGGCAGTTCTCCCGTCGCGATCCGGACCGCTGGCAGAAACCGGCCCTCCGCGCCATCGCGATCGCGTTCTTCGCCCTCGCCGGGTACGTGATCCTGGCCGCCGGCCTGAGCTTCGCCGGCGTTGTCGAGGCCGCGCCCAGCCCGCTGGGGATTGTCATCGCCTGTCTGAGCCTGGTGATCATGCCCGCGGTGGCCGGCGTGGAGCGCCGGACCGGCGCCGAACTCGGCAGTGCCAGCGTGATCGCCGACGCCCGACAGCTGCTGCTCTGCGCGTGGCTGTCGGGGTCGATGCTGCTCGGGCTGGCAGCCAACGCGCTCCTCGGTTGGGCCTGGGCCGACTCGCTGGCCGCCCTGGCGATCGCCGGGTTCGCGATCAAGGAGGGCGTCGAGGCGTGGCGCGGCGAAGCCGAGCCGCCGATGGTGCCGCACGCCGACTAGGAGGGGGAGCCCCCGTCAGGGGGCGGTCGATTCAGGCGATGGCCCCACCAATTCGACGGAGATTTTGCTCTGGGAGCCGGTTTTCAGGCCCGAACGGGACGTTTTGGGCAGAATCTCCGTCGAATTCGTTCGGGACGGAGTCACCCCAGGGTCAGAATCCGAGCCGGGGGACCGCGCCGAGCAGGGCCTGCGTGTACGGATGCTGCGGGGCGGCGAAGACCCGGGCCGCGGCACCGGTCTCGACGATGCGGCCATCCAGCATCACGGCGACCTGGTCGCTCACGTGCTGGATCACCCCGAGGTCGTGGGAGATGAACAGCAGGCTGAGGCCCAGTTCGCGCTGCAGATCGTCGAGCAGGTCGAGTACCTGGGCCTGCACGGTCACGTCGAGCGAGGACACGGGCTCGTCGCAGATCAGGATCTGCGGGTCGGAGGCCAGCGCTCGGGCGATGCTCACCCGCTGCCGCTGCCCGCCGGAGAGTGAGAGCGGTCGGCGGCCCAGCAGCCCCGGCGGCAGACCCACCGCGTCGAGCAGCTCCAGCACGCGCAGCCGGTCGGCAGCCGTTGTTGAGGCGGTAGTCGACGCGGCAGTCGGTGCAGAGCCTCCAGAGCCGGAGGTGTCGCCAGAGCCGGGTGCGCCGCCGCGCCGGCCGCGCCCGGCCGCGCCGCCGACCGCGTCCCGCAACACCTGCTCGACGCTCAGCCGGGGATCGAAGGAGCTGAGCGCATCCTGGTAGACCGCACCGAGCCGGGGTCGCAGGAGCCGGCGCTGCTTCTCCGCGGCGGCGCTGAACGGCTGCCCGAGCACCCGCACCTCGCCGGCGTCGGGCCGGGTCAGCGCCAGCACGAGGCGGGCCGTCGTGGTCTTGCCGGAGCCGGATTCGCCCACGATGCCGAGCGTCGTGCCGCGCTCGAGCCGAAACGATACCCCGTCGACCGCAAGCTGCTCGCTCCCGTCGGGCCGGGTGAAGCGCTTGACCAGTCCGGCGGCCTCCAGCACGATGTCGCGGTTAGCGGCGCGGTCGGCATGGTCGGCGAAGGCCGGCGGGGCAGGCGGGGCAGGTGAAACGAAGGCCGGCGGGGCAGGCGAGGCGAAGGCCGACGAAGTGGACGCAGGTGGCACCGGAGCCGCGGCCCGCGGGCTCAACCGCAGCCCGCGCGGCTTGTCGACCGGGATCGCGGCGAGCATCTGCCGGGTGACCGGATGCTCCGGCCGGGTCAGCACTTCCTGCGCCGGTCCCTGCTCGACGATGTGTCCCTCGCTCAGCACGGCGATCCGGTCGGCGATGCGGCCGACGACGGCCAGGTCGTGGCTGATCAGCAGGATGCCCGTGCCGGCGCGTTTCAGGCTCGCCAGCAGCTCGAGGATCTGCGCCTGCACGGTGACGTCGAGCGCCGTCGTGGGCTCGTCGGCGATCAGCAACGGCGGGTCCAGCGCGATCGCGGCCGCGATCAGGGCCCGTTGGCGTTGGCCGCCGGAGAGCTCACCGGAGCGTTTCCGCATTTGGTTGGCGGCGTCGGGCAGACCCACCTGGTGCAGCACCTCGAGCACCCGAGCGTGCCGAGCTGCGGCGCCGAGGCGGGTGTGCAGCCTCAGTGAGTCGGCGATCTCCCGGCCCACCGGGCGCAGCGGGTCCAGCGACACGAGGGCATCCTGCAGCACCAGACCGACGTCGCGGCCGCGCCGTCGGCGCCAGTGCTGCTCGGAGAGCCCGCGCACATCGGAGCCCGCGAGGCTCAGCTCGTCGGCGCGCACCCAGGCCGTGTCACCGGCCAGGCCGAGCAGGCTGCGCGCGGTGACGCTCTTGCCCGAGCCGGACTCGCCCACGATGGCCAGGCATTCGCCGGGGGCCACCTCGAACGAGACTCCGTTCAGCACCGGGTCGGCGTCACCCTGCGGCCCGAAGCCCACCACGAGGTTCCGCACCCGCACCGCCGTCGCGTCGGTCACGCCAGCGGCCTCGGGAGAGCCCAGGCCGCCCAGGCCCACGCCCAGCTCGCCGCTCATGCGTGCCTCATCCGTCGCTCGATGCCGCGGCCGAGCGCCGTGGCCGATACCGCCGTCAGCACGATGAAGAGCCCGGGAAAGAAGCTCATCCACCAGGCTGACCCGATGTAGGTGCGCCCGGCGGAAAGCATCGCGCCCCACTCCGCGGCGGGCGGCGCCGCGCCCAGGCCCAGGTAGCTCAGCGCCGACGCCCAGACGATGGCCTGGCCGATGCCGAGCGTGCCGAGCACGAACAGCGGAGCGAGGGTGTTGGGCAGGATGTGCCGCACCAGGAGTTGCCCCGGGCTGCGCCCGAGCACGGTCGCCGCCTCGACGAAGGCCGAGGACCGTACGGACAGCAGCTGGCCACGGATGATGCGGGCATAGCCGGGCGCGGTCGCCAGACCCACGGCGACGGTCGCCGTGGCAACGCCCGGCCCGAAGATCAGGATGAAGAGCAGGGCCAGCAGCAGCCCGGGAAACGCGAACAGCACCTCGAGGAACCGGTTCACGGTGAAGTCGACGACGGGGCCGAGCATGCCGGCCAGGGTGCCGAGCACGAGTCCCAGGCCGAGTCCGATCAGGGTGGCGAGGGTGCCGATCAGCAGGGAGCTGCCGGTGCCGTGGCTGACCCGCGTATAGATGTCCCGGCCGGATTCGTCGGTGCCGAACCAGTGTGCGGGTGAGGGGGTCTGGAACGCCGACAGCGGGTCGATCCCGAGCGGGTCGCCGGGGGCCACGAGCGTGGGGAACAGCGCCGCCGTGACCAGGAACAGGGCGAACAGGCCGGCCAGAACCTCGGCCACGCCGAACCGGCGGGACGCACGCGCAGTCCTGGGCGCTCGCGGCGCCCGGCCCAGCCCGGCCTGGATCTCGAGGTCGCTCATCGCGCCCGCAACCGAGGGTCGGCGATGCGCTGGGCCAGGTCGGTGAGCAGGGTCATCAGGATGTACCCGACGGCCACGATCAGCACCGCGCCGACCACGACCGGGACGTCGCGCACGGTCACCGCGGTCAGCAGCGTGCGCCCCAGGCCCGGCCGGGCGAAAATGGTCTCGACCACCACGGCCCCGCTGATCAGGGAGCCGAAGGCCCAGCCGGAGAGGCTGATCGCCGGCAGCGACGCGTGCCGGATGACGTGCACCCAGCGCACCCCGCGTTCGCCCTCGCCGCGGGCGCGGGCGGAGAGCACGAATGGGGACTCCAGCGCCGTGAGCAGCGACTCCCGCATGATCTGGCCGAGGAAACCGGCGAGAGGCACGGCGAGGGTCAGCACCGGCAGCACCAGCCCGGACACCCCGGAGGTGCTGATCGGCGGCAGCCAGCCCAGCCAGACGCTGAACAGCACGATCAGCACCGTCGCCAGCCAGAAGTGGGGGAGCGCGGCGGCCACGATCTCCAGCCCGGACCCCAGGTACCAGGCGAACCGCCCGCCGCGGGTGGACCAGGTGGCCAGCCCGAGGGCGAGCAGCCAGGCCACGGCGAGGGCGAGCACGGCCAGCAACAGGGTGCCGCCGAGCTGGCCGAGCAGGAGCGGCGCGACGTCCTGGTTCAGGGAGTACGAGCGGCCCAGGTCCCCGGTGGCCAGGCGTGCCAGCTGCGCCAGGTACTGCACGAACACGGGCTGGTCGAGCCCGTATTCCGCCCGGACCGCGGCGAGCGCCTCCGGAGAGGTCTGCGAGCCGGGGCCACCCAGGATGGCCTCGGCCGGGTCGCCGGGGATCAGGCGGATAGCGAAGAAGGTCAGCGTGGCCACCATCCAGAGTACGAAGACAGCGCCGCCCAGGCGGCCCAGGACGACCCGGGCCGTCCGGACGACCGGCGCGGCGCGGCCTACTTCAGCCACGCATCGTAGAACGTGGGCGTCGACACGGTCGGCAGCGCCCGCGCGCCCACCACGTCGGTGCCGAGCAGGTAGTGGTTCTGCTGGTCGAAGAGCGGCAGGATGTAGAAGCCCTCGAGCACCATGTTCTGCGCGTCGGCGTAGAGGGCGGCGCGTTCCTCGGCATCCGTCACCTGGCCGGCCTGGGTGAGCAGGGCGTCGATGGCCGGGTCATTCACCTGGGCGTGATTGGCGAAGTAGCCGCTGGGTGCAGGGATGATGCCGTCGGAGTGGAACAGGATGCGCAGAACGTCGGGTCCGACCTTCGTGTACGGGGCGCTGACGGCGTCGTAGTCGTTCTCGCCTAGCGCGGTGTACCAGCTGGAGAGGTCCATCGGGCTGAGCACGACCTCGAAGCCGGTCTCTTTCGCGGTGGCCTGGATCTGCTCGAACAGGGACTGCTCCGCCGGGATGGACTGGTTCGTGCTCACCGGGAAGTCGACCGTGAGGCGCTCGCCGTCCTTAACCAGGTAGCCGTCCGAGTCTCGCTCGGTCCAGCCGGCGGAATCGAGCAGGTCCGAGGCGGCCGCGGGGTCGTAGTCGAACAGGTCGGGGCCTGACACGGCGAGCGGTTCGGCGCTGGAGAGGGCGGAGTACGAGCGTTCGGCCGTGCCGTGGAACAGGCTCGTGACGGCGTCGTCGACGTTCGCCGAGCGGATGAACGCCTCCCGCACGAGCGGGTCGTCGAACGGTGCGCGGCCGGAGTTCAGCTCGATCCGGTTCGAGGCGCCCGGGCGCGGGGCGTCGAGGTGCACAATGGTGTCGCTCTTCTCGGCCTGCACGATGGTGTCGGGCTGAATGTTGTCGATCACGTCGGCGTCGCCGGACTGCAGGGCCGCGTAGCGGGAAGCTGAGTCGGGGATGAAGCGCCAGACGATGGAGTCGAGGTAGGCCGGCCCTGTGTGCCCGGCATCCTCGGGCGGGGAGCTGTAGTTCTTGTTCCGCACCAGGGTGATCGATTCCTGCTGCACCCACTTCTCGACCTGGAACGGACCGGTCCCGACCGGAGCGGCGCAGTTCTCGTCCTGGCTGCGGGCCAACGCGGTGGGAGATTCGATCGCCAACCACGGCTGGGAGAGTGATTCGAGCAGGGCGCTGTCGGGTTCGCTCAGCACGAGGCGCACGACGTTGGTGGAGACCGCCTCGGTGCCGGTGACCTTAGCTAGGGCCAGGTAGCCGGTCGACGAGCCCGTCTCGGGGTCCTGGATGTGCGCGATGTTCGCCTGCACGGCGGCGGCGTCGAGCGGGGTGCCGTCGGTAAAGCTCACGTCGGCGGCGAGCGTGAAGTCCCAGGCCAGCCCGTCGGCGCTCTCGGTCCACGAATCGGCCAGCCAGGGGATGATCGTGCCGTCCTCGTCCCGGGAGACGAGCGACTCGAGGTACTGCGTGCTGACCAGGGCCTGCGGGTAGTTGCCGCCCACGTGCGGGTCCAGGCAGGTGGGCTCGGCGTCGCCGGACGCGTAGGTCAGCGTGCCACCGGAGACGGGCTCGGTGGCTTCAGGGGACTCGGCAGTGGCGCAGCCGGCGAGCAGGATGCCGGTGGCGACGAGGCCGACCAGCCCGGTCAGGGTGCGCGATGCGCGCTGGGTATGCCCCGAAGTGTGCATGGTGGGTCTCTTTCCGCGGCGCCCGATGGGCCGAGTGTGCAATTGTTGGACTCGGTCCACAAACGAGATGGACCTGTCCCATCGTAGAACACAGGAGCGGCATGCCTGATCCCGAACCGAAGCGGGCCGGCCGGCCCCGCGGATCCTCGCGGGCGATGCTCGAGGAGGCGTCCGCCGAGCTTTTCCTCGAGCAGACGTATGCGGGCACCACGATCTTTCAGATCACCTGCCGCGCGGGCGTCAGCCGGGCCACCTTCTTCAACTACTTCACGGCCAAGAGTGACCTGCTCTGGGTCGACGTCGACGCGGGCCTGGCGACGTTGCCGGCCGCCCTCGACCAGTGCGCCGCCGCAGCCGGGCCGGCGGAGGCCGTGGATGCCGTGGAGCGGGCGCTGCTGCAGGTCTCTGCCGCGTTCGGGCCGGGGCAGGTGCCCTGGGCGCTCACCCAGTACGAGCTGATGGGCACGACCGGCGAGCTGGAGGCATCCGCCCTGTCCCGGTTCATGGCCCAGGTGACCCTGGTCACCCGCTTCGTCGGAGCGCGAGGCGGCTCGACCGACCAGCTCTCCAGCCGGGCCTTCGCGATGGCCGTGCTCGGGGCCGCGGCCGCCGCCGCCGGGGTCTGGGCGCGTGCCGGGGTCACCCGCGGAGCGCTGGAACCCTACGTGGGCGCGGCCATCGCGCCCGTCTGCATGGGGTACCGCTCCCTGCACGCCCGGGGCCGGACGCAGGGTAGAATCGAACAGCATGACTGTGATCCGGCCATCACCGGTGAGTCTTCGGAAGAACGGCAACCGCTTCGCGGCGGTTCCCAGTAGAACCGAACGGGTCGGGCCCGTCACAGCCTTAGAACAAGCGGTTTCCCAGGGCTTCGGCTTCGAGAGACAAGCGAGGTGGTACCGCGGCGAATCCCGTTCGGAGTCGGCGTCCTCGTGGAACAGGGGCAGATCTGTGAACGACAGAGCCTGCCCGACTCGTCCAGGAGAGACATGACGTACCCCAAAGGCCAGCAGTCCGGTTCCCCCGCCCAGCCCGGCGGCATCGTGCCCTCGCCGAACTTCCCCCAGATCGAAACCGACGTGCTCGCGTTCTGGAAGAACGACGGCACCTTCCAGGCGTCGATCGACAACCGGGCGGATGCCCCCGAGTGGGTCTTCTACGACGGCCCGCCGTTCGCCAACGGCCTGCCCCACTACGGCCACCTGCTGACCGGATACGCGAAGGACCTGTTCCCGCGGTTCCAGACCATGCGTGGCAAGCAGGTGCACCGCCGCTTCGGCTGGGACACCCACGGCCTACCGGCCGAACTGGAAGCCGAACGCGAGCTGGGCATCACCGACAAGAGCGAGATCGAGAAGATGGGCATCGGCGCCTTCAACGCCGTCGCCCGTAGCTCCGTGCTCAAGTACACCAAGGTCTGGGAGGAGTACGTCACCCGCCAGGCGCGCTGGGTCGACTTCGAGAACGACTACAAGACGCTCGACATCACCTTCATGGAATCCGTGATCTGGGCCTTCAAACGGCTGCACGACAAGGGTCTGGCCTATGAGGGCTACCGGGTGCTGCCGTACTGCTGGCGCGACCAGACGCCGCTGTCCAACCACGAACTGCGCATGGACGACGACGTCTACAAGATGCGCCAGGACCAGACCGTCACGGTCACGTTCCCGCTCGTCGGCGCCAAGGCCGAAGCCCTGGGGCTGACCGCCGTGCGCGCCCTGGCCTGGACGACCACCCCCTGGACACTCCCGACGAACCTGGCGCTCGCCGTGGGCCCCGAGATCGTCTACGCCGTCGTGCCGGCCGGGCCGAACGGCACCCCGGACGCGACGGTGCTGCGGGAGTCCGTTCCCGGGACGGATGCCGCGGCATCCGTCGCCTCCACCGAGGTTCTCGGCGCCGAATACCTGATCGCGATCGACCTGGTCGGCAACTACGCCAAGGACCTCGGCTACGACTCGGCGGCGGACGCCACCGCGGCGATCTCCCGCACCGTTCTCGGCACCGCCCTCGAGGGCGTCAGCTACGACCGCCTCTTCGACTACTACGCCGACACCGCGGTCTGGGGTACCCAGAACGCCTGGACGATCGTCGTGGCCGACTACGTCACCACCGCCGACGGCACCGGCATCGTGCACCAGGCGCCCGCCTACGGTGAGGAGGACCAGAAGCTCTGCGAGGCCGCCGGCATCCCGGTGATCATCTCGCTCGACGCGGGCGGCAAGTTCCTCGCCGACGTGCCCGAGGTCGCCGGCCAGCTCTGGAGCGACGCGAACAAGCCGCTCACCCAGCTGCTCAAGAACGAGGGCCGCCTGCTTCGACAGGCCAGCTACGAGCACTCCTACCCGCACTGCTGGCGCTGCCGCAACCCGCTGATCTACAAGGCCGTGTCGAGCTGGTTCGTGCGTGTCACCGACTTCCGTGGCCGACTGGTGGACCTCAACCAGGAGATCAACTGGGTGCCGGAGAACGTCAAGGACGGCCAGTTCGGCAAGTGGATCGGCAACGCCCGCGACTGGTCGATCAGCCGCAACCGGTACTGGGGCTCGCCGATCCCGGTCTGGAAGAGCGACAACCCCGATTACCCGCGCATCGACGTCTACGGCTCCCTCGACGAGCTCGAGGCCGACTTCGGCGTGCGCCCCACCGACCTGCACCGCCCCTACATCGACGCGCTCACCCGCCCGAACCCCGACGACCCCACGGGCCAGTCCACCATGCGGCGGATCACGGATGTGCTCGACGTCTGGTTCGACTCCGGGTCGATGCCGTTCGCGCAGGTGCACTACCCGTTCGAGAACGCCGACTGGTTCGACAGCCACAACCCGGCCGACTTCATCGTGGAGTACATCGGGCAGACCCGCGGCTGGTTCTACATGCTGCACACGCTCTCCACCGCCCTGTTCGACCGCCCCGCCTTCAAGAACGTGGTCAGCCACGGCATCGTGCTCGGCAACGACGGGCAGAAGATGTCCAAGTCGCTGCGCAACTACCCCGATGTGAACGAGGTATTCGATCGGGACGGTTCGGATGCCATGCGCTGGTTCCTGATGAGCTCCTCCGTGCTGCGCGGCGGCAACCTGATCGTCACCGAGGAGGGCATCCGCGAGGGTGCCCGCCAAGTCATGCTCCCGCTCTGGAGCACCTGGTACTTCTTCTCGCTCTACGCCAACGCGTCCGGTGAGAAGGGCTACGACGCCACCTGGCGCACCGACTCCACCGACGTGCTCGACCGCTACCTGCTGGCCAAGACCCGCGACCTGATCGTGGAGGTCACGGCCGATCTGGAGGCCCTCGACAGCACCCAGGCGACCGCCCGGCTCCGGGACTTCGCCGACGTGCTCACCAACTGGTACGTGCGCCGCTCGCGAGACCGGTTCTGGGCCGGCGCCGGGAGCTCGGTCTCGGGCTCCGGCTCGGGCTCGGGCTCGACAGGCGCGACCACCGCGAACGAGGCCTTCGACACGCTCTACACCGTGCTCGAAACCGTGACCCGGGTGGCCGCCCCGATGCTCCCGCTCGTCACCGAGCGCATCTGGCAGGGCCTCACCGGTGGGCGCAGCGTGCACCTGACCGACTGGCCCGACGCCGATCTGTTCCCCGGTGACACCGTGTTGGTCACGGCGATGGACCAGGTGCGCACCATCAGCTCCACCGTGCTGTCGCTGCGCAAGCAGGCCGGTCTGCGCGTGCGCCTGCCGCTGGCAACCCTTACCGTGGTCACAGTCGACACGGCGGCCCTGGCCCCGTTCGAGGGCATCCTTCGCGACGAGCTGAACGTCAAGAGCGTGCGCCTGGTCGAGCTGGCCGACGACAGCGCGAGCGCCTACGGCATCACCTCCCGGCTCACCGTGAACGCCCGGGCCGCCGGCCCGCGCCTCGGCAAGCAGGTGCAGCAGGTCATCAAGGCCGCCCGCGCCGGCGACTGGAGCGAGACCGCCGACGTCGTCACCGCCGGCGGCATCGAGCTGGTCGCAGGGGAGTACGAACTCGTGCTGCAGACCGGCCCGGCCGACGGTTCCCCCGTCGTCGACGACGCGGCGTCGGATGCCCCGGCCCTGGCCCTCCTGGCGGGCGGCGGTTTCGTGCTGCTCGAGACGCAGACCACGCCCGAACTCGAGGCGGAGGGCTTCGCCCGTGACCTGATCCGCGCCGTGCAGGACACTCGCAAGTCGGCCGGATTCGAGGTGAGCGACCGCATCCGTCTGGATCTGGTCTTCTACTCCACCGAGGACGCCGAGACCTTCGCCCTCGCGGCTGGCGCCGACGTCGCCGCGGAGACCCTAACCCTGCGGTTCGCGACCCATCTGGCCACGGAGGTGTCGGAGGACAGCCTCGCGCACGGCCTGCCTTCCGAGTGGCTGCAGAGCCTGGTCGGCGCCCCGGTGGAGCACTACGTACTCTTCCAGGGTGGTCAGTACGCCAACCGAGGGACCGTGCTGGTCGCCGTCGCCCGAGAGAACGGACTCGTCCATGTCTGAATCGAAGAAGCCCGAGTCGAAGAAGCCAGACTCCAAGAAGCCCGAGTCGAAGAAGCCAGACTCCAAGAAGCCCGAGTCGAAGAAGCCTGAGTCGAAGAAGCCCGAGTCCAAAAAGCCCGAGTCGAAGAAGCCCGAGTCGAAGAAGCCCGACTCCAAGAAGCCCGAGTCGAAGAAGTCGCGTCAGCCTGCCGATGCCGGTCGCGAGGCCGGGGATGCCGTCTTCGCCGCACTCCTCTCCCGGGTGGGCGAGGGGGCGCCGAAGCCGCGGTTGGCCCCGACCCGTCGGGCGCTGGAGCTGCTGGGTGACCCGCAGACGGTGTACCCGGTCATCCACATCACCGGCACCAACGGCAAGACCAGCACGAGCCGGATCACCGAGAGCATCGTGCGCGCCTACGGGCTGCGCACGGGGCTGATGACCAGCCCGCACCTGGTGCGGCTGAACGAGCGCATCGTGATCGACGGCGAGTCGATCACCGATGAGGCCCTGGCCGCGAACTGGGCCGACATCCAACCCTTCCTGGCCATGGTCGACGCGGAGCTCGCCGCCGCCGGCGACGATGCGCTCACCTTCTTCGAGGCGCTCACCGTGCTGGCCTACGCCTGCTTCGCCGACGCCCCCGTCGACGTCGCCGTGATCGAGGTCGGCATGGGCGGCGAGTGGGACTCCACCAACGTCGCCGACGGTCAGGTGGCCGTGTTCACGCCCATCGCCCTCGACCACACCCTGCGTCTCGGCGACACCATCGCCGAGATCGCGCGCACCAAAGCCGGCATCATCAAACCGTCCGCCGCTGTGGTCTCGGCCCGGCAGGACGAGGCCGCGCAGGCGGAACTCGAACGCGCCGTCGAGCTCACCGAGTCGACCCTCGCCGGTGAGGGCGAGGAATTCGCGCTGCTCAGCAGCCAGGTGGCCGTGGGCGGCCAGCTCATCTCGGTGCGCGGCCTCGCCGGCATCTACTCCGACCTGTTCCTGCCGTTGTACGGCACGCACCAGGCCCAGAACGCGGCCGTCGCGATAGCCGCCGTCGAGTCCTTCCTCGGGGCCGGCACCACGGCGCTCTCCCACGACCTGGTCGAGGAGGGCCTCGCGCAGGTCACCTCGCCCGGACGCCTGCAGTTGGTCGGCATCGCACCGACCGTGCTGGTGGATGCCGCGCACAATCCCCACGGCGCCGCCGCCCTCAGCACGGCGCTGGCCGACTACTTCGACTTCGACGAGATCGTGGCCGTGGTGGGCATCCTCGCCGACAAGGACGCGACCGGCATCATCGCCGCCCTGGCCCCCCAGGTGGTTCGGTTCCATGTCACGCAGTCGCAATCCGAGCGCGCGATCGGCGTGGACGACCTCGCCGACCTGGTCGCCGGCGTCGGCAGCGAGGAGACCACCATCCGGTTCGACGACGTCGCGCAGGCAATCGATTCCGCCCGGGACTGGGCACTCGAGTCGCCGAAGCGGGCCGTGATCGTGACCGGTTCGATCACCCTCGTCGGCGAAGCCATCATCCTGGCCGACGCCCGGGAATGGCTGGCGAAATGACGCCCGCACCGCGCTCGGTCAAGCGCACCCTCGCGACCATCGTGCTCGGCTTCGAGGTCATCGTGGTGGCCCTCGCCGCCCTGGTGATCTTCGGCCTGCAGGCGCTGCCACCCTGGCTCGCCCTGGGTGGGGGAGCAGCGCTGGGCCTGGCCATGGTGGCCGTGCTCGCCCTGCTCCGTTTCGAATGGGCCTATGTCGCAGGCTGGGTCCTCCAGCTGATCATGGTCGCCGCCGGCTTCCTCAACCCGGCCATGTTCTTCGTCGGCGGCATGTTCGCCGCCATGTGGGCGTACTGCATGATCGCCGGCTCCCGGATCGACAACCAGAACCAGAACTTCCCCGACAACGACAGCATCGAGAAAGAGAAATCATGAGCACCCAGGTCCAGGAAACCCTTGTATTGGTCAAGCCGGATGGCGTTGCCCGCAATCTCTCCGGTGAGATCCTGCGCCGCATCGAGCAGAAGGGGTACTCCCTCGTCGACGCGAAGCTCGTACAGGCCGACCGGTCCCTCCTGGCCGAGCACTATGCCGAGCACCAGGGCAAGCCGTTCTTCGAACCTCTCGTCGAGTTCATGGAAAGTGGGCCGATCTTCGTGCTGCGCATCGCCGGCGAACGTGTGATCGAGGGGTTCCGCTCTCTGGCCGGCACCACCGATCCGACCACCGCCGCTCCCGGAACCATCCGTGGTGACTTCGGTCGCGACTGGGGCACCAAGGTGCAGCAAAACCTCGTGCACGGCTCCGACTCGCCCGAGTCGGCCGACCGCGAACTCGCCCTCTGGTTCGCCTGACCGCTCATTAGCGGGCGCTGACATCGTCTGTGTTCCGACTGACTAGAAAGCCTCAACCCATGCCGTATGCCCGGAGCCCCTGGACCAAGCTGGGCCCCTGGACCAAGCTCTGGTGGGCCATCCCACTGGCGATCGTCCTGCTGGCCGCCGTCGTGCTCGCTGCCCGGGGCATCCGTGCCTTGCCCGCGACGCAGGCGTTCCTGGTCGACTTCCCGGGTGCCTCGCCGCTGCCGGTCTGGGCCCCCGTCGGCTTCCCGGCATGGCTGGCCTGGCAGCACGGCCTGAACGTCTTCTTCCTGCTCTTCATCGTGCGGTCAGGGTGGCAGATCCGCTCGGCAGGGCGACCGAGCATGTTCTGGACCCGGCGCAACACCGGCCTTCTCCGCACCAGGCGTGCCCCACGCCGGATGGGCATCAACGTCTGGCTGCACCTCACGGTCGACGCCCTGTGGGTGCTCAACGGAGTCGTCTTCTACGTGCTGCTCTTCGCCACCGGCCAGTGGGTGCGCATCGTCCCGGTCAGCTGGGACATCATCCCGAACGCGCTCTCGGCCGCCCTCCAATACGCCTCGCTGGACTGGCCGGTGACCGACGGCTGGGTGAACTACAACGCCCTTCAGACCCTGAGCTACTTCAGCATCGTGTTCGTGGCCGCGCCGCTCGCCCTGGCCACGGGCATCCGTCTGTCACCGCTCTGCACGTCGCGTCGACTCGGCGCACTGATCCCGCTGAGACCGACCAGGGCCGTGCACGTGGGCGTGATGGTCTTCTTCCTCGCTTTCATCGTGATCCACGTCACGCTGGTGTTCGCCACCGGCGCCCTCCGCAACCTGAACCATATGTATGCCGCCCAGAGCGACGACGGCTGGACCGGCTTCTGGATCTTCGCGGCCTCTCTGGTCGTGATGCTTGTGGCCTGGTTCGCCGCGGGCCCTCGGCTGGTTCGCGCCGTTGCGTCCCTCGGCGGAACCGTCACCACCCGCTGAGCCACCCGGTGGTCGAGCCCGTCGAAACCCCACCGACGTGCCGTCACAACGCGCTCAGAACGGCGCCGGTTCCCCCGAATCACCCGGCCGCATCGGCTTTACCGCCTTCGCCGGCGTGCGCCTCGATGCACGGATCATCGTGGCCGGCTCGCTGATGAACGTGCGCCCGGTCGGCGAGGTCCACTTCAGGGTGCCGTCCGGGAGGTGCACGTAGGTCCATCGGGTCTCCGACTTCAGCGCATGGTCGGCCGGACACAGATGCGCGAGGTTGTCGTGCTCCGTCAGCCCGCCGAACTGCCAGTCGAGGGTGTGGTCGATTTCGCACTGTGTTGCGGCCCGGCGGCACCCGGGGTACCGACAGGTCTCGTCCCGCACCTGCAGGTATTGTCGCAGTTCTTTCGGCACCTTATATCGGGTGCGCCCGACCGAGAGCACCGCTTCAGTCTCGGGGTGGGTCAGGATCCGGATGAAGCTGGGCGCTCGGGCCGCGATCTCGCGGGCGGTGTCCGGGTCGATCGGCCCGTATCCCTCGAGGTGCCCGGGTTCTTCGGAGTGGCCGAGCAGCGTCATCACCGGCACGGTCACGTGCACCGAGCCGCGGATTCCCTTGCCGACCCCTGTCGCGGTGACCCCGTTGAGGATGAGGTCGTCGAACACGTCCGCCCGCAACTGTGTGAGCGTTCGGCCCTCATCGGGGCCCTGCAGGCTCATCCCCACCACCGTGAGCCGGTCGTACCCGGCCTTCACCTTCTCCGCCGAATCGAACCAATGCAGCGAGGCCATCCCGTCGGCCTCGGGCTCGAAAATCACCTTGCGGTCGGCCACCGATTTCTGGTGCCGGGCTGTGATCGACTCCGGGTGCAGTCGTTCCCGCATGATCCGGGCCCTATACCTCAGGTTGGCCACGGTCAGGTGCGGAGCGGATTTCAACAGGGCCTCTTCGAAACCGGCCAGTGCCTCTGTGGGGAGGGACCAGGCCTGGTCCATGATCGCCTGCGCGTGCCGGTACGTGATCGACCCGTCTTGCAGCGCGGCCCGGGTGGCGGGCAGCTCATTCATCAGGGTGCGGCTTTCGGCGATCAGGGTCTCGGTCGACCGCACCGGCAGCCGCAGCGTGCAGGCCAGCTCGGACACGAACTCCCTCTCGGCGACCATGGCAGCGTCCCACCGGGCCCGGGGCACCCCGACCGCGACACTGGTCAGTGCCGTGGGTGCCTCCCTGGCCTTGTCGTTGGCTGCCTGGGCCGCGCTCCGGGCCAGGGCTTCGGCGAACCGGCGGGCCTGATCGACCTGTTCGGCCCGGCGGGCGTCGACCCGGGCGGACTCCGCCTGCGTCTCCCGGATCGCATCGAAATGACTACCCAGGTGTTCTAGCTGTTCACTGTCGGAAGGCTTCATGAGACACACGTTACGGGTGACCACTGACATTCCGAGCCTCAGAACTGTGTCCGTCCGCGCCCTGTGGATAACCTGATCAAAACCCACATTGTGGAGGAGTAGAGGCCAGCGCTCCGGGGCCCGGTGCGGGCATCCGCTAGGGGCGCCCAGCCCAAGTCCGTCGTCACGTGAATGAGGAGATTTTCGGGACACGCCGGAGTTGGCGCCGGGGTGGGCGGCGCATCGCGAGAATCCCCTCAGTTACTGACGTCGATCGCGACGGATGCCGCGGGCGAACCTCCGGAGATCGGATCGCCGGGTCTCGACCGGCTCGACCAGCGAGCCTCGACCAGCGCGGCTCGAACACCGGGGCGCCTCGACCAGCGCGGCTCGAGCACCAGCGCTGCCCGACCATCGCGGCTCGACCAGCGCCCGCCACTACAGGCGGTTCAGGAAGTCCATCTCAACCTGGGCGATGACGGCGGCGATCAGGTAGCAGACGATCGTGATCACGGCTATCCAGGAGTAGGCGACGGATGCGGCGCGTCGCACCCGCGGCCCCGCGGGGAGGTTGCCGACCGTGAGGTTGTGCAGCGTCACTGCCAGGAACATCGGGATCGTGATCGTCCAGGTCACCATGCACCACGGGCAGAGCACGTCGAGCACAAAGAAGCTCTGCGCCATCAGCCAGATCACAAAGGCGAGGGCGCCGGTGACGCCGACGTTCAGCCCGATCCAGAACCAGCGGGCGAAGCGTGCTCCGGCTAGGATCGCGGCACCCGTCGTGATGACGACCGGCCAGGCCATCAGGCCGATCACCGGGTTGGGGAACCCGAGAATGGCGCCCTGCCACGACCCCAGGTTGGTGCTGCAGCCCACCAGCACGCTGAAGTTGCAGGACAGCTGCGCCTGCGGGTCCTCGAGAATGGCGAACTTATCGATGGTCAGCAGAAAGGCCGCGGTGAGGGCGATCAAACCACCGACGATGAAGAAGATGGCGAGCCCGACGGGGCGCTTGACGGGCGGGGTGAAGGACACCCCCGGATTATGTCATGTGCCTCGCGCGTGTTCCTGAGAATGCATGCGATAATCGAAACAGTTGCTTGAGCCGCGCTTAAGTTGACGCCAAAGAAGTCTTTATGGGCCGTAAAAGCCCAGATTCATTGGTCCCACGACCAAAGGTATTAGCAGCCAGAGCCAAGAGCCGGTTGCGAACGATGAGGATTCCCGAGGGTTTCGCGCAAGCGTGATCCTCGCACGAGAGAGTAGCCGGATGGGTGGCGCGGTCGCCCAAACCGGTCAAGGAGCGCACCAGTGATGGTGGAAGACAACGAAAACATCAAGAAACGCAAGGGATTGTTCGGCGCCCGCCGCACCTCCCGCAGGGCTGCCACCCCGGTGACTGTTCCGGAGAACGTGCCTGTCGCCTCGGCGACGAGCGAGCCCGTTGCAGCACCGCTGACAACCCCCGTCCACACCGACGATGCCGTGACCGAGCAGGCAGCCGCCGCTCTGTTCGGTGGAACCCCCGACTCAGAACAGGACGCTGCCGTGGAACCGACGCCGCCGCCCACCCCGACCGCCGAAGTGGTTCGCCGCCCGTCCACCTCGTTGGTGTTCCAGGCTCCGGTCATCGTGCCGCTGCCGGCGCGTGCCGGAGTGCGGCGCGACACCGTGCGCCAGGACACTCGCCAGGACACTCGCCAGGACACTCGTCAGGACACTCGTCAGGACACCCGTCAGGACACCCGTCAGGACCAGCGCCAGGACCAACGCCAGGACAACCGGCCCGACCAGCGCCAGGACCACGCCGACGAGGGCGACGAGTCGTCGACCGTTCGCCGTCGCGCCCGCCGCCGCACCGGCGACGAAAGCCGATCCGGATCCGACGACCCGGCGAACACAGTCGTTCGCGTTCGTCCGCCCCGCGAACCCGAACTCATCACCGAACCCCAGCGCATCAAGGGATCGACCCGCCTCGAGGCCAAGAAGCAGCGCCGCCGTGACGGCCGCGATGCCGGTCGTCGCCGCCCGGTGATCACCGAGGCCGAGTTCCTCGCCCGGCGCGAATCCGTCGACCGGGTCATGGTCGTGCGGGCCAAGCACAACAAGATCCAGATCGGTGTGCTGGAAGACGGCGTGCTGGTCGAGCACTACGTCGCCAAGAACCAGGATGCCTCGCTGATCGGCAACGTCTACCTCGGCAAGGTGCAGAACGTACTGCCGAGCATGGAAGCCGCCTTCGTCGACATCGGACGCGGCCGCAACGCTGTGCTCTACTCCGGTGAAGTCGACTGGGAGGCCGCCGCCGGGAACTCCGGCAACAGCAGCCAGACCCGTCGCATCGAGCTCGCACTCAAGCCGGGCGACAAGGTGCTCGTGCAGGTCACCAAGGACCCGATCGGCCACAAGGGCGCGCGCCTCACCAGTCAAGTGTCCCTGCCGGGGCGCTACCTCGTGTACGTGCCGAACGGCTCGATGAACGGGATCAGCCGCAAGCTGCCCGACACCGAGCGGGCCCGCCTGAAGAAGATCCTCAAGGAGGTTCTGCCCGAGAACGTGGGCGTCATCGTGCGCACCGCGGCCGAGGGGGCCACCGATGAGCAGCTGACACTCGACGTCAACCGGCTCACCGCGCAGTGGGCATCCATCGCCAAGCAGGTCGACACGGTGCAGGCTCCAGCCCTGCTGCACAGCGAACCGGACCTCCTGATCAAGATCGTGCGGGATGTCTTCAACGAGGACTTCCAGAAGATGGTCATCTCGGGCGAGGAATCCCGTGAGGTCATCGAGGCCTACCTGCGTCAGGTCGCACCGGACCTGGTGGAGCGCGTGGAGCGCTACCAGGGCGAGGTCGACGCCTTCGACGAGTACCGCATCTCAGAGCAGATCGAAAAGGCCCTCGACCGCAAGGTCTGGCTGCCGTCCGGCGGTTCCCTCGTGATCGACCGCACCGAGGCCATGACCGTCGTCGACGTCAACACCGGCAAGTTCGTCGGCTCGGGTGGAAACCTCGAAGAGACCGTCACGAAGAACAACCTCGAGGCGGCCGAAGAAATCGTGCGCCAGCTCCGCCTGCGCGACATCGGCGGCATCATCGTCGTCGACTTCATCGACATGGTCCTCGAAACCAATCGTGACCTCGTGCTGCGCCGCATGCTCGAATGCCTGAGCCGGGACCGCACCAAGCACCAGGTCGCCGAGGTCACCTCGCTCGGACTCGTGCAGATGACCCGTAAGAAGCTGGGCCTGGGCCTGCTGGAATCGTTCAGCGAAAACTGTGAAGCCTGTGCCGGTCGCGGCATCGTCATCCACCACGACCCGGTGCTCAAGCACCGCCAGACGGCTCAGCCGGCCATGGAGCGTCGCCCGCGCAACAAGACTGGCAACAATTCCGGCGGGGACAACGGGCACCGCGGCGGCAACTCCGGCAACTCAGGCAACTCCGGCAGCTCCGGCAGCTCCGGCACAGCGAGTGCGCCGCAGGTCGACGCCGGCAGGTCCACCCACGGCGCCAACGGCACCCACGGCATCACCGAGGACGCCAAGAACGCTCTCGCGCTGATCGCCGCGCGCACCATCCCGCGCGCCCTCACCGGCTCGATCCCGATCATCACCCTGCCCGAGGCGCAGCCGGATTCGGCTGCCGTGGCGACGACGGCCGCCCCGGCGGCATCCGTTGAGGCGTCGTCCGCCCCGACCAACCCGATCGAGGCGGCCGTGAACGATGCGGCAGCGGCCGAGACGTCGTCCCCGCCGGCACGCCGCAGCCGTAGGGCCTCCTCCACGCCCCGCCAGCGGGTCGCAGAGCCCGTTGTCACGGAGACGCCGCAGGCCCCGGTGGTGCCGGTGCAGCAGACTCCGGTCGAGGTGCCGGCCACGTCCAAGGTGGTCCGGCCCGACGACGACGAGTCCGTCGCCATCCTGGACATCCCGGTCAAGAAGTCCTCGCGGAGCCGCCGCACGGTCAGCAAGCAGGTCACCGACCAGCTGCTGGACTCGGTGCTGGACGCCCTGCCCGAGCCCAAGCAGCCCGGACAGGGTCGTTCGCGCAGCCGTCGGGTGACGACGGCAGGCGGATCCACCGGATCGGCCCAGCCGATCGTGACGGCGTCGCCGGATTCCCAGCAGTAACGAGAGTCCCCGCAGGGACGAATCGAGTCGACCGGGCGACCGGCAGTGCATGGCCCACGGGTCAGGGCGCCGCCGGTCGCCCCATCTCGTCAGGCCCTCCGGGACGTCCTTCGGGAAGCCCCGAGGTGCGGCCTCCGCGAGCAGTCCGGGACGCCCCAGGGGCAGCTCAGGACTCCGGGGGAAGGCGGTGAATCGGGCGGTCCCGCCCGCTCACGCGCAGGCCGCTGGCACGCAGCCGCAGCACCAGTTCCCGATTGCCCACCGGATGCGCCCCCGCGGCCACCAGCGCGTCGTAGCGGTGAGCCGGCACGTCGTAGTGGTCCAGGTCGAAGCCACGGCGGGGGATGCCGTTCCGGGCGGCGAACGCGTGCAATTCGGCCAGGGACGAATCACTGACAAGATGGGACCAGACGGTGCCATGCGCGGGCCACATGGGCGAGTCGATCAGCACGGTCATCACCCGAGTCTATGATCCGGCCTCGGTTTGACCGTTGCGGCAGGATCGGCTAACGTTGGCTCTTGGTGTGCGATGGGCCTTTGCCCCCGCGATCACCGAAGTTTTCTGAAAGCGACCGGCCGACTTGGCCTGTTCAAAGCAGTAACTTTCCATCACGGGGCCTCACGGCTCCCCAGAGATAGGTACGTAACGTGGTTTACGCAGTTGTGCGCGCCGGTGGGCGGCAGGAAAAGGTAGAGGTCGGAACCATTGTCACGATGGACCGAATCAAAGCCAACAAGGACGGCAACGTCGAGCTGGCCGCTGTGCTTCTCGTCGACGGCGACACGATCACCTCTGACTCGCAGTCACTGGCAAAGATCACGGTTACCGCCGAGGTCTTGAACGACCTCCGTGGTCCGAAGATCGTCATCCAGAAGTTCAAGAACAAGACCGGGTACAAGAAGCGTCAGGGGCACCGTCAGGAGCTCACTCGCGTTCAGGTTACCGGCATCGCCTAGGCCCTGAGGAGCAGAACAGATGGCACATAAAAAAGGCGCGAGTTCCACTCGCAACGGTCGCGACTCCAACGCCCAGCGCCTCGGCGTGAAGCGCTTCGGCGGTCAGGTTGTCAGCGCGGGCGAGATCATCGTCCGTCAGCGTGGAACCCACTTCCACCCCGGCGTGAACGTCGGCCGTGGTGGCGACGACACGCTCTTCGCTCTCGAGCCCGGCTCGGTTGAGTTCGGCGCCAAGGGCGGCCGCAAGGTCGTCAACATCGTGGTGGCTGCCGCTTAGGCATTCCACTTCGGTAAGCGTGAGGGCGGGCTTCGGCTCGCCCTTTGCGTGTTTTACGGCACACCCGGCACCGAGAGATCAACGGAGCCACTGATTGCGGCACCACTGAGTTTTTCGCCACCTGAAAGGGGCACCCCCATGGCCACGTTTGTCGACCACGTCACTCTCCACCTGCGAGCAGGCAACGGAGGGAACGGCTGTGTCTCCGTCAAGCGTGAGAAGTTCAAGCCTCTCGCCGGCCCCGACGGCGGAAACGGCGGAAGCGGCGGCGACATCGTGCTCGTCGCCGACCCCAACGTGACGACCCTCCTCGGCTACCACCGGTCCCCGCACCGCAGCTCCGCGAACGGTGGCCCCGGCATGGGTGACCACCGCGCCGGCTTCGGCAGCGAGTTGATGGAGCTGTCAGTGCCGCTGGGCACCGTGGTGAAAGACGCTGAGGGCAACGAACTCGCCGACATGACCGAACCGGGCTTCCGCATCGTCGTCGCGCCCGGCGGACAGGGCGGACTCGGCAACGCAGCTCTGGCCTCCCTCAAGCGCAAAGCCCCCGGCTTCGCCCTCCTCGGCACCTACGGCTGGGAAGGCGACATCCAGCTCGAACTCAAGACCGTGGCGGATGTCGCGCTCGTGGGTTACCCCTCGGCCGGCAAGTCCAGTCTGATCGCTGCCATCTCGGCGGCCCGCCCCAAGATCGCGGACTACCCGTTCACGACCCTGCACCCCAACCTCGGCGTCGTGGACGCAGGCGAGGTGCGCTACACCGTCGCCGATGTGCCCGGCCTGATCGAGGGCGCCAGCGAGGGCAAGGGCCTCGGCCTTGAGTTCCTTCGACACGTGGAGCGCTGCACGGCGCTGCTGCACATCCTCGACTGCGCCACGCTCGACCCCGACCGCGACCCGCTCAGCGACCTCGACGTCATCCTCGGCGAACTGGCCGCCTACCCGGTACCCGACGGCCAGAAGCCGCTCCTCGAGCGCCCCCAGCTGATCGCCCTGAACAAAATCGACGTTCCCGAGGGCCGCGAGCTCGCGGAGTTCGTGAAGCCTGACCTCGAGGCGCGCGGCTACCGCGTGTTCGAGATCTCGACCGTCAGCCACGAGGGTCTCAAGCAGCTCAACTACGCGCTGGCCGAGACCGTCGAGGCCGGCCGGGTCGAGGCTGCCGCGGCGCAGGCCGTCAAACCGCGCATCGTGATCCGCCCGAAGCCCGTCGACGACAGCGGCTTCGTCGTCAAGGTCGAGGGTGGCTCGTTCGGCAACATCTACCGCATCATCGGCTCCAAGCCCGAGCGCTGGGTGCAGCAGACTGACTTCAAGAACGACGAGGCCGTCGGCTTCCTGGCGGATCGCCTCGCCAAGCTCGGAATCGAGAACGAGCTGTTCAAGGCCGGAGCCATCGCCGGCTCGACGGTCATCATCGGGCCGGGCAACGGCGTGGTCTTCGACTGGGAGCCGACCCTCACCTCGACGGCCGAACTGATCACGGCCCCGCGTGGAACCGACACCCGTCTCGACGACTCCAAGCGTCGCACCAGCAACGAACGCCGCGAGGAGTACTTCGGCCGGATGGACGCCAAGGCAGCCGCCCGCGCCGAGCTGATCCGGGAGCGCGAGGCCGGAATGTGGTCGACCGGCGAGGAAGAGTACAACGGCGACACCCTGACCGGCGACGGCTCAGTCCCGGTGTCGCCCCGCAAGGAGAACGGGGCCGAATGAGCAACCGCGCGCGCGCCCAGGTCGCCTCCGCGCGGCGCATCGTCGTGAAGGTCGGTTCCTCGTCGATCAGCGGCGACAACTCCGAGCAGATCGCGCCACTGATCGAGGCCCTGGCCGAGGCGCACGGACGCGGCGTCGAGGTTGTTCTGGTCTCCAGCGGCGCGGTAGCGAGCGGCATGGACTACCTCAATCTCGACGAGCGGCCGGCCGACCTGGCAACCCAGCAGGCGGCCGCCTCCGTAGGCCAGAACGTGCTCACGGCCCGCTACCAGGAGACGCTGGACCGGTTCGGCATCGCCGCCGGACAGGTGTTGCTGACGGAGGGGGACCTCCTCAACGAGCCGCATCGCAGCAACACCCGGCGCGCGGTGAACCGGCTGCTCGAACTGCGCATCATGCCTGTCGTCAACGAGAACGACACGGTCGCCACCTACGGGCTGCGCTTCGGCGACAACGACCGGCTGGCCGCCATGCTCTCGGTGCTCATTCGCGCCGACCTCCTGCTCCTGCTCAGCGACGTGGACGCGCTCTACACCAAGCCCCCGCACCTGCCCGGCGCCGAACCGATCGACTTCATCGGGTTCGACCAGGGACTGGGCGGTATGGAATTCGGGACGAACAAGGGTGCCGGCAACGTGGGAACCGGCGGGGCGAACACCAAGGTGAAGGCGGCCCGACTGGCCGCTTCCGCCGGAACGGCCGTTCTTGTCACCGAGACGAGCCTGGCCGCCGACGCCCTCCGCGGCGGCTCGTGCGGCACCTGGTTCGAACCGATGCCCACCGCGCCCGGCCGAGCGCTTCTGTGAACGCACTCGGCCGGCACGAGGTCGCGTCGGCCGCGCGCATCGTCGTGAAGGTCGGTTCGTCGTCGATCAGCGGCGCGAACGTCGCACAGATCACTCCGCTCGTCGATGCTTTGGCCGACGCGCACGGGCGCGGCGCGGAGATCGTCCTCGTCTCCTCGGGGGCCATCGCCACGGGCATGCCCTACCTGCAGCTCGACGAGCGGCCGACCGACCTGGCCACCCAGCAGGCTGCGGCATCCGTGGGCCAGAACCTCCTCATCTTCCGCTACCAGGACAGCCTCGACCGGTACGACATCGTCGCCGGCCAGGTGCTCCTCACTGCCGGCGATCTGGAGAACCCCTCGCACCGTGGCAATGCCCACCGGGCGATGGACCGCCTGCTCGGCCTGCGTATCCTGCCGATCGTCAACGAGAACGACACGGTGGCGACCCATGAGATCCGCTTCGGCGACAATGACCGGCTGGCCGCTCTGGTCGCCACGCTCATCGCTGCCGACCTGCTGGTGCTGCTCAGCGATGTCGACGCCCTCTACACCCGCGCGCCGCACCTGCCCGGTGCGGAGCGCATCGACACTGTTCCGTTCGGAGACCCGATGCTCGGTGTCGAACTCAGCGGCAGCCGCTCGGGCGTGGGCACCGGGGGCGCCGACACCAAGGTGTCGGCCGCACGAATCGCAGCCGAGGCCGGCACCGCAGTGCTGCTCACCTCCACCGGTCTGGTGGCCGAGGCGCTTCGCGGCGACCCGGTCGGAACCTGGTTCGCACCCGCGCTGCCGTAAACTACCGGCATGCCGCAGACCGAGTCACCCCAGATCACCCCGATCCTCGAAGCCGCCCGTGCCGCCGCCCGCACCCTGGCCACGACGCCGACCGGGCTGAAGAACAAGGCATTGCACGGAATCGCCGCCGCCCTGCGGGGGAGCGCGTCCGAGATTCTGGCCGCCAACGCCCAGGATCTCGCCGCCGGCACAGAGAACGGCCTCTCCGCGGGCCTGCTCGACCGGCTCACCCTCGACGCCGCGCGCATCGACGCCCTCGCCGACGCCGTGCTCGAGATCAGCCTGCTCACCGATCCCGCCGGTGAGGTGGTGCGTGGGTCCAGTCTGCCGAACGGCGTGCGGATCAGCCAGGTGCGCGTGCCTTTCGGCGTCGTCGGCGTCATTTACGAGGCGCGCCCGAACGTCACCGTCGACATCGCAGCCATCGCTCTGAAGAGCGGCAACGCCGTCGTCCTGCGGGGCGGATCCGCTGCCGAGAACACCAACCGGGTGCTGGTCGGACTGCTCCAGGCCGCACTCTCGCAGGTGGGCCTGCCGGCAGCGTGCGTGCAGACCATCGATCCGTTCGGCCGCGCCGGCGCCACCGAGCTGATGCAGGCCCGTGGCCACGTCGACGTGCTGATCCCGCGCGGGAGTGCCGGCCTGATTCAGGCCGTCGTCACCCAGTCGACCGTGCCCGTGATCGAGACCGGGGCCGGTGTCGTGCACATCTTCCTCGACGAGTCGGCGAACCTGGAATGGGCCGTCGACATCGTGCACAACTCAAAGGTGCAGCGTCCCAGTGTCTGCAACGCCCTCGAGACCCTGCTCGTGCATGAGGCCGCGGCCGCCCGGCTCCTGCCGGCCGTGCTGGCGAAGCTGACAGAGTCCGGGGTCACCCTGCACGGAGACGAGCGCGTGCGGAAGATCTACCCCGCGGCTGTGCCGGCCACGGAGGAGGACTGGTCCACCGAGTACATGGGCCTGGAATTGGCCGTCGCGGTCGTCGACTCCCTCGATGACGCCATCGCGCACATCCGCCGCTACTCGACCGGGCACACCGAGTCGATCATCACCAACGACATCGTCAATGCCGACCGGTTCCTCGGAGAAGTGGATTCCGCGGCGGTCATGGTCAACGCCTCGACTCGGTTCACCGACGGCGGAGAGTTCGGTTTCGGAGCCGAAGTGGGCATCTCCACCCAGAAATTGCACGCGCGCGGGCCGATGGGTCTGCCCGAACTCACCAGCACCAAGTGGATCGTGCGCGGCTCCGGCCAGGTGCGCGCATAGGCCCCCGCTAGACTGTTGGCCGCGGCGCATCCTCTTGCCTTGTGTGTCCCTGAATGGAGAACCCCATGTCGTTCCTGACCGTTGTGCTGGCTGAGACCGGGCACGTCGCTTTGCCGATGCCCATCTTCCTCTACGGTGTGATCGGGCTCGTGGTCTTCGCCGCGCTCGGCTTCGTCGTCTGGTCCTACCGGGATGTCGCCAACCGGCACCAGGCCAAGGCGAAGGCCTACGCCGACGCCCACGGCGGCGCGCGCAGCGACCACTAGACGTAAAGCTTCGAGCATCGATACCCCCGGGGCACGCCCACCGCGCATCGGCGTGATGGGCGGCACGTTCGACCCCATCCACCACGGGCACCTCGTGGCCGCCAGCGAGGTGGCGCAGAGCTTCGACCTCGACGAGGTCGTCTTCGTGCCCACCGGGCAGCCGTGGCAGAAGGCGGATGTGACCGAAAGCGAGCACCGGTACCTCATGACGGTCATCGCCACCGCATCCAATCCCCGGTTTACCGTGAGCCGGGTCGACATTGACCGCACCGGGCCCACGTACACGATCGACACCCTGCGTGACCTGCACGCCGAACGCCCCGAAGCGGAGCTTTTCTTCATTACGGGCGCCGATGCCATGGGACAGATCCTGGGCTGGAAAGACGTCCAGGAACTCTGGGACCTGGCCCATTTCGTGGCTGTGAGTCGTCCGGGACACGAGCTCACTATTTCGGGATTGCCCAACCAGGACGTAAGCTTACTGGAGGTTCCGGCTCTGGCCATCTCGTCCACGGACTGCCGGGAACGTGTGAATCGGGGATTCCCGGTCTGGTATCTGGTCCCCGATGGGGTTGTCCAGTACATCTCAAAGCACCATCTGTATCGGAGTGTGGCATGACGTTGGGTAATGACCCGCAGCCACTGACGCGTCGGCAAGCGCGCGAGTTGGCAAGTCGGAACGAGCAGTTCACCGTTGAATCGGCTCTTCCCTCGGCGCCGGCTCCCCTCGAACCCGCGCCCCTCGAACCCGCGCCTCTCGAACCCGCGCCTCTCGAACCAGCGCCCCTCGAATCCGCCCAGTCGACGGATGTCCCCTCGGCCCGGCCGTCCGCGTTCGCACCCCGCGTGGTTGACGTCCCGCCGCGCACTGTCCAGACGCAGGACCACAGCACCCTCACCCGACGTGAGTTGCGCGCACTCCAGGCCGCTCGGGTCGATGATTCCGGCGCACACCAGCTGAAACACGACGTCCATACCGAGAGCGTCGTCAGCCCGGCCCCGGCCACGATCTCCACCGTGTCCGCTCCCGAGGCGACGTCGTACCCGTTCGCCATTGATGCGTTGCACGTTCCGGTCGCCCCTGCCAAGGTGGCGCCGCCCGTCGAGTTCCTGGTTGAGGCTTCCCCACGCACCAAGGTCAAGTCCCGTCCCGGCGTGCTGCACCCGCCCGTCGGGCACTGGTCGCTGGCCCGCGACGAGGTCGACGACCACGTTCCCGGTGTGACGCAGCTTGAGCCGTTCGATCAGATCGTGGCGCGCGGCATCAGCGCCGGCGGCATCCCCACCACGACCAACGCCCTGATCTTGCCATCGATCCCGCACCAGGGATCCACGTCGGGTCCGCTCTCGAGTACCGGCGAGATCATGGTCACCGGGTCGATCGACCTGCCCCGCAGCCTCGGTTCCACCGGATCTCTCCCGAACGTCTTCGACTCGTCCGACATGGACCAGATGCTCGACCAGCTCGACGAGGGTGGACACCACAGCGACGTCGCCCCCGTCAGTGCGAGCCGAGCCGTCAGCACGCACGCGTCGACCCGCGGCGTCATGGCTCCGCCGAAAAAGCCGGGCCTGACCGTTCCGGCCGTCCTGACTGTCACTGCCGGCGTCCTTGCCTTCGGCGTGTTGGCCCTGATCGTGGCCGGCTACGTCCTCAATATTTTCTAATGCCATCCGTTTCGCTCTTACTAACTCAGGGATTCATTCGATGACCGCTTCTGCCCATGCTCTCGAGCTCCTCCAGGTGGCCGCCGCCGCCGCAGACTCGAAAGCGGGGGAGGACCTTGTCGCAATCGACGTGTCCAATCCCCTTCCTCTCACCGATATCTTCCTGATCGTCACAGGGCGTTCCGAGCGCAACGTGGTGGCCATCGCCGGTGAGATCGAAGACAAGATGACTGAGGCCGGGCATAAGCCGCTTCGTCGCGAAGGACGTGCCGAGGGTCGCTGGGTCCTCGTCGACTTCGGCGACCTCGTCGTGCACATCTTCCACGAGGAAGAGCGCGTGTACTACTCGCTCGAGCGGCTCTGGAAAGACTGCCCGATCATCCCCATCGAGCTGCCAGCTCACAACGCTGCCGAATAGCGGTGGTACGCAGCAGGCGAATCGTGTAGTAGCCTAGAGAAGTTGTTTCGGGGAAGTTCCGAAACACAATCTGGGTCCGTGGCGCAGCTGGTAGCGCACCTGCATGGCATGCAGGGGGTCAGGGGTTCGAATCCCCTCGGATCCACCAATCAGTGTGAAACAGTGTCACACAGAACAGGCCCCGACTTCGGTCGGGGCCTGTTCTGTGTGACGCAGGTCTGCTTTTTCCGGTCTCCGGTGATTACGAACGCTGCTCTTCGCTCTCGACCAGGGCGAAGCGGGGAACGTCCGCGCCGTCGATGGTGATGGACTCCAGAAACATGGCCAGTGGGCGCACCCACAGCCCTCGTTCCCCGTACAGGGCGGTGTAGACCACCAAGTCTTCATCGGTCTCGGAGTGCCGGGCCACTCCCAGAACCTCGTAGGGGTTGCCTTTGTAATGTCTGTATCTGCCGATCGCAATGTCATTCATGGTGCGCCGACTCTAGGCTCCTTCGACCGGCATTCCTAAACCGCCGTCTCCCCGGCGGGGCGGGTCTCTCGATCTGCCTCCACCGCTGGTGGGGCGAACTCAGCCGCCGGCTGAACCACGAGTCCCAGCCGACGGAACAGGAGTACGAGACCGAACTGACCGGGTCCTAGCGTCCGCTGGCGGCGCTGCGAGACCGGGACTGCCCGATACTGGAGGGGTGCCAGAGACTTCGACCCCCGTAGAGCGCCCGCCCCGACCCCGGCCGTGCCCCTGCCTGAGCGGCAACCCGTATTCCGAGTGCTGCGGCCGGTTCCACCGCGGGGAGGCGCTGGCGCCCACCGCTGAGGCTCTGATGCGCTCCCGGTACGCGGCCTTCGCGGTGGGGGAGCCGGACTACCTGCTCGCGACGTGGCATCCGCGCACCCGTCCGGAGGCGCTGGAACTCGACGCCGACGCGCGCTGGCTCCGCCTCGAGATCGTGCGCACCGCGCAGGGCGGTCCGTTCGACACCGAGGGGGTGGTGGAGTTCATCGCGTACAGCAGGTCCGGCGGCGCCACCTCGCAACAGCACGAGGTCAGCCGGTTCGTCCGCCTGGACCGGCGCTGGCTCTACCTCGACGCGGTATAGCCTCGTCGACGTGCCGACGCAGGCTAGCCGAGACGCTCCAGGTGGGCCTTCAGCCGGGCCGCAAACTCGGGGCGGGCACCCTCGGACCGCACGGTCTGCAGCACGTGCTCCCGCACGCCCAGGGCGGTCAGCGTGGCGCCGAGCCCCGCCACGTCGCCCGGGGACATGACCATCGGGTCGACGGTTGTGCGTACCTGCAGGTCCACCTGTGCGTCGAGCGCCACCCGCAGGCAGGCGAATGCCTTCTCGGCCGCCGATGGCACCCCGGTCACCGCCCCGTACAGCTCCTCCGGTGCCTTGATGTCCAAGCCCACCCAGTCGCAGAGCGGCAGCACCTCGCGGAACCGGGTCGGGTACGGTCCCGCGGTGTGCAGGCCCACACCGAAGCCGAGGGTTCTGACCTCCCGCATGGCGCTGGCCAGACCGGCCTGACGGGTGGGCTCCCCACCCGAGAAGACCACTCCGTCCAGTAGGCCGTGCCGCTTGGCCAGCAGCTCGCGCACCTCCTGCCAACGGATGCTTCCCGGCGCGCGCGGGTCCAGCAGGTCCGGGTTGTGGCAGTACGTGCACGCCAGGGGGCAGCCCTGGAGGAACACGGTCGCCACGAGCTTGCCGGGCCAGTCGCAGGTGGACAGGGCCACGAGTCCCGCGATCTGCAGGTCGTCCGCGCTCGCCGGGGTGCTCACCGGGACATCGCCGCTTCGACGAAGTGCGTGCGCTCGGCGTGCTCGCCCTTCTTGCCGATGTTGAACGAGCTGACCGGACGGAAGTAGCCCATCACCCGGGTCCAGACCTCGCAGACGCCGCCGCAGACCGTGCAACTCGGGTGCTCGCCGGCCAGGTAGCCGTGGTCGGGGCAGATCGAGAACGTCGGCGTGACCGTGATGTAGGGCAGCCGGTGCGTCGACAGGGAGCGCTTGACGAGCTCGCGGCAGGCCGCGGCCGTGGAGAGCTTCTCCGACATGTACAGGTGCAGCACGGTGCCGCCGGTGTACTTGATCTGCAACTCGTCCTGGCGGTCGAGGGCCTCGAACGGGTCGTCGGTGAAGCCCACCGGCAGCTGGGACGAGTTGGTGTAGTACGGGTTCGCGTCGGTGCCGGCCTGCAGGATGTCCGGGAATCGCTTCCGGTCTTCCTTCGCGAACCGGTAGGTGGTTCCCTCGGCCGGGGTGGCCTCCAGGTTGTACATGTTGCCGGTGGCCTCCTGGAACTCGACCATGCGCGTGCGCACGTGGTCGAGTAGCCGCACGGCGATGGCGTGGCCCTCGTCGGAGGTGATGTCGTGCAGGTCCTCGGTCAGGTTGCGCACCATTTCGTTGATGCCATTGACCCCGATGGTGGAGAAGTGGTTGCGGAGACCGGCGCCGAGGTAACGCTTCGTGTACGGGAACAGACCATCGACGATCAGCTGGTCGATCACGGTGCGCTTCTGCTCCAGGGAGTCCTTCGCCAGGTCGAGCAGGCGGTCGAGATCGGCGAGCAGCCCGGCCTCGTTGCCGCGGTGGGTGTAGCCGAGGCGGGCGCAGTTGACGGTCACGACGCCGAGCGAGCCGGTCTGCTCGGCGGACCCGAACAGGCCGTTGCCGCGCTTCTGCAGCTCGCGCAGGTCGAGCTGCAGGCGGCAGCACATCGAGCGGATCTGGTTGGGCTTGAGTTCCGAGTTGATGAAGTTCTGAAAGTAGGGTGTGCCGTACTTGGCGGTCATCTCGAAGAGACGGTCGGCGTTCTCCGACTCCCAGTCAAAGTCCTCGGTGATGTTGTAGGTCGGGATGGGGAAGGTGAACACCCGGCCGCTGGCGTCGCCCGCGGTCATCACGTCGATGTACGCCCGGTTGATCACGGCCATCTCCTCTGCCAGGTCGCCGTAGGCGAAGTCCTGCTCCACCCCACCGATCACGGGCACCTGCTCGCGCAGGTCCTCTGGGCAGACCCAGTCGAAGGTGAGGTTGGTGAACGGCGTCTGGGTGCCCCAGCGGGAGGGCACGTTGAGGTTGTAGATGAGTTCCTGGATGCCCTGGCGCACCTCGGCATAGCTCAGCTTGTCGAGGCGCACGAACGGCGCCATGTAGGTGTCGAAGGAGCTGAATGCCTGCGCGCCGGCCCACTCGTTCTGCATGGTGCCGAGGAAGTTGACGATCTGGCCGATCGCCGAGGAGAAGTGCTTCGGGGGAGTGGACTCGACCTTGTCCGGAACACCGTTCAGACCCTCTTCGAGGAGCACCCGCAGCGACCAGCCGGCGCAATAGCCGGCCAGCATGTCGAGGTCGTGGATGTGCAGTTCGCCCTCACGGTGCGCCTTGCCGATCTCGGCGCTGTAGACGTTCGCGAGCCAGTAATTCGCGACGACCTTCCCTGCCGTGTTCAGAATCAGCCCGCCGAGGGAGTAGCCCTGGTTCGCGTTCGCGTTGACGCGCCAGTCGGAGCGGTCGAGGTACTCATTAATGGACGTGCTCACATCCACGGTGGTGCGCGTGACGTCGCGGTCCCGGGCGTGCTGGTCGCGGTAGGCGATGTAGGCCCGGGCCGTCGCCGCATACTTCTTCGCGAGCAGGGTCTGCTCCACGAGATCCTGCACCTGTTCCACGGTCGGGTATTCCCGGCCGAGCTCGGCTAGCGCCGCGATCACCGTGTCGGTTACCAGGCCTGCGTCGTCGCCGGTCATCTCACCCGCGGCGGCGGCGGCGCCGGAGACGGCGGCCCGGATCCGCTCTGCGTCGAAGGGAGCAGTGGCGCCGGTGCGCTTGATGATGCCGAGCGGTGCGTGGTGTTGCGGTGTCATGCGTGTTCGTCCTTGGTGGCTTCCGCGGCAGACTCAAGGATTCGAGTCTGTCCGTTCGAGCCCACCCTACGCCTCGACTCCACCACATCTTGTGGTCGACATGCCGACCATGCCTAGATGTAGTGGTAATTAGCTAAGCGAACGGCAGGAACAGGGCGGCCAGGAGCGCGATGTAGACGACCACGAAGACCGCCGGGGTCACGAAGCGCACGACGTTGATCCAGGGCGCGGAGGCGACGACGCCGCGGCCGAGGGCGCTGCTGGCGGGCAGCGCGCGCAGATCCGCGACGATGAAGAGGCCCTCGTTCGCCGACGCGATCTGAGCGAGCGCACCGAGAATGCCCGAGGCCAGCAGGATGCCCGCGGCCGCGATGCGCACACTCAGCGCTGACTCCGCCAGACCGAGGGACAGGAAGGCCACGAGGGCCGTGAGCAGGAAAGTCGGTGCGAGCTGGGACACGATGATGTGCCAGCGGGCCTTGGTCCAGAGCGCAATCAATTCGTGTTCGGTCATGGGGGATCTCCTGTCGCCGGGGCGACCGGTGATGGCGCCTGACCCCATTCTGCCCCCCTCGCGACGGCGCGCCCGCGGCGCCCCCCACCTCCGTCGTCGCGCACCGTGTAACAGCCGGCGTACGTTCTACAGTGCGCCCGCGTCCACCACCTGCGCCGCGAACCTTCGCACGGGCCCGGAATATTCAGGGGCGGGCCGCGGTTTCGTCTTTGAATGCATTTGCATAGACTTTGTGGCGAATGTACGGACCTTCGCGAGGAGCACGCACCAGATGACAGAAAAGTTCGAACTCGGGCTGGACACCTTCGGCGACGTCACCTTCGACGCCTCTGGGGCCCGGTTGTCCCAGGCGGCGACGCTGCGCAACGTGGTGGCCGAGGGGGTGCTGGCCGATCAGGTGGGCCTCGACTTCTTCGGGATCGGTGAGCACCACCGGGAAGATTTCGCCGTCTCCGCCCCCGAGGTGGTGCTCGCCGCGATCGCCGGGCAGACCACCGGCATCCGTCTTGGGTCCGCCGTCACCGTCCTCAGCTCGGACGACCCGGTGCGCGTCTTCCAGCGCTTCTCCACCCTCGATGCGGTCTCGAACGGACGCGCAGAGGTTATCCTGGGCCGCGGCTCCTTCACTGAGTCGTTCCCGCTGTTCGGCCTGGAGTCGGACCAGTACGAGCTGCTGTTCGAGGAAAAGCTCAACCTATTCACCGAGCTGCTCACGGAGGAGCCCGTCACCTGGTCGGGCGAGACCCGGGGTGGTCTGCGAAACCAGAGGGTGTTCCCGCCGACGGACTCCGGAGCCCTCACCACCTGGATCGGCGTGGGCGGAAGCCCGCAGTCCGTCGTGCGTGCGGCGCACTACGGCCTGCCGCTGATGCTGGCCATCATCGGCGGCTCGCCCCTGGCCTTCGTGCCTCTGGTCGAGCTCTACCACCGTGCCCTGGCTCAGTTCGAGAAGCCGACCCGGCCGATCGGCGAACACTCGCCGGGCTATGTCGCCGCGACGGATGTCCAGGCGCGCGAGGAAATGTGGCCGCACTACGCCGCCATGCAGAACCGGATCGGCCGAGAGCGCGGTTGGGGTCCGGTCACCCGGGAACGCTTCGAACACGACGCCGGCCCGGACGGCGCCCTCTTCGTGGGCTCACCTCAGACCGTGGCCACCAAAATCGCCGCCACCGCGATCGGTCTGGGGCTCTCCCGCTTCGACCTCAAGTACAGCCTCGGCACGCTCTCCCACGAGAAGCTGATGACCAGCATCGAGCTCTACGGCACCGAGGTGGCGCCGCTCGTGCGCGAGCTGGTGGCCGCCGATCGCGCCGCCGACCTCGTGAAGTGACCCGACCTCCTGACATGACCCCGGCGCTCGCTGACGACTCTGACCCGGCCGCGGAGGGCCGCCGTGAGAACCGGGGACGGAGCGAAGATCACGACCGCATTCACCGCGGCACGATACCCCGATCGGGCGCCCGTGACACCCGATCGGGCGTCAGGGGGGCCCGGCAGACTGTAGCGTACTTGTGGGCATACCGGCGCGGTCGGTGTGCCGACAAGACCAGACCCACAGCACGAGGAGCACTCTTTGGAAACCTGGCCCGGTACTGCGTACCCGCTCGGCGCAACGTATGACGGCAGCGGCACGAACTTTGCCTTGTTCAGCGAAGCCGCCCACCGCGTTGAACTTTGCCTCTTCGACGAACAGGGCGTTGAGACCCGCATCGAAGTGGTCGAGTCCAGCGCGTTCATCTGGCACTGCTACCTGCCGCTGATCCAGCCGGGACAGCGCTACGGCTATCGCGTGCACGGCGACTACAACCCCGCCGCGGGCAGCAGGGCTAACCCCAACAAGCTCCTGCTCGACCCCTATGCCAAGGCCACCTGCGGCACCATCGACTGGGACCAGTCCCTGTTCTCCTACAACTTCGGCGACCCGGATTCGCGCAACGACGAGGACTCCGCCCCGCACATGATGCTCGGCGTCGTCGTCAACCCGTTCTTCGACTGGGTGGGCGACCGACCCCTGCGCACGCCCTACAGCGCCTCCCTGATCTACGAGGCCCACGTGAAGGGCCTCACCAAGCTGCAGGACGCGGTGCCGGAGGGCCAGCGCGGCACGTATGCCGGCGTGGCGCATCCGTCGGTCATCGACCACCTGCAGAAACTCGGCGTGACCGCGATCGAACTGATGCCGGTGCACCAGTTCGTCAACGACGGCACCCTCGAGGAAAAGGGCCTGAACAACTACTGGGGCTACAACACCATCGGGTTCTTCGCCCCGCACAACGCGTATTCCTCGACCGGCGACCTGGGCAACCAGGTGCAGGAATTCAAGGGGATGGTGCGTTCTCTGCACGACGCGGGCATCGAGGTCATCCTCGACGTGGTCTACAACCACACCGCGGAGGGTAACCACCTCGGTCCGACGATCTCGTTCAAGGGCATCGACAATGAGGCGTACTACCGCCTTATGGACGACGACAAGCGCTACTACATGGACTACACGGGCACCGGCAACACCCTGAACGTGCGCCACCCGCACTCGCTGCAGCTGATCATGGACTCGCTGCGCTACTGGGTTCTCGAAATGCACGTGGACGGTTTCCGATTCGACCTGGCCTCGGCCCTGGCCCGCGACCTCTACGACGTCGACAAGCTCTCCACCTTTTTCGAACTCGTGCAGCAGGACCCGGTGGTCTCCCAGGTGAAGCTCATCGCCGAGCCGTGGGACGTCGGCCCCGGCGGTTACCAGGTCGGCAACTTCCCGGCCCAGTGGACGGAATGGAACGGGAAGTACCGCGACACCGTGCGTGACTTCTGGCGCGGAGAACCGTCGACGCTGGGCGAGTTCGCCTCGCGCATCACCGGCTCCGCGGACCTCTACGAGCACTCCGGCCGCCGCCCGGTCGCGTCGATCAACTTCGTCACCGCGCACGACGGGTTCACCCTCTCCGACCTGGTCTCCTACAACGAGAAGCACAACGACGCCAACGGTGAGAACGGCCAGGACGGCGAATCGCACAACCGGTCCTGGAACTCCGGGGTCGAGGGGCCGACGGATGACCCGGAGGTCCTGGAACTGCGGGCCCGCCAGCAGCGCAACTACGTGGCCACCCTGCTCCTGTCGCAGGGCGTGCCGATGATCCTCCACGGTGACGAGCTCGGCCGCACGCAGAAGGGCAACAACAACACCTATGCCCAGGACAACGACCTGAGCTGGATCCACTGGTCGGACGCGGACAACCCGCTGATCGAGTTCACGGCCGCCGTATCCCGGTTGCGCCGTGAACACCCGACCTTCCGCCGCAGCAGCTTCTTCAACGGCCACCCCGGCCACCGCACCGTGGGCGACCCGATGAGCGATCTCGTCTGGCTGACCCCCGACGGGAAGGAGATGCAGTCCCAGGACTGGGACGAGCACCTCACCCGCACGGTCGCCATGTTCCTCAGCGGCGACGGCATCCGTGAGCGCGACGCGCGCGGGCAGCCGGTGACCGACGTCAACTTCCTGGTCTGCTTCAACGCGGACGCCGAGGATGTCGAGTTCACCCTGCCCTCGGCCGAATACGCCCCGGCGTGGGAGATCGTCGTCGACACGGCTGGGGAGGGCGCCGACGCGATTCCGCGGCCCGCCGGGTCGTTGCACACGGTCACGTCGCGGTCGCTCGTGGTGCTGCGGGCGTACCATTCCCCGGAAACCGCGCCGGACCACTCCGTCGCGGCTTCCCTATCCGGACTGATGACGGGGTCCATCTCCGTGGTCGACCCGGCGCACCTGGTCCAGCCGTGAGGATTCCGCTCAGCACCTATCGCCTTCAGATCACGGCCGCCTTCGACCTGGCCGCCGCCGAGGGAGTGCTCGACTATGTGAACGAGCTGGGCGCGGACTGGCTCTACCTGTCCCCGCTCCTCGCCGCGGAGGAGGGCTCCGACCACGGCTACGACGTGGTCGACCACTCCCGGATCGACCCGGTTCGTGGCGGTGCCGAGGCGCTCACCCGACTGGCGGCGGCCGCGACGGATGCCGGGCGCGGCATCCTGGTGGACATCGTGCCCAATCACATGGGCGTCGCGACCCCGCACCGGAACCACTGGTGGTGGAACCTGCTCCAAAACGGCCCCGCGTCGCGCTACGTGGAGGCCTTCGACGTGGACTGGGCCGCGAACGGCGACCGGATCCTGCTGCCCGTGCTCGGCGACGACGCGGACGGCCGGAGCGAGCTCGACCGCCTCGAGGTGGTCGGCGACGAGCTGCACTACTACGACAACCGGTTCCCGCTGGCTCCCGGCACCGCCGATGACGGCGCGGACGGCAGGGCTGTGCACTCCCGCCAGCACTACGAACTCGTCAACTGGCGCCGCGCGGACGCGCAGCTGAACTACCGGCGCTTCTTCTCCGTGAACACCCTGGCCGGGCTCCGGGTGGAGGTGCCGTGGGTCTTCGACGAATCCCATCGGGAGATCGTGCGCTGGGTGCAGGACGGCCTCGTTCAGGGGCTGCGGGTCGACCACCCCGACGGCCTCGCCGATCCGGGCGGCTACCTCGACCGGTTGCGGGATGCCACCGACGGGGCCTACGTGCTCGTCGAGAAGATCCTCGAGGGTGACGAGCAGCTGCCGACCGGTTGGGCCACCGCCGGCACGACCGGCTACGACGCCCTCGCCGACTTCGACCGGCTGCTCGTCGACCCGGCCGGACAGCGCGCGCTCGACGCGCTCGAGGCCCGGCTTCAGGCCGAGGCCGCCGCGCCGACCGGTGATGCGCCGCCGGCGAACTGGGCCGACCTGGTGCACGCACGGAAGCGCGTCATCGCCGACCACACCCTCCAGGCGGAGGTCGTACGGCTGGCCCGACTCGTGCCCGCCACCACCGCGGCCGTCGATCCTGCCACCGTCGACGCCTTGGCCGAGCTCCTGGCCTGCTTCCCGGTCTACCGCTCCTATCTCCCGGTGGGCATCGACGAGCTGAGCCACGCCGCCGCCGAAGCTGCCCGCCACCGGCCCGACCTCGTGAGCGCGATCTCGGGTCTCCTTCCGCTTCTTGGCGACCCCGGGCATCCGCTGGCCGTGCGCTTCCAGCAGACCTCGGGCATGGTGATGGCCAAGGGCGTCGAAGACACCGCCTACTACCGCTTCAGCCGGCTCACCTCGCTCAACGAGGTCGGCGCCGACCCGGGGGAGTTCGCGGTCGATGCGGACGAGTTCCACCGGCGCCAGCAGATCCGCCTGGCCACATTCCCGGCCTCGATGACGACCCTCTCCACCCACGACACCAAACGCAGCGAGGATGTCCGCGCCCGCATCTCGGTCCTGGCCGAGATTCCCGTGGAATGGGAGAACACCCTGCGCACCCTGCGCGCGGCCGCCCCCCTCGGTGACGCCCCCTTCGAGAACCTGCTCTGGCAGGCCATCGTCGGATCCTGGCCGGCCACACCGGAACGCCTCATCGCCTACGCGGAGAAGGCGGCACGGGAGGCCGGAACCTCGACCACCTGGACCAGCCGGAACGCGGAGTTCGAGGCGGCGATGCGGGGCCTCGTGACCGCCTCCTTCGACGACCCCGCGGTCACGCAGACGCTTTCCGCGTTCGTCGACCGGGTGCGCGCCGCCGGCTGGAGCAACGCTCTCTCCAACAAGCTCGTTCAGCTGACGGCCCCGGGCGTGCCCGACGTATATCAGGGCACCGAGCTGTGGGACACGTCCCTCGTCGACCCCGACAACCGCCGCCCGGTCGACTACGACCTGCGGCGCGGCTACCTGACCCGGGTGAACGACGGCTGGTTGCCGCCCGTCGACGAGACCGGCGCCGCGAAACTGCTGGTCACCACGCGTGCCCTCCGGCTGCGCCGCGACCATCCCGAACGTTTCTTCCGGCACAGCCCGGTCGCCGCGTTCGGCACCGCCGCCGCCCACGTGATCGCCTTCGACCGCGGCGGCGCGGTCACCGTCGCCACCCGGCTGCCGCTCGGGCTCGCGGCCGGGGGCGGCTGGGACGACACGACCGTGGTCCTGTCCGGCCGCCCGGTCGTCGACTTGCTGACCGGTGAACGCCACCCCGGCGGAACCGTCAGCGTGGCCGCCCTGCTGCGACGATACCCGGTGGCCCTGCTGGTGCCCGCCGACGGCCAGGACAGCGCCGACACCGCCGACGGCCAGGACAGCGCCGAGCCCGCCCGCACGAACGACCTGGAAAGCGCCGACCATGCCCACTGAATTCGAAGTTTGGGCTCCCCACGCCTCGGCCGTGGCGGTCGAACTCGCCGACCAGACGCTGGCGATGACCGCGCGGGGCGACGGATGGTGGCACGCACCCCGCCCGCCGGCCGAGCCGGCCGCGCGCGGCGTCGACTACGGGTTCCTGATCGACGGCCAGGGACCCTTCCCTGACCCCTGCTCCCGGCACCAGCCGAATGGCGTGCACGCGAAGAGCCGCACGTTCGATCCCGGCGCTCACGTCTGGCAGGACGGCGACTGGACCGGCCGCCAGCTGGCCGGCAGCACCATCTACGAGCTGCACCTGGGCACCTTCACCTCGGAGGGCACCCTCGACGCCGCGGCGGGCCGGCTGGCGCACCTGGCCTCGATCGGTGTCGACTTCGTGGAGCTGCTCCCGGTCAACGCCTTCAACGGCACCCACAACTGGGGCTACGACGGCGTGCTCTGGTACGCCGTGCACGAGGGCTACGGCGGACCGGCCGCCTACCAGCGGTTCGTGGACGCCTGCCACCAGGCCGGCATCGGCGTCATCCAGGACGTGGTCTACAACCACCTCGGCCCGAGCGGCAACTACCTGCCGCAGTTCGGCCCCTATCTGAACGAGGCAGGCGACACCGGCTGGGGTTCCTCGCTCAACCTCGACGGCCCCGACTCCGACCCGGTGCGCCGCTACATCATCGACAACGCCCTGATGTGGCTGGGCGACTACCACGTCGACGGGCTCCGCCTGGATGCGGTGCACGCCCTGCGGGACGATCACGCGCTGCACCTGCTCGAGGAGCTCGCCACCGAGGTCGATGTGCTGATCGCCACCACCGGGCGTCCGCTCAGCCTGATCGCCGAGTCCGACCTCAACGACCCCCGGCTGATCACGCCGCGGGACAGCGGCGGCTACGGGCTCACCGGCCAGTGGAGCGACGACTTCCACCACGCCGTGCACGTGGCGGTGACCGGCGAGACCACCGGCTACTACGCCGACTTCGAGCTGCTCGGCGCCCTCGCGAAGGTACTCACCCATGGGTTCTTCCACGACGGCACTTTCTCCAGCTTCCGCGGGCGCACCCACGGGCGCCCGATCGACACGGCGCGGATGCCGGCCTGGCGCCTCGTCGTCGCCAACCAGAACCACGACCAGATCGGCAACCGGGCCACGGGCGACCGCCTCAGCGCGACCCTCGACACCGGGCAGCTGGCGATCGCAGCCACGCTGACCCTGCTCGGACCGTTCACGCCCATGCTGTTCATGGGCGAGGAGTGGGGAGCGAGCACGCCCTGGCAGTTCTTCACGTCGCATCCGGAACCCGAACTCGGCGAGGCCGTGCGCACCGGCCGGATCGGCGAGTTCGCGCGCATGGGCTGGGACCCGGCCCTAGTGCCCGACCCGCAGGACCCGGCCACGTTCGAGCGGTCGGTGCTGGACTGGGACGAGCTGTCCGAACCGGCCCACGCGCGCCTGCTCGGTTTCTACCAGGCCCTGGGCCGGCTGCGCCGGTCCTGTCCGGACATCACCGACCCGCGCTTCGGCCGGGTCGCGGTCGACGTCGACGAGAACGAGCGGTGGTTGAGGCTTCGCCGCGGCGACACCGAGATCCTGGTCAACCTGGGCACGGAGCCCCGTGAGGTGCCGACGGATGCCCCGGCGCTGCTGGCATCCTTCGCCGCCACCGGTGACGCGGTCCAGGGCCGTACCCCGACCGCCGTGCTCCTCGCGCCGCACTCTGTGGCCGTCTTCGGCGCCCCCGAGTAGCCCGCCGCCCCGGCTCGCGCCTCTCGGCGCGGCCCGGCTCGCGGCGCACCCGACGCAAGCAGGCGCAGGTTCTACCTTCGCCTGCTTCCGGAGGGTGCGGCTCACCTGGGGCTAGACGGCGCCCGACTCTGCCAGACGGGGAGCGGCGGCATCCGGATCGTCGGTGTCGGGCCGGGTCACCTCTTCCAGCAGCTCGAGTACGTGGCGGTACTCCTTGCCCGTGGCCCGGGTCAGCCCGAGCTCGCAGGTGCGGTTGCACGACACGAACGCCGTGGCGTCCATCGTCGCGACGTCGGCTGCCTGCGCCCGGGTGGCCGATTCGGTCAGCTCGGGATGCAGCATGCCGCGGTCCCCGGCGAAGCCGCAGCAGCCCCAGTTGTCCGGCACCTGCACCGTCTCGGCGACGCCGCCCGCAAGGGTCTGCAGGGAGTCGTTGATGCCCATCCGGGTGGACGAGCACGTGGGGTGCAGCGCGAGCTTGTCGATCTTCTGGTACTCGGGCAGTGACGGCAGGATGCGTTCGGCGGCGAACTGCACGGCGTCCACCACCCGCAGGCGCGGCTCGTCGTGGTCACCCTCGATCGTCGTGCGCAGGCCCTCGGTGCAGGAGGAGGCGTCGCAGATGATCGCGAGCTCCCCATTCCGGGTCGCCGTGCGCAGCGCCGCGAGGGTCTTGGCCCGCATGGTCGCCTCGCCGGTCTTCAGACCCTTCGACGACCACGGCGTGCCGCAGCAGAGCCCGTCGATGCCCTCCGGCACCACCAGGGTGATGCCGGCCCGGTCGCAGAGCTGCTCGAAGCTGACCTGCACCCCCGGCGTGCCGGCGGTCGCCGGACCGAACATGGTCTGCACGCAGGCCGGGAAGTAGACGGCTTCCGGCGCCAGGGCCGGCGTCGGGCGGGAGCGTCCGCCGCCGCCGCCGGGCAGCTCACTCGAATAGAGCGGCAGGGTGTCGGTGCCGAGAACGGCCCGGCCGAGCTTGTTGGGCACCATCAGCACCGGGGTCGGGATCTTGCGCACCACGGTCAGAGCCAGTCCGGCGCCGCGGGTGACCGCACCCCAATTCTTGGCCGCGGTGTTCCAGACGCCGTTGATCAGCGGTCCGGCCTCACCGCGCCGGATCTGCTTCATCATGGTGCCGGTGTTGATGTTGACCGGGCACGCGGTCTGGCACATGCCGTCGACCGCGCAGGTCTCCACGCCGTCGTAGACGTAGTCCTTCTCCAATTCCGTTGCCAGGGCCAGGTTGCCGCCCCGGCGGGCCTGTTCGATTGCGCGCAGGGTGACGATCCGCTGGCGAGGTGTCAGGGTCAGGTCCCGGCTGGGGCAGACGGGCTCGCAGTAGCCGCACGAGACGCAGCTGTCGACGACCTCCGCCACCGGCGGCACCAGCTTGATGTCGCGCAGGTGCACCTCCGGGTCGTCGTTCATCAGCACGCCGGGGTTGAGCATCCCGGCGGGGTCGAAGAGCACCTTGAGCTGCCGCATGACGTCGTAGAGCTCGTCGCCGTACTGGCGCCGCACATACGGTGCCATCACCCGCCCGGTGCCGTGCTCGGCCTTCAGCGAGCCGCCCTCACCGAGCACCAGGTCCACCATGTCCTCGGTGAAGGCGCTGTAGCGCTCCAGCTCGGTCTTGCCGGTGAAACCGTCGGTGAGCATGAAGTGGATGTTGCCGTCCTTGGCGTGACCGAAGATCACGCTGTTGCGGTAGCTGTACTTGTCGAACAGGCGGATCAGCTCCACGCAGGTGCGACCCAGCGCGGCCACCGGCACGACGACATCCTCGAGCAGGGCCGTGGTGCCCTGCGGGCGGGCGCCGGCGACGGATGCGTAGAGCCCCTTCCGCAGGTGCCACAGCTGGGCCCGGGTCGCGGAGTCCGCGCTGAACTCGACCGGGGCGCTGAGCCCGAGCCCCGGCAGGATGCCCAGGCCCGCGTGTTGCAGCTCCTGTAGTCGCTCGGGGTTGTCGGTCTGGTACTCCATCAGGAGTGCCGCGTGGTCCCGCACCGCGAGGTCGCGCACGACCGGGGGAACGTTGTCCAGGCCCTGACCCACCTTGAGCGACAGGGCGTCCATCAGCTCGAGGGTGGCCGCCCCGGTTCCCACCAGGGCAGGCAGGGCCGCGTTGGCGGTCTCCAGGTCGGGGAAGACCAGCAGGCCGGTGACGGTGTGGGTCGGTCGGGGCACGGTGCGAAAGACCGCCTCCGCGACGAAGCCGAGGGTGCCCTCGCTGCCCACGATCAAGTGCGCCAGGATGTCCACGGGCCGGTCGAAGTCCAGTAGGGAGTTCAGGCCGTAACCCATGGTGTTCTTCATCGAGAACTGGTGCCGGATGGTGGCCACGGAGGAGGGGTTCCGCTGAACCCGCTTGGCGAGGCGTAGCAGACCCTCGTGCAGCTCGGGTTCGAGGGTGCGGAGGCGGGCGTCGGCATCCGTCGCGCCGGTGTCGACGACGGTGCCGCTGGGCAGCACCACAGTGACCGATTCCAGGGTCTGGTAGGCGTTGTCGACGGTGCCGCAGGCCATCCCGGAGGAGTTGTTGGCCACGACTCCGCCGATGGTGCAGGCGGATTCGCTCGCCGGGTCCGGACCGAACTTGCGGCCGTACTTCGCCAGGCGGGCATTCAGTGCGCGCACGGTGACGCCGGGCTGAACCCGCACCCGGGCGCCGCCCTCGAGCACCTCGATCTGCTTGAAGTTGCGCCGCACGTCGACCAGCACGCCGTCGGTGAGTGCCTGGCCGCTCAGGCTGGTGCCGCCGGAGCGGAACGTGAGCGGAACGCCCTGAGCCCGGCTGGCGCGCAGCAGCTTGCCGACCTCGTCGGCGTTTCCGGCCACGACCAGGGCCTGGGGGACGAGCAGGAAGTGCGAGGCGTCGTGGGCGTTGGCGTGCAGGTCGATGGCCCGGGTCTTGACCTGGGCCGGGTCGGACACCGCGGCGCGGAGGGCACCCAGCATCCCGGCGGATGCAGGTACCGATTCGGGACCCGAGAGGGTCGTCGAGGGGGTGTCCACCGTGCCGCGGCGGGCCATTACGGCACCATCCAGCCGAGGACCGGGGTGGACTGCAGCACGATCAGGATGGTGATCAGCACGAGGAGCCCGAGGCTCCAGCCGACCAGCTTGCGGAAGAGCAGGCTCTCCGCTCCCACCAATCCGACCGCGGCGGCGGCCACAGCCAGGTTCTGCAGCGAGAGCATCTTGCCGAGCACTCCGGCCGAGGAGTTGGCGGCGGCCATCAGCACCGGCGACAGGCCGGTCGCGTTGGCGGCGGTGACCTGCAACTGTCCGAAGAGTGCGTTGGACGAGGTGTCGGAACCCGTCAGGGCCACGCCGATCCAGCCGATTAGAGGGGAGATCACGGCAAAGAACACACCCGCGGTGGCGAGCCAGGCGCCGAGGGAGGCGGTCTGGCCAGACAGGTTCATGACGAACGAGAGGGCCAGCACGGCGGTGACGGTGACGATGGTCCAGCGCAGCTGCACGAGGGTGTCACCGTAGATCTTGAGGCCCTGGCGGAACGAGACCTTGTAGAGGGCCATGGTGATCAAGCCGGAGAAGAGCAGCAGGGTGCCGGTGGCCTTGATGTGGTCGAGCTTGAAGGTGGTCGCCGGGACTGGGTTGCCGGCCGCGTCGACCACGTCCAGTCCGGGCCAGGGGAAGGTGACGCTGCCCACGACGCCGAGCCAGGCCTTGACGGCCGGGATCTGCGCGATCGAGAAGATGCCCATGATGATCAGGTATGGGGCGACGGCCTTCCAGACCTGGCGGGGCTCCGGGCGGGTGTTGTCGGTCAGGTCGGGGCTGTCGGCGGAGCGTCGGGCCGACTTGAGCGCGGTGGTGGGGGTGCTGCGCATGGCGGATTCGGGAACCGCGGCACCCACGGTCGTGCTCACCAGGTTCTCGGCACCGGACAGTTCGACGTCGTCGTTCAGGCCCATGGATTCGGACGGCTGCCAGAAGCGCAGCATGATCAGGACGGCAGCAACGGTGGCGACGGCGGCCACGACATCCGTCAGTTCGACGGCGAAGTAGTTGGCCGTGACGAACTGGGCCAGCCCGAAGACGAGACCGGCGACCACGGCCACCGGCCAGGTCTGCTTGATGCCGCGCTTGCCGTCGACGATGAAGACGAGGATCAGCGGCACGATCACGGCGATGAACGGCGTCTGGCGACCGGCCATGGAGGCGAGGTCCTGGATCGGCAGGCCGGTCACGCCGTTGAGGGCGATGATCGGGGCGGCCATGGCGCCGAAGGCCACCGGAGCCGTGTTGGCCAGCAGCGAGACCATGGCGGACTTGAGCGGCTTCATTCCCGCGGCCATCAGCATGGCGGCGGAGATGGCGACCGGGGCGCCGAATCCGGCGAGCGACTCGAGCAGCGCGCCGAAGCAGAACGCGATCAGGATGGCGAGAATACGCAGGTCGTTGGAAATGGAACGGATGGTGCGGCCCAGCACCTCGAACCAGGGGGTGGCCACGGTGAGCTTGTAGATCCACAACGCGTTGACCAGGATCCAGAGGATCGGGAAGAGGCCGTAGAAAATGCCGGCCGCCGTTGCGCTCAGCGCCTGGCCGACGGGCATCTGCCAACCGACAACGGCGAGCACGACGGAGAGGAGCAGACTGGCGAGGGCCGCCTTGTGCGCCTTGACCCGGAACACGCCGAGTAGGACGAAGAGGAGAATGAGTGGCAAAGCGGCACAAATGGCCGACAGGACGAGGGATCCAAGAATCGGATCGAGTATCTGTTGAAAGATGGGGTCTCCACACTGAGGTCATGGTCACGCCGTCGTGACACCTCCACGATTGTCTAGCAAGTATGCAAGTAAGTCAACAATATTTGTGATTTTGTCTGTCAAGATGAGAACACTCGTTTAGGAAAGGCAGGCTCCCGTGGCAGCGCGCGTAACGGCAACGTCGATCGTGGATGCCATTTCAAACGATCTGAGAACCCGGATCCTCGAGGGTGAATTAACCTCCGATCTGGCCCTGACCGAGACCGAGATGGCCGCGAGCTACGACGTAGCCCGCCCCACGGCGAAGGCGGCGATCGAGAAGCTGGTGTCCGAGGGGCTGCTCGTGCGCGGGGCGCACAAGAGTGCCCGTGTCGCCGAGCTCGGCCCGGACTCTGTGCGCGACATCTACCGGGCCCGCGCCTACCTCGAGAGCGAGGTGCTGCGCCGCCTGGCCGTGACTCGCACCGTCCCGGAGGGGGCCGTGCAGGCGAACCGTGACATCGCGGCCGTGGCCGGCGGCTCCGCGCTCGACGTGGTGGAGCCCGATATGCGCTTCCACACCAGTCTGATCGACGCCGTCGGCAACGAGCGACTCAGCAAGATGTACCGTTCGCTGGTCAGTGAGGTACGTCTGTGCATGGTCCGGGTGCAGTCCCTCAATCTGCTCGACACGGCGCTGATCCAGGCCGAACACCAGCGCATCCTGGAGCTCATCGCCGAGGGTGACGGCCCCGGGGCCGCCCAGCTGCTCGATGAGCACCTCTCCCGTGCCCGCGAGCGCCTCGCGGCCGCCATCGGCGGTGAAGCCGGCCCGGAGGCCCACCACCCGTCGTCCCTGCACCCGTCCTCCCTGCACTCGTCCTGAGTGCCTGCGGCACACAATGGGATATTTTCTCGCACCATCGACCAGCGCGGCCCTGTCGCGCCTGGCCGCCCTGGACGCCGCCCCCGGTTCGGCGCCGCTCGAGCGGCTGCGGGCCATCCGCTCCCTGCTCCTCGAACTTGACGCCGACCCGGCCACCCTCGTGGGGGTGCGCGACGCTCTCCGCGGGGGCGCGGACTGGGACGAGATCGCCGATGCCGCGGGGCTGAAGCCGGCCGCCGCGAAGTGGCGTTGGAACGGCACCGACGCCGAGATCGCCGCCCGCCAGGAGGCCGGACGCAAGCGGGCCGCGCGCCCCAGCGCCGTGCCCACGGATCTGCCCGGGCTGTCCGTGTCCGAGGCCGCAGCGCAGTTGGGCGTCACTGCCCAGGCGATCTACCTGAAGCTGAGCCGCGGCAAGCTCGCCGGCCGGACCGTCGAACTCGCCGACGGCCGCAGCTACAAGCGGGTCTTCCTCAACGACGACCCGAATGCCCGCGGGGACGCCCGCCGTGACCCTGCCCGCCTTGACCCTGCCCAGTCGGTAGAAGACAATGACCCAACCGCCTCTTCCCCCGATGCACCCTGACGACGGAGCCCGAACAATGACTGATTTCTCCTCGACCGGCACGTCCACCCGGGCGCTGCCCCTGAACGATCAGACCGAGACGCTCGAGCCCGTCGAAGACCCGCAGCCGGCCGCGGCCCAGCCGGCTCCCGCTCCAGCGTCGACACCACGATTCACGACCACGCCCGGCCAGCGCACCGCACTCGTCGTCCTGGTCGGCATCGCCGCGCTCGCGGTGGCCTTCATCGTGATGCTGCTGGTCGGGGTGTCGAGCGAGAGCATCAACGCCCTGGCCGTCTTCGCCACGCCCATCGCCTCGATGGTGGCCGCCTACTACGGCATCACCCTGAGCATTCAGCAGGTGCGCAGCGAACGCGCCGAAAAGGAGAAGGCCATCGCCCGAGCGGATGCCGCAGACGCCGCCAGCCGCGAAACCGAGGTTTGGGCCGCCCAGATGGAGTCCGGCCTGCGCGTCGCGATGGCCCAGCTCACCGCCGCCCGCATCGGCACCGAGTCGGTGACGAAGGCCGCCGGAACCCCCGACGGATTCTTCTAACCGCGGTTCGATCATCTGACACGACAGGAATGAGGGGTATCGCATTGGGCGCACCCCGTGTTCCTGTCGTTTCGCTGCCCCGTCTCGGCTAGCCGGCCTTTTCCTCGGCGGTGCCGTTCCGCACGCGCACGATGGTGTCCCAGCAGGCGACGGTGGCCAGCACGAACGCTCCCGCCGCTCCCACGGCGAGCGGTGGCAGGGCGGAGGCGAGAGGCAGCGCCAGCAACAGCACCGCGATACCGCTCAGGTGGGAGACCAGAACTTCCCCGGCGACGAGGAACCGGAACAGCGCCAGCCCTAGCAGGTACAGCAGCGGCCCGCCGGTGATCGCGACGGCCGTCGAGAACGTGACCGGGCCATCCGGATGCGCCAGGATCTCTTTGTCGCCGACCGAGGTCAGCACCACGCCCGCGATGATCAGGGCGTGCACATAGGTATAGGCGAGGCGGGCGAGACGGCCGGGGTTGGCTGCCTCGGTGAGTGCCTTGCTGCCGGCGTGCTCCCCGTGGTCGAAATACAGCCACCACATGGCCGCTCCGCTCACGAAGGCCAACAGGAGGCCGAGCACGCCCGGCACCGAGACGTCCTGGTCGACGAAGGCGAAGCCGGTCACCAGGAAGGATTCTCCGAGCGCGATGATGACGAACAGGGCGCTGCGCTCCGCGATGTGCGGGCCGGACAGCTCGCCATTGCCGGGGGTGGCCCGGCCGAGGCCCGGAACCGGGAAACCGAGCGAGGCCGACACGAATTCGATCCCCAACGCTGACGCCCAGAGCAGCAGCCGGTAGTCGGCCGGGAGCAGACCGCCGAGAATCCAGAACAGCCCGGCCACGGCCAGCCAGACGAAGATTCGCACGAAGGCGCGGAAGAGGGCAGGGTCGTGGCGCGCGAGCGCGAGGGCCATGAAGGCCGTGCGGCCGAGCTGCAGGGTGACATAGGCCACGGCGAAGATGAGTCCCCGGTCGCCGAACGATTCGAAGATCGAGACGCTGACCACGAGCCCGATGAGGGAGAGGCCGATCACGACCCCGCGCACGGGCAGGCGCGCCGGGTCGAGCACGTTGGTCACCCAGGTGGTGTGCACCCAGATCCACCACAGGGCGAGCACCAGGACGACGGACTCCGCGGCGCCCTGCCAGGACTGGTTCTCATAGAGATGGTTCGACAGTTGGGTCAGCGCGAAAACGAAGATCAGGTCGAAGAACAACTCGATGAAGGTGACCCGGTCTGCCTGGTCCGACCGGTCCGGGCGTAACAGATTGCGGCGGAGACCGAGGCGGCCGGCGGGGCGGCGACCGGTGCCGGGGGCGGATGGGACGGTGCTGGGCGTTGCGTTCACCCATCCAGTGTGCCTCAGTCGAGCCGATGTGGGGGAGGGCGGCGTGGCGGCTTCCTTTTCTTGCCCTGCAAGGACTTTCTATGACATTCTTTACAAAACGAACGGTCAGTTAGTAACACGGCGATCAAAGGTGATGAAGCCATGCCCGAAGCATTCCTCGTTGATGGTGTTCGAACTCCCATCGGCCGATACGGCGGGGTGCTGGCCGGCATCCGTCCCGACGACCTGGCCGCCGTCGTGCTGGCCGCAGTCGTGTCCCGGTCCGGACTGGATCCCACCCTGGTCGACGAGGTCATCCTGGGAGCCGCGAACCAGGCCGGCGAGGACAACCGCAACGTCGCCCGCATGGCCGTGCTCCTGGCAGGTCTCCCCGACAGCGTGCCGGGGATCACGGTCAACCGGCTCTGCGCCTCCGGGTTGTCCGCCGTGCACCTGGCCGCCAACATGATCAAGGCCGGCGAAGCGGACATCGTGATCGCGGGCGGTGTCGAGTCGATGACCCGCGCACCCTGGGTTCTCGCCAAGCCGGAGAAGGCGTTCGCCAAGCCGGGTGAGATCGTCGACACGTCGATCGGCTGGCGCTTCACCAATCCGCGCCTGACAGCGCGCGACAAGGCCACTTTTTCCATGTCCGAGACGGCCGAGGAAGTCGCGGCCCTGGACGGCATCAGCCGCACGGATGCCGACACGTTCGCCTTGCGCTCGCACCGGTTGGCGCTCGAGGCGCAGCGTGACGGTATCTTCACGCCCGAGATCGTGGGTGTCCCAACCCGGGCCGGCCTGGCCGAGATCGACGAGGGGCCCCGGGCCGACACCACGCTCGAACGCCTCGCCGGGCTGCGCTCGGTCGTGCGGCCGGGCGGCATCGTCACGGCCGGCAACGCCAGCTCCCTCAACGACGGCGCGTCCGCCATCGTCGTGGCGAGCGAGGCTGCCATCGAACGTCTGGGGCTGTCGCCCCGCGCCCGGGTAGTGGGCGGAGCCAGCGCCGGCGTCGCCCCGGAGACCATGGGGCTCGGCCCCGTCCCGGCCACGCAAAAGCTATTGCACCGCCTGGGCCTGACCATCGGGGATGTCGACGCCGTCGAACTGAACGAGGCGTTCGCGACCCAGTCGTTGGCCTGCATCCGCCGCCTCGGCCTCGACCCGGAGATCGTCAACCGGCACGGCGGCGCCATCGCCCTCGGACATCCCCTCGGATCGTCCGGTTCCCGTATCCTGATCACCCTGCTGGGACGCATGGAGCGCGAAGGTGCCCGCCGCGGCGTGGCCACCATGTGCGTGGGCGTCGGGCAGGGCTCCTCCCTACTCGTGGAGCGAGTCTAGATGTCGCGTGAGTTCTCGACCCTGCTCGTCGAGTACCGGCCGGACCGCGTGCACGTGCAGCTCAACCGTCCGGATGTGCGCAACGCGATCGACCAGACCATGATCGACGAGCTGCACCTGGTCTGCGGCGAACTCGAACGCGGGCCGCGCATCCTGATCCTCTCCGGCACGAACGGCGTCTTCGCCTCCGGGGCCGACATCGCGCAGCTGCGGGACCGCCGGGCCGAGGACGCCCTGAAGGGCATCAACTCCGGCCTGTTCGGCCGGATCGCCAGGCTGCCGCTGCCGGTGATCGCCGCCATCGACGGTTGGGCGCTCGGCGGAGGTGCCGAACTGGCCTACGCCGCCGACTTCCGGCTCGCCTCGACGACGGCTCGGCTCGGCAACCCGGAGACCGCCCTCGGCATCATCCCGGCGGCCGGTGCGCTCTGGCGGCTGGCCGCACTGGTCGGCGAACCCGTGGCCAAGGAGATCATCCTGGCCGGTCGTATCCTGACCGCCGCCGAGGCGCTGGCCGTGCACCTGGTCACCGAGGTGCACGAACCGGGCGCCCTGCTGGCGGCCGCACACGCGCTGGCCGACCGGATCGCCAGACAGGACCCCCTGGCCACCCAGCTGGCCAAAGAGGTCTTCCATGTCCCGGCGGCCGCGCATCCGTTGGCCGACAACGAAGCCCAGGCCCGGCTCTTCGAGTCCGAGGAGAAATTCGCCCGCATGACCGCATTCCTGGAGAGGAAGAAGCGATGACGCTCAGCACCGAGGCCACCGAGGCCACCGAGGCCACCGAGGTCACCGAGGCTACTCAGGCCACCGAGGCGACCCAGCCCGTCTCCGAGCAGGTGCCCGCCCAGGTCGGCGTGCTCGGCGGCGGCCGCATGGGCGCCGGCATCGCCCACGCATTCCTGATGGCCGGCGCCCACGTCACCGTCGTCGAGCAGGGAGACGCCGCGGCAGCCGCCGCTCGCGACCGGGTTCTGGCGGCCGTCGACAGGTCCCTCGGTCGCGGCAGCGTGACCGCGAGCCGTGCCGAGCTCAGCGACCGCCTGACCGTGGCAACGGATGCCGCCGCGTTCGCCGGCTCCGGCCTCGTCGTCGAGGCCGTTCCCGAGAACGTGGCGCTGAAGACGCAGGCGCTCCGCTTGGTGGAGGCGCACCTCGCCCCTACAGCCTGGCTGGCGTCCAACACCTCTTCGCTGTCGATCACCGATCTGGCCGAGGCGCTGGACCGCCCGGGCCGGTTCATCGGACTGCACTTCTTCAACCCGGTGCCGGTCTCGACCCTGATCGAGGTCGTCACCGGGGAGCGCACCGACCCTGAACTCGCCCGGCTCGCCCGGTCGTGGGTGTCGGCGCTCGGGAAGACGCCCATCCTGGTGCGGGACTCGCCCGGGTTCGCCAGTTCCCGCCTCGGCGTCGCGATCGCGCTCGAGGCGATCCGCATGGTCGAGGAGGGCGTCGCCAGTCCCGAGGACATCGACACGGCCATGGTGCTCGGCTACAAGCATCCGGTCGGGCCTCTCCGCACCACCGACATCGTCGGTCTCGACGTTCGCCTCGGCATAGCCGAGCACCTGCACGACACCCTCGGCGACCGGTTCACCCCGCCGCAACTGCTGCGCGACCTCGTCGCGCGCGGTGACCTCGGACGCAAGAGCGGCCGCGGCTTCTTCGATTGGAAGGACGCATCATGACACTCCTCAGCAATGGCACCAGCACTGACACGAGCTCTGACACGGTCGTTCCCAGCTACGTCCTCGACTCCTGGTGGACCCCGGGTGCCGACGCGCGCACCCAGCGCGTCCTCGACGCGAGCACCGGCGTCGAGGTCGCCCGGGTCAGCAGCGACGGACTCGACCTGGCCGCCGTGGTCGAACACGCCCGCACGATCGGTCAGGCTTCGCTGGGCGAACTGACCTTCCATCAGCGCGCCATCCTGCTGAAGCAGCTGGGACAGTACTTGGGCGGGGTCAAAGAGGAGCTCTATGAGCTCTCCGCCCGCACCGGCGCCACCCGCTACGACTCGATGGTCGACATCGACGGCGGCATCGGCGTTCTGTTCACGCTGTCCTCCAAAGGCCGGCGCGAGATGCCCAACAGCCAGGTCTACATCGACGGCGACGTCGAGGCGCTGTCCCGGGACGGCTCCTTCAGCGGTCAGCACATCTACACCCGCATCCCCGGCGTCGCCTGCCAGATCAACGCCTTCAACTTCCCGGTCTGGGGCATGCTCGAGAAGCTGGCCCCGGCGTTCATCGCCGGCGTGCCGACGATCGTGAAGCCCGCGACCCCCACCGGCTACCTGACCGAGGCGGTCGTGCGCCACATTCTGGCGTCCGGCATCCTGCCCGCCGGGTCCCTGCAGCTGATCTCCGGCAGCGCCCGCGACCTGATCGACCACCTCGACTACCGGGACCTGGTGGCGTTCACCGGGTCGGCCGGCACCGCCCGCTCCCTCAAGGCCCACCCGAACGTGGTCGAGGGCGGCGTGCGCTTCACCAGCGAGACCGACTCGCTCAACGCCGCGATTCTGGGCCCAGACGCTGCGGCCGGTACGGCCGAGTTCGACGCCTACGTCGCCTCCGTGGTGGCCGAGATGACCAGCAAGGCCGGCCAGAAGTGCACGAGCATCCGCCGGCTGATCGTGCCGGCGGGTCGTCGCGACCAGGTGGTCGCGGCCGTGTCCGAACGGATGGTCCGCCGCGTCACCATCGGCGACCCACGCGCCGAGGGGGTCACCATGGGGCCCCTCGCCAGCACCGGGCAGCGCGACGAGGTGCTCGCCAGCGTCGCCCGGCTGGTCGACGGCGGCGGACGCATCGTGATGGGCTCGGTCGACGCCCCGGCCGGAACCGACCCGGAAGGCGCCTTCGTGGCCCCCATCCTGCTGGCCTTCCACGACCCGGAGAGCCCGGCCGTGCACGAGATCGAAGCCTTCGGCCCAGTGGCCTCCATCATCGAATACACCGATCTGGACCACGCCGTCGCGCTGGCCGCGCGCGGCGGCGGCTCACTGGTGACGACGGTGGCCACCCACCACCCGGATGTCGCGCGCACGCTTGTGCTTGGGATCGCCGCGCACCACGGCCGGGTGCTGATGCTCGACCGGGTCGACGCGCGCAGCAGCACGGGCCACGGCTCTCCCGTTCCGCACCTCGTGCACGGCGGACCCGGGCGGGCCGGCGGTAGCGAGGAACTCGGCGGCATCCGTTCGGTGCTGCACCACATGCAGCGCACGGCGATCCAGGGCTCGCCCGACATGCTGACCGCCATCACGGGGGAGTGGCACACCGGCGCCGCGGTGCGCACGGGCATCCACCCGTTCCGTAAGTCCCTGGCCGAGTTACGGGTGGGCGACCAGACGCAGGGCGGGCCGCGCGTGGTCACCCTGGCTGACATCACGGCGTTCGCCGAGGCCACCGGTGACAAGTTCTACGCGCACACCGACGCCGAGGCGGCCGCGGCGAACCCGTTCTTCCCCGGGATCGTCGCGCACGGCTACCTGCTGGTGTCCTGGGCGGCCGGGCTGTTCGTGGACGCGGCTCCCGGGCCGGTGCTCGCGAACTCCGGACTGGAAAAGCTGCGGTTCGTCACCCCGGTGTCGCCCGGTGACAGCATCCGGGTCACCCTGACGGCCAAGCGGATCACCCCGCGGGAGACCGACGAGTACGGCGAGGTCTGCTGGGACGCCGTGCTGCACAACCAGAACGATGAGATCGTCGCCACCTACGACGTTCTCACCCTGGTCGCCAAGGAGTAACCCCCGCGCGCCCGAGCCGAGTTCGCTCGTTCTGGGCGTCGTCGTCGCACCAACTCGACGGAAATTCTCGGGAAGAAGCCGGTTTTTGAGCCATTCTGGTCCATCTTCGGCAGAATCTCCGTCGAACTGGTTCGCCCTGCGGGGCGCGTAGCGGGTGCCGGACCACACAAGCGCGGCTGTGGTTCCGGCGCGTGTGGTGGCTAACTCAGGAGATCCGTCCGGCCGCACCGGGTATCGGCGCCGGTTCCGCACTGGTCCGTGACGGCCGGACAGCCCGGGCGACGGATGTCCTGAGTTGGCCACACGCACGGCCTCGGTCCACGCCGTATCCCTGTCCCACACCGAACTGGACAGTCGGTCGCTGATGCTCGTGCGCATCGCGGCACTCGCCGGTCGAGGCCCCGATGATGTCCTATCTGGTGCACATCGGGCCGGCCGAGGAAGCAGGTCTGACCGTCGACGACGTCGAGGACGTGCTCGTCGCCGTGGCCCCGATCATCGGCACTCCGCGCACCGCGGCCGCCGTGGGGAAGATCGCCGAGGCCCTCGGTCTGGCGATCCAGTTGACCTCGGAAGACACCGAATAGACCAGAGCGACTAGCCATAGCGGTGGTCACGCGGTAAGGGTAGCTACAGGAACACCGGTCCAGGGTGTCCGGCCCGTCTCACCCTCGGGGGAGCGGGCCGGATGCTGATAGCCACCGAAATGAGAGAGTCCCCATGACGAAATCGGCCAGCCAACAGCACCTTCGCGCCCTGATCGGCATCCTCGCCGCGGCCGCTCTTCTCACTGGGTGCGCCCAGTCGGAGCCGTCGGCGTCACCCATGCCATCCGCCACGTCGTCGGAGGCTGCCACCGGCTCGCCGGCCACCGGCACGCCGCCCACTGAGGAGCAGACCGCCTGGGCCGGTGACGTCTGCTCGTCGACGTCCACCCTGAAGACAGACGTGCAGGGCCTGGTGTCGACAGTCGCCGCGGGCGGCGATGATGTCTCGGCCCGGCTGAACACCCAGATGGAGACGATCAAGGATTCGGCGGCCGCCCTCGCGGCCACGATCAAGGCCGTGCCGAGGGGCAGTGAAGACGATCCCGAGGTGTCCGCCGTCAGGCAATCATCGGATAACCTCGGCTCGGCGATCTCCGACCTCGAGGCGAGCGTCGCCTCGGTGGAAGGCGCCACCGGCACGGGCCTGGTTGTGGCCCTCGGGTCGGTCGCCGGCGATGCCGGCGCGTCCCTGACGGCGCTCGCTTCCACGGTGACGGCGATCGGTGCGGCCGCCGCTGACGGCACGAGCACGGTCGGTCAGGCCTTCGACGCCGCACCGGAGTGCAGTTCCCTCACCCGGTAGGCCTCCGTTCCGCGACCTGTCAGTGCCCGTGCGGTGGTCGAGCGTGTCACGACCCGGCGCTGCGCCCGTCCGGTGGACGAGCCTGTCCAGACCCGGTGACCCCGGCATGACAGCATGAGTGCATGACAACGGGAACAGATCCAGCGCTGGTGCCCGAACTTCTGGTGCGGAATCTCGCCGACAGCATTGCGTTTTGGTGCGACCTGTGTGGATTCACGATTCGCTACGATCGTCCGGATGACGGCTTCGCGTACATCACACGGGGATCCGCGCACGTGATGCTGGAACAGGCGGGCACCGGTAGGAACTGGATCACGGCGCCACTCGATACCCCATACGGCCGCGGAGTGAACTTCCAGGTGGCCGTGTCCGACGTCGATTCGATCCTGTCGGCATTGCGAGCGGCCGGCGACTCTCTGTTCATGCAGCCCGAGTCGAAGTGGTACCGCGTCGACGACGAGGAAGTCGGTGTGCGTCAGTTCCTGGTCACCGATCCGGACGGCTACCTGATTCGGTTTCAAAGCCCGCTCGGGCGACGACCTCTCACCGGGGAACCGCCCGTTCGTTGACCACGGGAACGTCGATTCCGTCGAAGGGCTCACCGATCACCGGCTGTTCCAAGGCCTGTTGGGTTCTGGCGCTCAGAACGGATGTCCAGTGCAGGTCCGCGGGCTCGTCAGCCGCCGTTACGGCACGTGCAACGATCGGACTCCGCCACTCCGTAAAGCGCGTTCACGATGTGCTGGCCACAACCGTCCCAAGTTGCCATCGTGCAGTGTGAACACGTGATCAGCACAGGGTGATCCTCTTTGCTGATCTATCTAATCGATGAGAACATACCCCCTGGAGTATAAGTGCACGCAGAAAAAAGGTGGGCAGAGAATCTCTGCCCACCTTTTGACTTGGGTGTCCTACTTGGCGGAGACCGTGATCAGAGGGCTTCCGACCTCTACCTGGCCAGACGCCGCCTGGTCGACCGATCCGAACTTCTTGGGGTTCGTCACGAGCACCGGGGTGACCAGCGAGTAGCCGGCATCCTCGATCACCTTGCGGTCGAAGGTCACCAGGGGAGTGCCTGCCTCCACCCGGTCGCCCGCGGCCACCTTGACCTCGAAGCCCTTGCCCGCGAGGTTCACGGTGTCGATGCCCACGTGAATGAGCATTTCAACACCGTTGTCGAGGCGCAGACCGAAGGCGTGGCCGGTCGCCTGAGCGACTAGCACCTTGCCGGCTCCAGGTGCGTACACGGTGTCCTCGGTCGGATCGATTCCGACGCCGAGCCCGACAATTCCCTTGCTGAACACGGGGTCCGGCACGTCGGCGAGCGGAACGACGATGCCGGCGACGGGTGAGCCGATCGTGGCCAGAACCGTCGCGGTTGCGGTCGACGTTGCGGTCGCGACTGCGGTCGCTGTTCCCGTGCCCGTGCCCGTGCTTGACGCACCGGCAACGCCCGGCGCCGCGATGTCAGAGGCAGGTGCTGCCTCGTCGCTCACAGCGGTTTCGGCGGAGAGAGCCGCGGCGAATTCCGCCTTCTGCTCGGGCGTCTTGTAGCCGGAGAGGATCACGAGGATCATCGCGGTGAAGAACGACGCGGCGACAGCGCCCGCGTACAGCGGGATGTTGTCGAACGCGGGGATGGTCAACAGCGAGGTGAAGACGAAGGCGCTGGTCTTCACGCCGCCGCCGAGGCCGATGATGACGCCACCGACGAGGCAGCCCACGAGCATCCGTGGGTAGATGCGCTTGAACCGCAGGTGGATGCCGTACAGCGACGGTTCAGAGATACCACCCAGGAGGCCGGCCGCGAGTGCACCCGTCGCCGTCTGCTTCATCAGGCGGTCCTTTTCGCGGATCGACAGGAACAGCACGCCGGCGGTCGCGCCGAAGCACGCGAAGTTCCAGGCGCCCATGGGGCCCTGGATGAAGTCATAGCCGAGGGACTGGATGTTGAGCAGCATGATCGCGTTCAGCGGCCAGTGCAGGCCGAGAGGAACCATGAACGGGTAGGCGAGCGGGATGACGACCGCGAAGATGAACGGCGAGAAGTCGTTGATCGACTTCAGGAAGTTACCAAGACCGGCACCGCCGTACACGCCCATCGGACCGATCAGGAAGGCGGTCAGCGGGATCATGATGAGCATGCTGAGGAACGGCACGAAGATCAGCTGAACGCTGGACGGAATGATCTTCTTCAGGTACTTCGTCAGCAGGCCGAGGACGACCGCCATGAGCAGCGGCGGGAACACCTGGGAGCTGTAGTCGGTGACGGTCAGCGGCAGCCCGAAGATCTGCACGACTGCTGCCTTGCCGCCGAAGACGGTCTCTGCTCCGTCGGTGAGTCCCAGCGCGTTGAAGCCGGGGAGCATGACGACGGCCATGATGCCGAAGCCGACCCAGGGGTCAGCGCCGAGCCGCTTGGAGGCGTTGTAGGCGACCATCAAAGGCAGGAAGACGAAAACGCCCTGCCACATCAGGTTGATGAATGCCCAGGACGGGTCGAGGGTGACGCCCGGTGCGTTCCATGAGGGGATGACCCCAAGGGTCGCCATCAGGGCCATGAACGTGATGAACAAGGATGCTCCGAGGAGCGCCCCAAGGATCGGGCGGAAGGAGTCGGACAGCACCTCGAAGAACGTGTCCAGCCCGGAGAACTTCCCGCGCGGGCCCTTCGAACGTTCCGCGGCCTTGACCTCGTCGATGCTGTCACCGGTGTGGTGGTCGCCCGCGTGCTTCTTCATCGCGGGCAGCGCCATAATGTCGTTGTAGACGGTCTCTACCGCTCCGCCAATGACGATCTGGTACCGATCGCCGGACTGCGGAACGGCGCCGAGAACCAAAGGCAACGCCTCGACGGCTGCCTGGTCGATCCCCGATGCATCCTTTAACGTGAAGCGCAGCCGGGTGGCACAGTGGGTGAGGCCGACGACGTTTTCGGCCCCTCCGATACTTTCAATAATGTCTGCAGCGGGTTTCGATGCCACCTTGGACTCCTTCTGGTGTTGATGCGGAACGTGATATTTCCGCTTGTTACAGCGCAGCGCGAAGCGCGTTGGCCGGCCGATGAACGTACTTGTCTAAACGTATCGTTAGCAATGATAACGGTTTATCGGCCCACTCCCGAGCACCGGGTCCTCGCCGGTGTCAGTGGACCGGATTGTGTCGCAGCCGGATCAGCCGCCGATGGCGCACCTAGATTGGTCACATGTCCAAACCGATTGACGAGCTATGGCCACCCTTCGGGCTGAAAATCACCTGCGGGCCCCTGACGCTGTCTCCTGTCAGCGACGCCGACCTACCTGGGCTCGCCGCGCTCGCCCTGGCCGGTATCCATGCGCCGACGGAGATGCCGTTCTACTTCCCGTGGACCGTCGGTTCCCCTGACGAGGTGCGGTTGAGGCTCATGCAGTACCACTGGGCCAAGCGAGCCGAGATGTCGCCGACGGCTTGGACGCTCGAAACCACGGTTCGCGTCGACGGTGAAATCGTCGGTTGCCAGAGCATCTCAACCAGGGACTACCTCGTCACGAGGACCGGGGAGACGGGCTCGTGGCTCGGCATGACGCACCACGGCCGAGGGATCGGTACCGTCATGCGACAGGCTCTCTGCGCCTTCATGTTCGATCACCTGGACGCCGCCGAGGTCACCTCAGCGGCATTCGTTGACAATCCTGCCTCGCTCGCCGTGTCCAGAAAAGTCGGGTATCGGGAGAACGGGGTCGGTCGGCTGAAGAGGCGCGATGGCGAGATGGCCTTGAATCAGAGACTGGTTCTGACTGCCGGCACCCTGATCCGCGCTGAGCCCGTGGAAGTCGAAGGCGCACTCCGGCTCCGCACGTTCCTCGGCCTGACGGGGCGCGATCACTGATCAGCGCCTTTCCCTCCACAACGTGGGTCTGATCGTGTTATCCACAGGGTGTTCCGGGGTGAGCGGATGCCGCCTCGAATGTCGGTGGGTGTCCGTAGCGTGTGCGTCATGAAGCCCTCATTCATTGAAGAGCACGAGGCACTCGGGGAGTATTTCGAGGCGATCGCGGAGGCCGAACGGGCCGTCGCTGCGGCGTTCGCGAGGCGGGCGGAGTTGGTCGAGGCGTCGAGGCCCGCGTTCGAGGCGGAGGTGCTGCGGGCGGCGGGCACCCTGACGGCGTCGAAGTTGAAGTGGAGGATCCGATCAACTGCACGTTATGGAGGTAGAGGCGACGGAGGTCGAATTCGATCACCGGCCCGGCCACAGCACCCGCAATCACCCAGCGACCATCGTCCCGAAGCAGCGGCATCATGGCCGAGAGTCCCGGTCCGCCGGCGATGTCGGCAACCACATCCAGTCCTGAGGGAGCGGCGGCGGCAATCTCGGTCAACAGGTCGGGGGAGTCCCGGCTGAAGATCTGGGCTGCCCCGTTCACGAGCACAGCATCTCCTTTAGACCCGCTCGTGATCGCCAGCACCCGTGCGCCTCGAGCGGCCGCCAGCTGAACGAGGGCGAGACCGACACCCCCGGATGCCCCCGTCACGAGCACGGTCTCGCCGCCCTGCACGTGCGCACGTTCCAGCATTCCGATCGCGGTGCCGAACGCCACTGGCAGGCACGCCAGCTGCTCGTCTGACAGCGGGGAGTCCTGCACGTCATGGGCATGCGAGGCATCCACGGCGACGTACTCTGCGAACCCACCATCGGCCTCGCTGCCCAGGTACCCCACCGGCGAAGCGTTCTCGTCATCGCAGCCGTAGAGAGCCGGATCCACGAGCACCCGGCGACCCAACAGTTCTTCGGTCACGCCCGGACCTACTTCGACGACAACGCCGGTGATATCCCCACCCTGGATGCGAGGAAAATCAAAGGAGCCCAGCCAGCCAGCCGGCCTTCGCCGCGGGATCTTCAGGGAGCCCGTATGCTCCCTGGCGCGTCCGAATATCCGTGTTGTTGACCGCGGCCGCCGTGACTTTGACCAGTACCTGGTGGTCCCGAGGTTGAGGCCGCGGCCAATCGTGGTGCAGTTCCAGCACTTCGGGGCCACCGAATTTGGTCAGTACGGCTGCCGTCATCACGTTCTTCATCGTTCAAGAGTGCCAGTGTCTACAGGCTTTAGCGAAGCGCGCGCACGCGGAGACGACGGTTGAAACGAGGCACTTCGGATTGTCTCGATTTGCAGTGTTGGGCTCGGCGAGCGCGCTGGGTGTTGATCGGCGGTTGCGCTTGCTTGACGCACGGTGGCTGAGCAGATCCCGGCCTTCGCACAATTCCCGCCGCACCAGAAGCCGGCCGCTGTCAATTTGGATGCTGTCATGCGCCAGCTGGATGACGCTACCAATGGCGCGCTGCACTAGACGTGGGGCAGGAGACGTCGCCGCTGTCGGATGGCATGGTGTTCGTGCCCGGTGGGACTTTCCGCATGGGCTCGGACGATCATTACGCGGAGGAGGCGCCCGCGCACCTGGTGACGGCCAGCGCCGTGTTGATCGACCGTCGCCAGGTCACGAACGCCGATCGTGCTGCGTTCGTGACCGCGACCGGGTACACGACCGTGGCGGAACGAGAACTGGGCCCGGCGGACTTCCCGGGCGCACCGATCGAGAATCTCGCACGGGGCTCGTTGGTGTTCGCCGGCACGCGTGGTCCCGTCGACGTGCGCGACCTCATGCAGTGGTGGACCTGGACGTCGGGGCGAGCTGGCGCTCCTCGATCAGTGACGAGGAACACTCCAGTGCTCTTTGCGGGCGTCGTCGATCGCGAACCACGCGGCATCCTCTGTCTCGGTTCTGACCAGTCGGCACAGTCATCTGGACCGCCTCACGTCGACCTCGGAGTCAACGCGGCTGCCCGGTCTCGCTACTGCGTCAGTCCTCCAAAGCTTCGCCCCGCATCTCGGGGAGCCCGAGAGCGCCGATAGCCGCGACGACGAAGAACAGTGCAAAGACCGTGAACAGGAGTGCCGTCCCACCCATCTCGCGCAGAACCGGTACGGCCAGCGGAGCAACGATCGCGGCGATCCGCCCGATTCCGGCGGCCCAGCCGGCCCCGGTGGCACGGATGCGCGTGGGGTACAGCTCCGGGGTCACCGCGTAGAGCGCCCCCCAGGCGCCGAGGTTGAAGAAGGAGAGCAGCATGCCGGCAACGATCACCTGGGTGGTATTGCCGGCGAGCCCGAAAAAAGCCGCCGAGAGTGCCGAGCCGACAAGGAACACCGCGAGGGTCCTGCGCCGTCCCCAGCGCTCGATGAGGTACGCCGAAGCGGCATAGCCGGGTAGTTGCGCCACGGTGATGATCAGCGTGTAGGCAAAGGAGCGAACAAGCGAGTACCCCGACGCGACCAGGATGGTCGGAAGCCAGATGAAGGCGCCGTAGTAGGAGAAGTTCACGCAGAACCAGACCAGCCACAACGCACCCGTTCGGCGCCGCAGGCCCTGCGACCACAGCGCGGAGACGCGTGTCCGGGCACCGGAAAGCGCCGTCCTCTGAACGGTCGGTGCGGGCAGCGCAGGACCACTGGGTGCAGCGGTGACTCCGGCGGATTCTTCGAATCGTCTCACGGTCGACTCCGCCTCGGAGAGGCGGCCACGCGACTCGAGGAAGCGAACCGATTCCGGCAGCCGGAGTCGGACGACCACCGCGTAGACGGCCGGAGCCGCTCCGATGGCCAGTGCCCAGCGCCATCCGTCGTCCGACGCCGGGACGACCAGATATCCGATGACTGCGGAAACGGTCCAGCCGATGGCCCAGAACGACTCAAGGATGACGATGATGCGGCCACGAATTCGTGGCGGCGCGAACTCGCTCACGAGCGTCGAGGCGACCGGAAGTTCACCGCCGAGACCGAGCCCCACGAGGAATCGCCACGCGATGAGAACGGCGACGGTCTCGGACAACGCCGACGCTCCCGTCGCGAGTCCGTAGACGAGGAGGGTGAGTGCGAAAACCTGGCGCCGACCGATGCGATCGGCCAACAGGCCACCCAGAACTGCCCCGATGGCCATGCCGACGAACCCAGCGGAGGCAATCCAGGAGAGTTCGACGTCGGTGGCCTGCCATTGAACGGCCAATTGCGCGAGGACGAAGGAAATCAGTCCGACATCCATCGCATCCAGAGCCCAGCCCAGCCCGGAACCCACGAGCACCTTGCGGTGCTCCCGGGTGAACGGGAGCGCATCCAATCGTTCGGATCGACTGGAACGTGCGCGAACTTCAGCCATCAGGTTCCTAATTCAGCGATTGAGACAGTGCGGTGAACTGAGGGTGAAGCGTCCGCCGGATAGATGAACACTATTGCACGCGGCCATCCCGGCGTGTACTCGTCATGGAGCTGTGGTGCCGGGTGAGAGACTGGCCAGACACAGTCGGCCGAGCGGGCGTCCCCGCGCCTGCCCAAGGAGTTCAACGATGAACACGCTTATCACAGCATCCGTCTTTGCGCCTGGCCCCGGCCGGTCCGCCCGCGTCGAGCGAGCGGGTCTCGATCTCGCCGCCTCGTTCGCCGCCTTCGTTGAGAACGAAGCGTTGCAGGGCACCGGCATTGCCGCGGACGCCTTCTGGCTGGGGCTGAGCACGCTGGTCAGTGACCTCACCCCCAGGAACACTGAGCTGCTCGGCCTCCGGGATGACCTGCAGGCCCAGATCGATGCCTTTCACCTGGATCGTCCCGGCCAGCCGGACCCGGTTGAGTACCGCGCGTTCCTGACCGAGATCGGGTATCTCAGGCCCGAACCCGGAGACTTCACGATCACCACCTCGAACGTCGATTCGGAGATCGCGTCGCAGGCTGGACCGCAGCTCGTCGTTCCGCTGCTCAACGCGCGGTTCGCTGTCAATGCGGCGAACGCCCGCTGGGGCTCGCTCTACGATGCGCTCTACGGCACCGATGCGATAGCGGATGACGACGGCGCGGCCCGCTCGGGCTCCTTCAACCCGGTGCGGGGCGCACGGGTGATCGCGCGCGGACGAGCCCTGCTCGACCAGGCCATCCCGCTTGAGAGGGGTTCGCACGCCGATGCCGTCGCCTACCGCGTCGAAAACGGTGCGCTGGTCGTGGTTCTGGGGGACGGAACATCCGCTGCTCTCGCTGAGCCCTCGGCGCTGGCCGGCTATGTGGGAGAGCCCTCGGAGCCGTCGTCGGTGCTCTTCCTCCACCACGGACTGCACCTCGACGTGATCATTGACCGGGCCGCACCCATCGGGGCCACGGACAGTGCGGGCATCCAGGACATCGTGCTCGAGTCCGCGGTGACAACGATCATGGACCTCGAAGACTCGGTTGCCGCAGTCGACGCCGACGACAAGGTGCTCGGCTACCGCAACTGGCGCGAGCTCATGCGCAGCACGCTGAGTGAGACCGTCAGGAAGGGCGCCGGCGCCTTCACGCGCACCATGAACCGCGACCGCGGCTACACGGCACCGGGCGGCGGCGCTTTGACGCTGCACGGCCGGAGCCTGCTGCTGGTTCGCAACGTCGGGCACCTGATGCAGACCGACACAGTTCGGGACGCGTCCGGTGCCGAGGTGTTCGAAGGGATTCTCGACGCGGTGATGACCGTGCTCGGTTCCTTCCCCGACCTTGTCGGCGAGGCCCGCGGTGGCAACTCACGCACCGGCTCGGTGTACATCGTCAAGCCGAAGATGCATGGCCCCGACGAGGTGGCCTTCGCAGTCGACCTGTTCGCCCGGGTGGAGCAGTTCCTCGGCCTGCCCCCACTCACCGTGAAGATGGGGATCATGGACGAAGAACGGCGCACGACGCTGAATCTCCGGGCCTGCATCGCCGTTGCCGCGGAGCGCATCGCGTTCATCAATACGGGGTTCCTCGATCGCACGGGCGACGAGATCCACACCTCCATGCACGCCGGGCCGGTGGACACCAAGAGCGCGATCCGTTCCATGCCCTTCATGGCGGCCTACGAGAATGCGAACGTCGACGCCGGCCTCGCGACGGGTTTCCCAGGCCGTGCCCAGATCGGCAAGGGCATGTGGGCCATGCCCGATCTCATGCATGACATGCTCGAGCAGAAGATCGCGCATCCCCGTTCCGGGGCGACCACCGCCTGGGTCCCGTCGCCCACAGCGGCGACGCTGCACGCCATCCACTATCACGAGGTCGACGTGGCCGCCCGTCAGCGAGAACTGACCGGGCGCACTCGCCAGGTGCTGGACCCGATTCTCGTCCTTCCACTCGCCGAGCGAGACCTCAGCGACGAGGAGCGCCTGACCGAGCTGAACAACAACGTTCAGTCGATCCTCGGCTATGTCGTTCGATGGGTCGATCAGGGAGTTGGGTGTTCCAAGGTTCCGGACATCCATGGCGTTGCACTCATGGAGGACCGGGCGACGCTGCGAATCTCCAGTCAGCTTCTCGCGAACTGGCTTACCCACGGTGTGATCAGCAGGACGGATGTCGACGCGAGCCTCGGGCGTCTGGCTGCGGTCGTCGATGCGCAGAATGCCGATGACCCGACCTACGAGGCACTGATCGGGTCGACCGGTCCCGGTCTCGCGTTCATGGCTGCACGCCGACTCATCCTTGAGGGTGCATCCTCACCCAACGGATACACCGAACCGATCCTGCACCAGGTGCGGAGGGCGAAGAAGCTTCAGGTGTCGGTGGATCGTTGAGAGCCGACCAGTGCTGGGATCTCATATCATCGGGAGAGCGTTCTATATGATGTGCGCATGACGGCGCCACAGATATATGTCACGTTCCCCGGCACAGCGCGTGAAGCACTCGGCTTCTATGCGGATGTTTTCGGTGGAGAGCTCCTCCTGCACACCTACGAGGATTTCGGTCGCAGCGACGGACCGCCACATGCCATAGCTCACGGGCTGCTCGAGGGCGTCGTCGTCCTGATGGGATCTGATGCGGCAGTAGGCGAGGGCAGCGTCCAGCTCGAAGGCGTGAGGCTTGCGTTGCTGGGCATCGCGGAACCCGACGTTCTCCGTGAGTGGTTCGACAAACTCTCTGTCGGCGGAACGGTCATTGACGACCTTTCATTAAAGCCTTGGGGGGCTTCGGATGGCCAGGTCATCGATCGTCATGGACTCCAGTGGCTGATCGGTTACGAGAATGGGCCGGAGTGACACACGGCCCCAGCGACGCAGCGACCTCCTCACCCACTGACGCCGCGGCGAGCCGGGCGTTGGCAAAACGCTGTGGAGAGTACGGCTGAAGACGACCTTCGGGAGAGCGTTCCAGGCGTCCGCGAACGCGGCACCGAGCTCGTCGTCGCGCATCGCCACCGAGCGATGAATTGTCCTCTCGGGCGATTCGCCCGAGCTCGCCGACTCGTGGCGCGCGCAATCGGTGCGGCCTACACTGCCCAGTGGTGAACCGAAGGCGAGGCTGGGTATGAAGAAGTGGTCAGTCGTCACGATTCTCGGCTGCGCCCAGTTCGTGATGGTCCTCGATGGCACAGTTATGAACGTGTCGATTTCTACCGTCGTCTCTGACCTCGACACCACGGTCGCCGCCATGCAGGCAGCCATCACCTTCTACACGTTGACGATGGCCGCGCTGATGCTGCTTGGCGCCAAGCTCGGAGATGTGTGGGGCCGCCGACGCGCCTTCGTGATCGGTTCCTGCGTCTACGCGTTCGGGTCGCTGATCACCTCGCTGAGCCCGAACATCCAGATGCTGTTCCTCGGCTGGTCGATCATCGAGGGGCTCGGCGCGGTGCTCGTCATCCCGGCCATCGCGGCGCTTATCGCCGACAACTACGAAGGCAGCGACCGCATCACCGCATTCGCCGTGATCGGGGCGATCTCAGGGGCAGCGGTTGCCGCGGGCCCCCTCATCGGCGGCTTCGTCACAACATACTTCAGCTGGCGCTATGTCTTCGTTGCCGAGGTGCTGATCATGGTCGGTGTCGTGATGCTCTCCCGTTACGTGACCGACACGACAGCGCGGCAGCACCTGCGCATGGACGTGCTGAGTGTGTTGCTTTCTGCGTCCGGCCTGGTGTGCGTGGTGTTCGGGATGCTGCAGAGCAAGACGTGGGGATGGATATCTCCCCTGCAGGTGCCCGAAATCGGCGGCGTGCCCATCGCTCCACTTGGCATCTCCCTCACAGCCTGGTTGATCTTGGTCGGAGGCGTCCTTCTCTACGCCTTTGTGCGTCGCCAGCAGCATCTCGCGGCAATGGGAAGGCCGCCGCTTCTGAACGTGGCGTTGTTCCGGATCGCGCAGCTGCGCAGCGGGCTGAGCGTGCTCGGTGCACAGTATGCGTTCACGGCAGGCCTGTTTTTCATGGTGCCCGTGTACCTGCAGATGACACTCGGCCTCGACGCCCTGCAGACAGGGCTCAAGGTTTTCCCGCTCTCTATCTCCCTTATCCTGTTCTCCATCGTCGGCACCCGGCTGTCGCGATTGTGGTCACCGCGCCGTACTGTTCGGTTGGGCCAAGTCATCCTCGTGCTCAGTTCCCTCCTTCTGCTCGGGTCGGTGTCGCTGGACCTCAGGAGCGTTGCCTTCGCCCTCGGAATGTTCAGCGCAGGGGCGGCCCTGGGCCTGCTCGCGTCGCAACTGGGCAACGTCAACATGTCGAGCGTTACGGAGAAAGAGACGAGCGAGGTCGGCGGGCTGCAGGGTGTGTTCCAGAATCTGGGGTCCTCACTGGGGACGGCCCTGATCGGGTCAGTGCTCATCGCGGCACTGTCGACGTCATTTGCGTCGGGAGTGGCAAGCAGTGGCCTCTCACCCAAGGTTCAATCGGCGGTGAACGAGGCGACGCAGGGAGGAGTGGCCATCGTGCCAGCCGCGAGCGTCGAGGGCATCGCCACAGAGACGGGTCTGACGACCGCTGAAGCGCAAACGCTCAGCCGCATCTACACCGAATCGCAGGTCGCCTCACTCCGCAGGGCCTTCTTCGCTCTGACCGTGATCTCCCTGCTCTCCCTGGTGTTCTCGCGCGGGATTCCGACGGAGGTCTCTGGGCGTCGTCGAAGCACGAGTGCGGCGACGCTACCGTGAGCGGGGCAGGTTCCCCATTCGGAGGTTTGGGCGGCGACCACGAAAACGTCGATCCCCAACCGCTCTCGCCGTCCTTCTTGATGGAGGTCGTGCCCCGCTGTGCAGCTACCGAATTGCCGTGCGCCTGACGCCGGGTGGTCGATGTTAGCCGAGAGCCCAGAAGGGCACGGTCCCGACGAAGAGACCAAGCGTCATAAGCGCGATCGCCGCTGCCGGTGACGCAGGGACGGCACCGGTTCCGAAACGGTTCGTGACGCGGGCCAGAAGCGCACGGGTTCGTTGGCGAGAGAGCAGTCCGACGACCAGAAGCACCAGGCAGGGTAAGCAATAGATGACGGTATACCCGGCGAGCACCAGGAGCGCTACACCGGTGCTGGCTTGGGCGTCGATGAGCCTTTCGATAGCGATGAAGTAAGGGAATGCGTTGGGCAGATCGGCGGCGGTGAGGAGTGCACCGAAAGGGAATGCAGTCCACGGGGTGAACCAGGCGGGCAGTTCGATGGGTTTGCGGGGTCGGGTTCGGAAGCGTCGAACGCCCGCGATAACCAGCGCGGCTCCCGCTGCGCCGAAGGCGACATAGCGCAGCGCGAGCACGATGCCGCCGACCGCGCCTGCGGCTGCGCTAGCACCGAGAAACAGTGCTGCGCCTGCCAGGAACACGGTTGTGGCCGCGCCGAAGATAGTCACCAGTGCCGTCAGTCCGGGCCTGCTGGGTGCAGCGAGCAGGATCAGTGTGACGGCGACGATGGTTGCCGGGTTGAAAGCGTCGAGGGCCGCTAGGCCGGCAATGGCGCCCAGTAGTGCTCCACTCATTGTCGTGACGCGCCTCCGGGTCGAGGAATCAGGGCGTCGATGAGGGTGTCGAGTTGTGCGGGGGTGGGGGCAGGCTCTATGCCGGCGATCACGTTGGCGGCGAGCCCGTCCCCGACGAGGCGGATCACCCTCGCGCGCGTTGCGTCACCCGTTTCCCTCTGAATCATCGCCTCCCACTGAGAGACGGCTTCCTGCGCGGCGGCGGCGACGTCATCACCCGGAGACTCGACCGCCCGGTGCGCGACGGCCAAAGCGCGAAACAGAGCCACGTCCTCACCGGTCGGCACGGAAAGCCTGAGCCAGGCTTCCGCCGCCCGGCCGTCCATCGACGCCGTAATCATCGCCGCGTCGAGCTCCTCCAACGCCTCGATGGCCAAGCCCTGAACAAGAGCCGCGCGCGAAGGAAAATGGTGGATCAGTCCGCCCTTTGACACCCCCGCGGCACTCGCGGTGCTGTTCAGCGACGGTACGACACCACGCTCGAGAGTGAGGTTTCGGGCGGCTGTGAGAATGAGTGATCGACGATCCATGCAATCATCCTATCCGAGAACCGACCGGTCGGTCTGGCTGGCGAGCGGCCGCGGCCCTTCTCGGGGTTGCGCCGCGAGGTAGACCGTGGGTCCGAGGGCCACGAGGCGGCTGGCGGCCTCGAATCCGACACCTGCGCCCTCGCCGAGCGTAAGACGATCGCGTCGGCTCTCGTCGGCAAGATCACCCTTGATTGCGACGTGCCCACCGTGCCCGGGAGCGACCTGCGCCTCGTCATCACACCGCAGAGCCGGGCTCAGCGGATGCCGGTACGCTCGACGTGCTCCGCGTCGCCGGACTGCAGACGTTCGCAACGGCGGCGCAGGCTCGCTAGTCATCGACCACCACTATCGGCCGTGATGACGTGCTCACCGGGAACGGGTCCGTGCGCAATTCAGGAGGCGGTGAAGGTCTCCCCGTTCCTCGGAAGCCAGTTGCCACCATCGACCTGAGGGCGCTCAAAGACGATTGGCCTGCCGCGCGCCGTCGGCCAGATAGTTGAGTCAGTGACTTGCACGTGTACGTGAGGCTGCGTGCTATTGCCCGAATTGCCGCATGCTCCAATAGGCTCGCCGACCTTGACCACTGATCCAATCTCCACCCTCACCGATCCGCGCTGGAGATGGGCGATGAGCACGAAAGGCCCGGTCGGCTCCAGCGCGATGACCACGTGATTCCCCGCAATCGAGCGCACGCCCTCTCGAACCCGGCGAGCTTGGGACAGCGCGTACGGAATCAGCGCCACTTGCGAGCGGCGGGCTTCGTGATCACGCTCGCCGTCGATCGTGGCAACGACAATGCCCGATACCGGTGCCAGGATCGGTGCGCCGAATCCGACAAAGACCCCCGGGGATTCCGTTGCCAACACCGAGCGCCAACCGCGTTTCGCTGAATGACCGAGTTCGTCTACGGCGAGGAAGTCGATCGCGAATGTCGTGCCGTACAGATGAGTTCCATGGCTGGGAACACGGTTAGCCGGGCTGTTCTCTGCTGTCCACCGACCACGGAATGGCAAGCGAAGCACAAGTGAAGCGGTGTTCAACGGACAAGACCCTCCGACCACGTCAGCAGTCGGACGGACCGCCCGAGCGACACGCCCATTGTAACGATAGGCATGAGTCCACTGAGCCCGACCGGACCGGACCGGACCGGGCTGAGGCTGGGACCTGGCCGATAATGCGGGCTCCGTCCGTGAAGACAGCGAAGACGGGGCGGTCGTCTTTGACGCCCTCACGGTGAAGGCCGTCCAAGCCGGGGATTCGGCGCGCCTGATTATCAAGATCGGCGGGGAGACACAGGCTGCCATCGCGCTCTCGTGGAGATCTAAAAGGCAGGAGTAATCGGTGGAGGTGGCCTGCCGCATGGTGATCTGCATACGAAATGCTTGCACAGCGGCGCGATCCGCCGCGGTAGGCACACAAGGACGCACGAGGAGCTCATTCAATCCCGCTCGACGTCAGCGAAAGCGCTCCCCGTCGAACTGTTGAGTGCCGCCTTCCATGGTCCATGCTGCGGCAAACGGCAGCAGGGTCTCAATGGTGGCGACGCGAACGCCCTCGGCGGTTGGAAGAAGCACCCTGATGCCTGGGTAGTAATCGAAAAGGACCTGTCTGTCACGCCCGCATGGGCCGACAACACCGCGTCCGTGATTGCCAACAGCGACGATTGTCGTGATTTCTCGCCCGCCCTGTGCACGCGCCGCGCCAAGTGCAACCAGCTCGGCGCACGGACCGCCGGTGAAGTGGAACAGATTCACCCCAGCGAACATACGGCCGTCGGCGTCTCGAACTGCCGCGCCCATAGTCTGTGCACCATCTTCGTCGGCCCCGGCATCCGTGTTCGCGTCGATGACCTCCCTTGCGAGCTCAACGAGCTCAAGGTCTTGGGCCGTCGGCACTGTGAGTTCAGCGTTTGGGAGCATGAGGGTAATCCTACGGATCGAACCGGATCCAACTCTTGGCCTGCCTGCCCGCAAGCCGGAGGATCGGCGAAGCAAACGGATCGGGGCGGGCCGCAGGCCGCCGCGAAGAGTGCTTGCCAGCCGGATTCCCAGGGCGTGAGGGCTGACCGAACCAGCTCGCTGCGTCAGCCCGGGGCGAGGGCATCGAGCTCGGCTGTGAGGGCGCGGCGGAGGGTCGGGAGGTCGGGGCAGGCCTCCGGATCGGCGGTAATCGTGACGCGGAGGGTGCCCGCGTAGGAGAGCACGGCGAACGAGATCGTGACATTGCCGGTCGGGACGGTGAGGGGCACGAGGTCGGTGACGGGGCACCCGAAGAGCGTGATCGGAGTCTGCGGGCCGCGCAGGTTGGTCGCGAACGTGTGAATGAGACGCTGCCAGTCGATGAACCACTGGAACAGGCCGAGCTGGGCGAGCAACCGGAAGAACGGGCCGAGCAGCGCTGTCGAGGCACCGGGCGGGGACGTCTTGACGGTGCGGGTGACCCCCGCGACCACGGCGAGTCGGTCGAACGGGTCGCCTGAGCCGGGCAGGGCGAGTGGGACCGCGCCGCTCTGGTTTCCCAGGTCCCCCGCGTTTGTGCGGGTTCGAGCGGAGAACGGGACGGAAATGACGATGGTGCCGGGACCGCGGTCGGGGTCGCCGGTACCGCCGGTGCCAAATTCGCCGGGAGGTGCGGGCTGTCCGGGGACCTCACCGCGAGAGATAAGTAGGCGATTTAGAGCGCCGGCGATGGCCGTGAGCACTACATCGTTTACGGTGGCGTCGTGGGCGCGGGCCGCTGCGTGTACCCGGGCGAGGTCCAGGCGGATGCTCGCAAACCGACGCCGGGTGCCTGTGTGCCGGTTGAGCGAGCTCGGCTTCACGTGCACGCGCACTGCGGTGCGGAGCACGGCGGCTGCCCCGGCGAGGCGACGCAGGTCGGTGGGTAGTCGACGCAGCGAACGGATGCGTTCGGCACGGGCATCGGCTACGAGGGCGGCTGAAGAGGGCGCCGGCCGAGGGAAGATCGGGCGAGCGGACCCGCCGCCACTCCCTCCGCCGGGCCTCTCACGGGGTGCTGTTGAACCGGCTGGGTCCGGCCCGTCGACGAGGTTTGCGAGCACGGCGAGTCCACCGATCCCGTCGGCGAGCACATGGTGGAACACAATGATGAGAGCCGACACCGAGGCGGCATCCCCAGCACCAGAACTGGAAGTATCCCTGACCTCCTCCCCGGCATGGGCCTTCGCCTCGGTCACGAGCGTCGCTGACCAGAGCGGCCGGTCGAAGGGCAGTCGCGTGCCGATTATCCTCGCGGCGACCTCGAGGACCGCAGGCTCTCCTCCCGGGGAGGGGCATGGTTCCGCCTTGACGTAGGTCGTCGCGAACACCGAGCGTGTAGTCCAGTTCACCGAAACTGCGTTCAGCGACACCGCCTTGGGTAGCACGGTGACGTTCGGATCGTTCAATGAGTTTGCGTCCCCAGCGGTCGGGAGCGCAGTCCGTGAACACCCCGAATAGGCGACGCCCGTCCGCAGTGTTGAAGGACCCGGATGAGAGCGGCAGTCCCGGATCGAGGGAGTACGCGTCTGGTCTGGCCAGATAATCGATGTCGTAGGTGAACGTGGCGCTCTCTGAGTTGCGTCGACGATGCGCGTAGACCGTGCCTGCGCGGACGTCGACATCGCTTATTTGCACCCAGACTTCAGCGTCAGACATCGGCCTGTTTCTTCGGCAGGCTCTGACGCACACGCTGCGGGAGAACTTCCTCCGAGCGCCGCCGGCCGATGTCGCTGCGATAAGGGTCGGCGCTTTCAACGACGGTGTCCATGATTCCCAGTGCCCGGAAGACACGCAGCGCGGTCTCGAGGCTGACGCCTCCCTGCCCCGATTCAAGCTTGTGGAGGGTGGCCCGGCTCATACCGGCACGGTCCGCGACCTGCGCAGCAGTCAACCCGAGAAGTTTGCGCCATGTCTGAACGTCTGTACCAAGTTCACGCAGAGCACGCCGGACCGGGATGGGTGTTGTTCGTTTCTCGACCACTAGATCTCCTCCCTTAAGCTCATTATTATATACACTAAACCCAATAAAGCATTTGATACTACACATTATTTCGGTTTGCTGTTCTTCTGCGGGTCGCGATGCATTGGCCGATGTGTGCAGTGTGAACGGCTGTGGCGGGCAGACTCCAGCCCCCTCTCCGGGCGGCGAGGTTCACGCATGCCCGAAAGCCGCAGGAATGTCGAGTGCGACCCAAACTCACGAGGCTCGCCCGCTGACCCGTGGGTGGTGATGCGTTCGTACTTCTTATTGAGAATCATTATGATTAAGGAATGATGCCGCCGACCGCTACGACCCGATGACCCGCCCCCTACTCGCCCCGCAGGCGGTACCTGTCACGGTTCTGCGCCGAAAAGGCGGACTGTGGTCGCAGGGCCTCTGTGTGATGCTCGGCGGGTTGCTCATTTTGACCGTTCTTGTCTCGAGCAGCGCTGGACCGGTGCAGGTGTCGGCGGCAGACTCTCTGCGCATTATCGTCGGGCACCTGGTGCCCGGGATGCCGTGGATGGTCGACGGGTCCGTCACGGTGTTGCAGGACCAGGCGGTGTGGCAATTCCGGTTGCCTCGAGTTCTGATTCTCTCCGGAGTGGCTCTGGGCTCGCTGTTCAGCGCGGTCACGAGTTACCTCACCATCACGACCGATGCCCAAAACGTGTTCAGTGTGTTGTTCTTCTTACTTGGCAGCGTCTCGGCAGTGACCATGAATCAGCTCGCCGCCCCGGCGGTGGTGCTGGTCGCCGTACTCCTACTTGCCCTCCTGCAGGGCCGCGCGCTCAACGCTTTGCTGATGGGCGATGAAGCCGCGACCTCGCTCGGTGTCTCTGTGCAGCGTCTGCGCGGAGGGTTGCTGGTGGCCACGGCACTTCTGACCGGGACCATCCTGTCCGTTGCCGGCGGCATCGGTTTCGTCGGTCTCGTCATCCCTCACGTCTGCCGGATTCTCGTGGGCAGCGACCACCGTCGGATGCTGCCGGCCGCGGTACTCGCCGGCGGCTGCGATAGATCAGGCATGCCGCAGGCTCCGGTTCCTCATGATCCGGGCGGTGGTCGAGGAGTCGACCACCGCAGGGCAGAAGGAGCCACTCAACTCCCAACGGTATCTCGCCGAGCTCCTCGTAGCGGAATGTGACGCCCGAGACCGACGCTCTTCGGTGCGGCGGGTAAAGGCCGCTGGCTTCCCGCGGGATACGTTGTTGGGGGACTTCGACTTCAACTTTCACCGAAAGAGAAGAGAGCAACAGCATCGGGAACGCATCCAACGGATCCTTCCCCGGATGGACGAAGACCTTCTTTGACCGAGGCTCTGCGACGCGATCGTCGACCGACCCACCTTCAACGGCACGATTATCGAAACCGGAACCGACTCGCACCGCCTCGCCCACGCCCGCGCTCAACTATGGAGATGACAGTTGGGCCGATGGGGGACCGGCTTCGTTGTTTAGGCCATTGCCTTGGCGGGCGCAAGTTTCACACGCTGCATTCGACTGAGACCCCACACGACCGCGGCGGTGACGACGGTCAGCACTGCAATACCAATCACGTAGGCAAACACGGATCCGTATCCAGTGTCAGAATTTAAGAAGGGGTAGGGAACCCACCCATCGGTGGCTCCCCGAATGAGTACGACAACCACCCAAACCATCGGATAGATCAACGAAACCCAAAGGCGCTTCCATGCCAGCGGCGGGCGGTCAGCGAAAAGGATCCAGTCGAGCACGGCATAGATCGGGAGGATGATATGAACGACGTTGTTCGCCCACTCGAGGGCAACGCCGCCCTCTTGGCCAGCCAAGAGCACGTTGTAAATGGCGCCGACGAGGATCATGTATGCCGTCGCGCAGCCGCGGGTGAGGGGGAGCAGGTCTGATTGCTTCTTCCCGCGCAGCACGCCGACTCCCGTGATTGCCATCACTACGAGCCAGATGATGTTGCTCTGCATGGTGAAGAACCCGAAGAAGTTGAACGGGTTGATCGTCGCCCTAGTAGCGGTGTCAGCCAGAGTGGCGATGATGGCCACGACCCCAAGCGTGACGGCCGCGAGACGCACTATAGCGATGAGCTTGGTCAACGGTGCTCTCAGTTCTTCAGAGGACTCGCGGTGAGGGAATCCCCGCCACAACATGAGGCTAAAGCTAGCGCATGCGCGAGTGGCTGTTGCCCGCATGGCCAAGGCAGTCCCGCACGACCCACTACAGGGGTGTCACGACCGGGTCCTTTATAGACCGCCCGGGTCCGAATTTGACATATCCAAACCTCATTCAATTCCGCTCAACGTCCGCGAAAACACTCCTCATCGAACTGCTGAGTGCCGCCCTTCATGGTCCACGCTGCGGCAAACGGCATTAGGGTCTTAAGGGTCGCGACGCGAACTGCTTGCGGAGGGTGCTACCCGGACAGCCCAGAATCCGTCTTGTGGGATCTTTCTTCAAATTTCCTCACGCTCCCACGGCCCACTCGCTACAGGCCGTAGTGCTCCTTGTCATAGGCCATGAGTGAGAGGACTTCCCAGGCGGTGTGAGCCGCCACTAGTCCCGTCAAAGCCGCGTGGTCATAGGCTGGCGCCACCTCCACGATGTCGGCGCCCACGATCCCGATGCCGGTCAGCCCGCGAAGGGTGGTGAACAGCTCCCGGGTGGTGAGTCCGGCGACTTCCGGTGTGCCGGTGGCCGGCGCATGCGCTGGGTCGAGCACGTCGATGTCGATGGAGATGTAGACCGGCCCACCCTCGATTCGATTGCGGATGCGCTCGACGATTTTTGCCGCGCCGTGCGTCTCGTAGTCGTCAGCGCGGATGATCTGGAACCCCAGTACTCCGTCGGCTTCAAGTTCGGTCTTGTCGTAGACACCACCGCGGAGTCCGACGTGGACGCATCGTTGAGAATCCAGGAGGCCTTCCTCGGCGGCACGTCGGAACGGTGACCCGTGCCAAATCGGGGCGCCGAAATATGTGTCCCAGGTGTCCAGGTGGGCATCGAAGTGAATGACGCCGAGTGGTCCGTTCTTCTTGGCAACTGCTCGAAGTAGGGGGAGAGCGATAGTGTGGTCACCGCCGAGCGTGACCAGCCGGATCCCTTGCTCTGCGTATCCGCTGGCCGCTTTCTCAATCGAGGCGACCGCCGCCTCAATGCTGTATGGGGTGACTCCGAGGTCGCCGGCGTCAACGACCTGGTTCACCCTGAACGGATACACGTCGTGAGTCTGGTGATAGGGGTGAAGCTGCCGGGATGCTTCGCGAATGTGATTCGGACCGAAGCGCGCACCGGGCCGAAAACTGGTGCCGGCGTCGAACGGGATGCCCAGGACTGCCACGTCGGCTTGCGGAACGTCTTCGATCCGCGGAAGCAGGGCGAATGTCGCGAGGCCCGCGTAGCGCGGGTAATCAAGGATATCGCGCTGGCCGATAGGCGTGCTCTTCGTTGAGTCAGGCATGGGGACGACGTTATCAAAATAGGGCAGGGGCGTCGGCCGCATGACGAACGTCGAACGGATCAGCGGGTCTCGAGAACGTGTGCTCCGAACGCTGGTGACTCCAGCTTCTCGAGGGAGGTGGCGGGGAATTCGTCCGTAGAGCCCGCGGCGCGAACGGCCGCGATACCGCCCAGGATCAAGGCGCCGCCAAGGAGTTGCAGGGGCGTGAGCTGTTCGCCGAGCAGGAGCCAGGCGAACAGAGCCGCGAAGACGACCTCGAGCAGGGACACGAAGGAGGCCAGCCGCGACCCGAGGGCCTCGGCCGCGGTGATGCCGGCGACATAGGCGATCGCGGTGCTGACCACCGCTACGATTCCCAACGGCACCCACCACGGCAGTTCGACACCCGCGAGCGGCAGGTCGCCGAACGTTGCGGTGAGCGGCAGAAGGCCGGCGACACCGAGCAGACCCAGGACCAGGCCGCCCAGCACGAGACCCGAGGCCGCGAACGCGACCGGCGATAGCCCGTCGCTGGGACGGGCCGCCACGACGAAGTAGGTCGCGCAGCCGATCATGGCGCAGAACGCGAACATCAGGCCGACCGGGTCGACGGCGCGAACGGCCCCCGGGCCGATCACGAGCAGCAGGCCGCCGACGGCGAAAACCGAGCCGATCAGAACCAGGGCGCGCGGGACGCGCCGGGTCGTCGCCCACGCGACGCCGACCAAGAGCAGCGGCGCGAGAAGTTCAATCAGCAGTGCCGTGGCGACGGGAATGGTCTGGATCGCGGCGAAGTAAAAAACCTGGGTGATGACGACGCCGACGATGGCCATCACGATCACCCGCCAACGCGCCCGCCACAGGGCGGGCCAGCGTCCGCGCAGCGAGACGAGGGCGACCGGCAGCAGAACGAGCCCGCCGATAGCCACCCGGGCGGTCACGGCCGCGGTCGGGGACCAGCCCGACTCGAGGAGCGGCTTGATGAACGCGCCGGAGGTGCCGAACGAGACGGACCCGAGGACCGCTACTGCCAGGCCGGCTGACGTTGAGGAGATCTTCACCATGACTGCTCCTCCAGCGTTCAGTGTTGCGGTCTACAATTGTTAATGACCATAACGATACGCCAGGTCCTGTTAGGAGTCAACATGCAGTTTGCCCATGACACCGAGGAGGCGCTGGAGTTCGCCGCTGAGCTCGGAAATACCGACCCGGCGGCCTCCCGAAGCGGCACCGACGAGATCGCGACGCTCGAGCAACTGGCCGATTTCCTTGCGGGGTATCCCTTTTCCGGCCGCATCGACGGGGACGAGTACGAGCGGCGGGATGTGCTGAGCGCCCGCGATCAGGTGCGGCTCGTCTGGAGCCTCGAACGGGACGCTGCAGTGGTCCAGGTCAATAAGATGCTGGCCGACGCGCACGCCCTGCCGTATCTCGCCCGGCACGACGGGTCCGACTGGCACCTGCACGCGACGACGTCCGACGCTCCGCTCGGTGAACGGATGCGCGTGGAGGCCGCGCTTGCCCTGACGGACGTCATCCGAATGGATGAGATGCAGCGGCTGCGGATCTGTGGGGCGGATGACTGCGCCGGCCTCATCCTGGATCTCTCCCGCAACGGGTCCAAACGATTCTGCAGCGCCCGGTGCGGCAGCCGCATGAACATGATCGCCTTCCGCAAGCGGAAGGGCGGGCAGAGCTGAGCCAGGATTCCGTCGAGACGGAAAGGCAGCATCCGGGTCACGAGGTCGGGTCGTGGAGATGCCGTCGCTGGGTCCGGGAGGACCTCGCCCTGGTTCGGAAGTGGCGATCGTTGTTGGACGATCGGGAACGGCATTCAAACACCTTCGCTGACCTCGACACAGGCAACACTCGTCGTCACTCCGTGGCTGGAACCAGAGGTTTTTGCGCGGGCAAAACGGTTCTTCATGCCTGCCTCTTGGTTGGCATGGCAGCTGCGGAATTTGTCAAGGTGAATGAGGCCAGCGTGAGTTCAAGCGGCTAGTTTTGGCTCGTCTTCTTGAGCTTCGGCGGGCTTGTTGATCCAGGCCGCGTCGGGGGCGGCGAGGATCTTCGGGTCGCAGCTGGTGCTGAAGCGCTCGGGGTGCCGGGCGCGTGCTGCGGCGAGGGTCGCGGCCCGTTCGGCGGCCTTGCCGGCGGCGAGGCCGTAGTGGACGTCGGCAGGGGTGTTGAGCCCGATCCCGGTGTGCCGGTGGTTGTGGTTGTAACCCTCGACGAAGGTATTCATGAAGCGTCGGGTATCGCCGAGGCTGCCGAAGCGTTCAGGGAACACCGGGGCGAACTTGAGCGTCTTGAACCACGACTCCGAGTAGGGGTTGTCGTTGCTGACCCGGGGTCGGGAGTGCGACTTCGTGACCTCGAGATCCGAGAGCAGTGCGGCGACGGTCTTGCTCGTCATCGACGTGCCCCGGTCGGCGTGGACGACCTGCGGGGTGCCATGGATGGAGAAGGTCTCTCTCATCATCTCCGCGGCGAGGACGGCGGACTCGGCCGGATGGACCTTCACGCCGACGATATAGCGGGAGTAGATATCGATCATCACGAAGCAGTCGAAGTACTTGCCCTTGATCGGGCGGGCAGTTTGGTGATGTCCCACGTATAGACCTGGCCGGGGCCGGTGGCGACCAGTTCCTAGATCGCCCTGGCCGGGTGGCGGGCCAATCGGCGGCGTTCCCTGACCTGCTTGTTCTCGCCCAACACCCGGTAGATCGTTGAGATCGACGCCAAATACACACCCTCGTCGGGCAGCTGCGCGTAGATCTGGATCGGCGGCAAGTCCACGAACCGGGCCGAGTTCACCACCGCCAGGATCCGGGCCCGTTCGAGGACGTCGAGGCGGTGCGCCGGCACCGATACCGGCCGGGTGACCCTGGTGCGAGCCGTCCGGGTCGCGGTCGCCCGCGGTAACCCGACCAGGGCGGCGGCCGTCCGAGTCGGTACACCGCGGGTGGTGAGGTCGCGGTAGGTGGTCATCACGGTTTCGTGTGCGGTGTTTCGTCCCGCGAGCTCTTCGAAAGATTTTCGAGTAGCTCGTGCATTTTTGACATGATCTCCAACGCCACCCCCGTCGTTTCCAACCGCCGTTCCGTCACCTCCAGTTGGCGGCGGAGGCGGGCGATCTCGGCCTGTTCGGGCGTGAGCCGGCCGATCTTCTCCCCGGGTTTCTTGCCCTGCAGTACCCCGGCGTCGCGCAGTTTTCGCCACTCCGTGATCTGCGAGGAATAGATACCCTGCTCCCGCAAATACGCGCCGCCCCCGTTGCGGGAGATGGCGTCCTCGTAGGCGGCGAGGTGGTCAAGTTTCTGCTTCGGGGTGAACGAACGCCAGGGCGTGGGGCCGCCCGCGCGGGGGCCGGGACTGCTGTTGTTCATGGAACTATCGTCGCGCACGGCGATCAACGAGGGGCTGGACATAGTGGGACTTCCTGATTCTCGCCCTACGTCAAACGGCGGACTTGCTCTGAGCTACTGGCCTCAACTCACCCTGACACGTAGGGCACTGACCGGAAGCTACGTGCTCGACCATGAGTCAGCCAGTCAGTGCACGCCGTTGTACGACACTGTGGAAAACAAATGGTACAAACCGTGGGCGGATCTCATCGCTCCAGAACTCGAACTGCCGGACCTTGTTTGGGCGGACGACGTGGTTGGGCCAGTGACGGCAGAGGCGGCGGCGGTGACAGGTCTGCCACGAGGCATCCCCGTCATCGCCGGCTCGATTGATGCTTGGACTGAAGCGGTGAGCGTCGGCGCCCAGAAGCCTGGTGATCTCATGCTCATGTACGGCACCACAATGTTCCTGATCAGCACTCTCAGCGAACGGATCAGTGTTCCGGGACTCTGGGGAACAGTCGGCGTCTTCAAGGGAACGCGGAACCTTGCAGGAGGGATGGCAACGTCGGGCGCAATAACGGGGTTGCTGCGAGACTTGTTTGGAGCGCCGGACTACCCCGTGCTTGTTAGGGAAGCAGCGGTTTCCGGACCAGGCGCCCACGGTCTGCTCATGCTGCCGTACTTCGCCGGTGAACGAACCCCCATCATGGACCCAGACGCCCGAGGGGTCTTCGCTGGCCTCACGCTGTCACACACGCGTGGCGATATATATAGATCCGCACTCGAGGCCACAGCCTTTGAAGTGCGTCACAATGTTGAGGCAATTCAGAGCGCGGGCGCAGTCGTCGAAAGAGTTCTACTACCGCCGGGTTTGGCCCACCCGAGCCCGCGCGATCCAAGGCGTCGCGGACTGGATCGAGGACCGCTACAACCGCCGCCGCCGGCACTCCTCGATCGGGCACGTCACCCCAGTGGACTTCGAGATGCAATACTCGTCACAGGCCGCAGAGATCCAACTCGCCGCTTAACCCGTGTCCACTCTCCGGGGTCAAGGCCACGCCGGCGTCGACGGTTCGGGTCCTCTGCGGCGGGTCGCACAGATGGCCGGATTGCGAGTAGCGCTTGATGGTAGCGCCAGTCCATGCAGGTGGTCCATGCAGGTGATAGCACGGTTCTGACGAGGTGGTAGCGGCCCGCGCTTCGTGCCTGGGCCGCTGAGCATCACTCCCAGTAGCCGTCCTGGGCGCGGGCTTGGTCGTTGCGGTGCCGGCGCATATCGATCTGGCCAAGGTTGATGATCCGGGCGTTGTTGGCGAAGCGGTTCACGATCGAGTCCGCCGCGACCCGGTCGGGCAGCTCGGCAACTCAGCGCGCCGGACCGGTCTGCGAGGCGATCATCGTCGGCAGCCGGTGTTCGCAGATCGCGAGGATTGCGAACAGGTCGCTGGCGGCGTCGCTGTCGACGCCGACGGTGAGGAAGTCATCGATGATGAGCAAATCGATGTTGGAGAGCTCGTTCAACAGCTTCTGGTGGGCAATGCTGTCGCCGCGGGCGATGACGAGGCGGCGGGCGAGGTCGTCCATCCGGAAGTAAGAACCGAATGTTCGCTCTGGCAAGCGCCGATGGCCAGCGCGCAGGCAAGGTAGGTTTTCCCGCCGTCGGTGCGCGAGATTATGAGCTGGCGAATTCTGGCGGATGCCGCATTGGACTGGGTCGTGTCGTCGACGCGCTTAGATGAGTACGATCTCGAGCGGCGTGCGCGAACAGGGCATCCGCTCGGCGTTTCGATACCCGTCAC
>NZ_SOGQ01000012.1 GCF_004403465.1 Cryobacterium sinapicolor | reverse complement strand
GTCCGCCGTGTGCGGTCCGCCGTGCCCGGTCCGCCGTGCCCGGTCCGCCGTGCCCGGTCCGCCGTGCCCGGTCCGCCGTGCCCGGTCCGCCGTGCCCGGTCCGCCGTGCCCGGTCCGCCGTGTGCGGTCCGCCGTGCCCGGTCCGCCGTGTGTGGTCCGCCGTGCCCGGTCCGCCGAGTTCGGCGCGAGTTCGACGGCTCCGGTCGACGTCGCTGCGCGCGCGGGACGAACTCGACCGAGACTGTCGAACTAGACAAGTTGCCGGGCGCACGAAGAAGGGCCCCGACCGAAGTCGGGGCCCTTCCAGTTCAGCTGCCGATGGGCGACTGATCGGTGACTAGTTGATGCGCTTGTACGTGTTGTCCTCGAGGTACTCGTAGACGCCGATGGTTGCCTCGGTCGGGTCACCGTTCTCGTCGAACGTGACCGGGCCGGAGAAGCCGTCGTAGTCGACCTGGTCGCCGGCTGCGAGGGCTTCGGCCGCCGCGGTGAAGTCGGAGACCGCGGTGCCGTCGCCGGTTCCACCAGAGACCTGGCGGAGGTGCTTGGAGATGGCCTCACCCGAGACGTCATTGGCCGCGAAGGCAGCCAGAGCGACGAGCATGACGGCGTCGTAGGACTCGGCCGCGTAGCTGAAGTCGGTCAGGGTGGGGTCGAGCTCCTTGAGACGCTCGGTGAAGTCGCCGAGGGTTCCCACGTCGAGGCCCGGCAGCGTGCCCTTGGCTCCGGTGATGATGCCGGCGTCGAAGTCCTTGCTGTAGTCGGACAGGTTGCCGTCCACGAAGTAGAGGTTGCCGCCCGGGTAGCCGGAGCCGACCAGCGCGGGGGTGATGACCTTGGCCTGGTCGAACGTGATCAGGGCGATCGCGTCGGGGTTGGCGGCGGTCACTTCGGAGATCTGAGCCGCGAAGTTGGAGTCACCCTCGTTGAACAGCGACGTGGCGACGACCTCGCCGCCGGCAGCCTCAAAGGCCGCCGTGGTGGACTCGGCGAGGCCGGTGCCGTACGAGTCGTTGAGCACGATCAGGCCGAGGGTGGCGTTGCCGTCGTCGGCGATCTGCGTGCCCAGGACTTCACCCTGCAGCAGGTCGGACGGGGCGGTGCGCCAGTAGAGGTCCTTGTCGGCGTACTTCGTGAAGTCTGCCGAGGTGTTGGCCGGCGAGAACTGCACGACACCCGCGCCGGTGATCTGGTCGATCACGGTCTTGGAGACGCCGGAGGATGCTGCACCGATGATGGCCGAGACGTCCTGCGAGAGGAGGTCGGTCACCGAACCGGTCGCGGTGTCCGTCGTGGTGTCGCCGGAGTCACGGAAGATGGCCTCGACGGTGAGTCCAAGATTCGCGTCGTTGATGTCCTTGACGGCCAGTGCGACCCCGGCTTCTTCGGGCGGGCCGAGGAAGGCCAGGGCACCACTCTGGGGAAGGATGGTGCCGATCTTCAGGGTGAGGTCGCGGTCGCCGGCCGTGATGGCTTGGGCGTCTCCGCTCGCGGCGGGGGCTTCCGATTCAGCCGGTTCTGCAGTGTTGCTGCTGCATCCGGTGAGCAGAAGTGCACTGACGCCGACCATGGCGACTCCAGTGACGACTGCCCGGACTGAGCGGGAGGCCGAGGCCTTCGCGAATACGCTCATGTTGCTCCTTGGGACTAGGAATGAGAAATGCCAGCGGTCGAATGACTGCCGTCCTGTCACATTATTGACAGGAATCGCGCGAAACAAGGCAACCGTGTTACATCCGTGTAACGCAGACCAAATCGTTACGATCGGCGGCCGGTGACGCCCGCATAGGCGATCTGTTGCGAATCGGCCAGCGCGGCCGCACATTCTCCCCAGGATGCGCAGGCGACCGCCCCGGTGCTGACCTGGTCGAGGGCCGGCCTGATCGACGCCGCGCCGTCGTCTCCGGCCCGCGCCGCGGCCAGGGCGCTCAGGACGACCCCGTCATAGGCCTCGCCCCCGCCGGCGGTGTCGACCAACCCCGGATCCAGAGTGCGCAGGCGCGCCGCGAAGCCGCCGCTGGCGGCCAGGGGTGTGCCGCCGTTCGCGAAGTCGCCGAGCGCCAGCAGCGCCGCCGGCGCCGCCAGAACGGCAGCGGCCAGGTCGTCCGGCATCGGGACCGTGGCGTCCCAGAGCACGACGTCGACGCCGCGGGCCAGCAGGTCGGTCAGCGCCGTCGCCGCGTCGACGGCGGAGTCGCGGTGGACGATCTCGATGGGAGTACCGAGGATTCGGCCCTGCTCGGTGATCTCCCGGGCGGCCAGTTCCGTGCCGGCCACCTGCGCCGCTCCGCTGGCGGCCGCCGGGCCCGTCATGGGGAACAGGGTGCCGATGCGCACGGTCCCGTCGCCGGACGGTGCGACCACGACGGGTGCGACGGTGGGCGTGGCCACCGGCGGCGCGGCCTCCGCTGTGCAACCGGAGAGCAGAAGAACACAGGCGAGCCCCCCGATCAGGCTGACTGGCAGGGAACTCGACGCAGCGCGCATCCGGTGTCCTTTCAGGTACGAGGTGCGCCCCCGAGCGTAGCCGGGCTCAGGCCGGTTCCAGGGACGCACGCCGGGGCGCGCGCCCGGTGAGGACCATGTCGGTCGTGAGGACGACCAGCGCCACCCAGACCAAGGCGAACCCGAGCCAGCGCTCGGGCGGCATCGGCTCGAGCAGCACGAAGACGCCGACCAGGAACTGCAGGATGGGCGCGAAGTACTGGATCAGGCCCATGTACGTCAAAGGCAGCCGCCGGGCCGCGGCGGCGAAAAACAGGAGCGGGACGGCGGTCACCACGCCCGCTGCCAGCAGCCCCAGGGTATGCCAGGTGGAGACGGTCCCGAAGGTGAGACCGGAAACGGAGCCCACCACGATCAGCTGCACGACGGCGATGGGCGCGAGCCAGACCGTTTCGAGGGTAAGGCCGGCGACGGCGTCGACGTCGCGGCCGACGCGCTTCTTGATCAGGCCGTAGAAGCCGAACGAGAACGCGAGGATGAGCGACACCCACGGCAGCGAGCCGTAGCCGACGGTGAGGACGACGACGGCCCCGAGGCTGATGCCCACGGCCACCCACTGCAGCAGCCGCAGCTTTTCCCGCAGCAGGATGACGCCGAGGAAGACGGTGACGATCGGATTGATGAAATATCCGAGGGCAGCCTCGACCACGTGTCCGCTGAGGGCGGCGAAGACGTAGGTCTGCCAATTGACGAAGATGAGCAGGCCGGCCAGACCCATGGCGAAGACGATGCGAGGTCTCAGCAGCAGGCCGGCGAACGACCGCCACTTGCGGGTGACCGTGATGAGCAGCGCGCAGAACACCAGGGAGAAGAGAACACGCCAGGCCACGATCTCGAACGCCCCGCTCGGGGCGAGGAGCAGGAAGTAGAGCGGCAACGCGCCCCAGAGTGCGTAGGCGAGGACCGCGTAGATCAGTCCCTTGCTCTGTTCGGACCGCGCCGGGCGGGCAGGACGGGCCCGGTTGAGGTTCTCGGGTGAGGGAGGGCCTTGCTCCACGGGCGGGCCTTTCTTAACGAAGAATCCCGGATGGCCAGGCCATCCGGGATTCTACCGATCAGTGGGTGTGACTAGCGAACGACGACTGCGAGCACGTCGCGAGCCGACAGGACGAGGAGATCCTCGCCACCGAACTTGACTTCGGTTCCGCCGTACTTGGAGTAGATCACCTTGTCGCCGACGGCGACGTCGAGCGGAATGCGGTTGCCGTTGTCGTCAATGCGGCCGGGGCCGACTGCGACAACTTCGCCCTCCTGGGGCTTTTCCTTGGCGGTGTCAGGAATGACCAGACCTGAAGCGGTGGTCTGCTCTGCGTCGACCTGCTTGATGACGATGCGATCCTCGAGCGGCTTGATGGAGACCGACACGGTTGACCTCTTTCTTAGCTAAGACATAGTTAGCAGACTCACAGCGAGAGTGCTAGATCGAGTTTAGGGCGCATCTGGCACTCACGCAACGTGAGTGCCAGATGCGAGGGGTTGATAGGTTTGCACGATGGAACGCTCAGAGCTCGTCGAGCTGTTATCGCCGGGCGGTTTGCGTCTGCTGGACTCGCTGCCGCCGTATGACCCGGCCGCCGACGTCGTGCGGGTGGTGAGCGAACTGCGCAAGGCCGGGCACAGCCCCGACCTGGTCACCGCGGTGCTCAGCCAGTCCCGGCTCCGGGCCAAGGCCCTGCCCAAGTTCGGTGAGTTCGCCGGTCGCATGCTGTTCACGGAGGCCGGCCTCGAGCAGGCCACTCGGCTGCGGGTGGCCGCGCTGCACGCCGGCCGTTTCACCGGCGCTACCCTGAACCGGGTCGTCGACCTCGGCTGCGGGATCGGCGGCGACGCCATGGCCCTGGCCGCCATGGACCTCACGGTGACGGCGGTGGACGCCGACGAGGTGACCGCGACCGTCGCCAGCTACAACCTGGCTCCGTTCGAGAATGCAAGCGTTCTGCACTCGGCCGCGGAAGACGTCGACCTCACCGGATTCGACGCCGCCTGGCTCGATCCGGCCCGGCGCACCGCCGGGCACTCCAACACCTCCCGCCTCACCAGGCCGGAGGACTACTCCCCCCACCTCGATTTCGTCTTCGGCCTCAGTGAGCGGATGCCCATCGGCGTCAAGCTCGGTCCGGGACACGACCGCGATCTGATCCCCGCCGAGGCCGAAGCGCAATGGGTCTCGGTGGACGGCAGGCTCGTGGAGATGGGGCTGTGGTTCGGAGCGCTGGCGCGCCCCGGCATCCGTCGCTCCGCCCTGCTGCTCGGCCGGACCGGGACGAACGAACTGACCGCGCCCCGCGACAGCGAGGATGCACCGGTCGGTGTGCTGGGCGACTACCTGTACGAGCCGGACGGCGCGATCATCCGTGCCCGCCTGATCGGCGATCTTGCCCGCTCGCTCGACGCGCTGATGCTCAGCGAGGGGATCGCGTACCTCACCTCCGAGACCCTGCATCGCACGCCGTTCGCCACCGCGTTCCGGGTGCTGGAGGTGCTGCCGGTCGATGAGAAGAAGCTGCGGCTGGCGCTGCAGGAACGTCGGATCGGCACGCTTGAGATCAAGAAACGCGGCGTGGATGTCGACCCGGCCACTCTGCGTACCCGGCTGAAGCTCAAGGGCCCCGAGTCGGCGACGCTCGTACTCACCCGGGCAGCGGGACAGCGAGTGGCCCTGCTCGTGGAGCGGGTTCCGCCGCTCGACTGAGCCGCAGATGGAGCAGGAAGGTCGAGGCCGCAGGTCGAGGCGCGCCCGGCTCAGCCGGGCACGATCGTCAGCACCTGCGTGACGATCAGCACCCACCCGACCGCGAGGACGAGTCCGGCCAGCCCCGTGAGCAGCCCGTAGGCCCACACGGTGCCGGCACGTCGTTCGGTCAGGCGGGCCATCACGGACAGCACGACTGCGGCGAGGGAGAGCGCCGCGCCCCAGACGCCGAACACGGCGATCAGTAACCCGAGCAACCCGAAGACGAGCGAGGCGATGGACAGGCCACGCCGGCCCGCCTGAGCGCGCAGCTCGCTGTCGGTGTAGACGTACGGCACCCACTCCGTGGGGGCGGTGACGGTTGACGCATAGTCCAACTCGCCCGGGGCCGGTGCCGGACGCCGGGTGAGGTCGGCCCGGAAGTCGCCATCGCGGGACGGGTCCCGTTCCTCCCCCATCATCCCCGCTGCTATCTCCGGCTCAGAACGACGAGTTGGGGACGGTGGCGAAGAAGACGGACCAGATCACGATACTGACCAGCGCCATCCCGACGCCGATGAACCCGGTGATGAGTCCGGTCAGCCAGAAGCCCCGGGCCTGCGGTTCCTTCGATTTGCCGAGGAAGCCCAGAACGACGGCAGCGGCGGGAATGAACAGCCCGAGGATGCCGCCCACGATCGGGAGGAATACGATCGGCGAGCCGAGCAGGCCGATGACGCCGGCCACCAGCGCCAGAATGCTGAGGATCGGCTGCTTCGCGATGGGGGCACCATAGGACGCCGAATACGGGGTGCCGTAGGCCGGCGCCTGGGTCGCCGTCGGAGCGCCGTAGACCGGCGGCGGAGTCGGAGTCGAGGCGCCGTAAGCCGGCGGCGGAGTCGGAGTCGAGGCGCCGTAAGCCGGCGGCGGAGTCGGGGCTCCGTAGGCCGGCGGCGGAGTCGGGGCTCCGTAGGCCGGCGGCGGAGTCGGGGCGGCGGGCGCGCCCTGCTCGTCGCGCGGGATGTCGGGGACCTGTGGCACGTCGGGCACCTGGGGCACGTCAGGCACGTGGGGCACGTCGGGGTTGCTGGGGATATTCGAATCGCTCATGCGAATTCATTCCTTTCCGAAACGACGGAGTGCGTCGCTGTCGCATATCGGGTCACCGGCCATCGGCGCGGGGTCTCTCCCCGTGGCCACGAAACAGCAGGGCCCGGGTCAGTAGGTATTGAGCAGGGTCGGGTCGTTGGCGATCGCGATCAGGAACGGGATCAGCAGGACCACGGCCAGGAGCTGAGCCGCCAGGCCCGCGTAGCCGACGATGAGGCCGGCGATCGCGAGTCCACGACCCTTTTCTCCGGTCTTCCCGATCTGGCTCAGCCCGATGTGGCCGGTGATGATGCCGACCAGGGAGATGCCGAGCACCGACGTCACGAGCGACACGATGGACAGCACGTTGTATTTCTCGGACGGGGCCTGCTGCGGGTAGCCCTGCTGGGTGTAGGCAGGGGCGGCCTGCGCGGGGATGGTGTCCGCGGGGTTCGCGGGCGCTGCCGGCGGCTGGAACATGGGCGGGGTAACCGGCGGCTGGTTGGGGTCGGTCATGTCGATTGCTCCTTCGGGAATGGTGCGTCTGGCGGTAATGGTACGTCTGGCGGGAATGGTGCGTCTGGGCTGCTGACCTGGCACACGGTCGGACAGGATGTCGAGCGCCGAGACAAACGGCACCCGCCGAAGCCAGAATACCCGCCCGAGGGCGAAATACCGGTGGGAGGGGGTTTCAGACCTGGATCTCGGATACCGGGAGGGTGGAATCCGCCCCGAAGTCCAGCGCCGAGGGCGGATGCCCGGCCATGATCAGTTGCGCCCCGAGGGCCGCGATCATGGCGCCGTTGTCGGTGCAGAGCGACAACGGCGGGATGCGCAGGGCGATGCCGGCGGCATCCGTGCGTTCCTGGGCCACCTGGCGTAACCGGGCGTTGGCGATCACGCCGCCGCCGAGCAGGAGTCTCGGCACGCCGAGGTCGACGCAGGCCGCGATGGCCTTGGTCAGCAGGATGTCGACGACCGCCTCCCGGAAACTGGCGGCAACGTCGGCCAACGGCACCGGCTCATCCGCGTCGCGTTTCTGCTCGACCCAGCGGGCCACCGACGTCTTCAGCCCCGAGAACGAGAAGTCATATCGGTGCTTGGCCATGTCCTTGGTCTGGCTCAGACCACGGGGGAAACGGATGGCGGTGGGGTTGCCGGCCAGCGCGGCCCGGTCGATCTGGGGTCCGCCCGGGTAGGGCAGGCCGAGCAGGCGGGCCACCTTGTCGAAGGCCTCGCCGGCGGCATCGTCGATGGTCTCCCCGAGTAGTTCGACGTCGGAGACCAGATCGCGCACCAGCAGCAGGGAGGTGTGGCCGCCGCTGACCAGGAGGGCGATCGTGGGATACTCAAGCGGCTCCGTCATGTCGTCGGGGCCGAGGCGGAGCACATCGGCGCCCACGTGGCCGACGAGGTGGTTGACCGCGTAGATCGGCTTGCCGAGAGAGATCGCGAGCGCCTTGGCTGCCCCGACCCCGACCATGAGCGCGCCGGCCAAGCCGGGACCACAGGTCACAGCCACCGCATCGATGTCCTCCAGACGGATCCCGGCCTCCAGCGTCGCCGCCCGGATCGCCGGAACGAGCTCCTCGAGGTGCGCGCGCGCGGCCACCTCCGGCACGACTCCGCCGTAGCGGGCGTGTTCGTCCATGGACGACGCGATCGTGTTCGAGAGCAGGGTGGCGCCGCGCACGATCCCGATCCCCGTCTCGTCGCAGGAGGTCTCGATGCCGAGCACGAGCGGGTTGACGCGGTTCAGAGCGGTCAGGGCGGTCAGGGCGGTCGGGTCGGTCAGGGCGGTCATTCGGCGGCCTCCGGTTCGGCATCTGCCGGCGTCGTCTGCATCTTGGGGCCAGGAACGTGCAGGCGCATCACGATCGCGTCGACGTTGTCGGGCTGGTAGTAGCCGCGACGGATGCCCAACTCCTCGAAGCCGAGCCGGCGGTAGAGCTCCTGGGCCGGCGGGTTGTCGGCGCGCACCTCGAGGAAGACCTCCCGCACGCCCCGCTTACGGGCCTCGGTGATCAGGCTGAGCATCAGGGTGCGGCCGAGGCCGCGGCCGCGGGCCTCTTCGGTGACCGCGATGGTCTGGATGTCGCCCTCGCGCGCGCCCTGGGGGGCCTGCAGCCCGGCATAGGCCTCGATTCGATCGGGCTCGTCGGGCGGGAAGGCAACCAAGTAGTAGCAGTTCGGGTTGACCACGTCCTGGGCCATCGCCTGGACGGACCACGCATCGTTGACGAAAATGCGGGTCTCGAGCGCCATGATGGCGTCCACGTCGGCGGCTCGGGCGCGCCGCAGTTGCCAGGTCATCAGCTGACCCGTTTCGGACCGTTGGACAGGGTGACATCCGGCGAGCGCAGGTAGAGCGCCTCGTCGGCGGCGAACGGGCGCCGGTGGGCCCACATCAGCTCGGCTACCTGCCCCAGCTCTCCGGCGGACACGGTGACCGCGTCGAACCGGGGAACCCCGGCGTGCGCCCAGTCCGGCTCCAGCAGCACGGCCGGCCGGGTCACGCCCGGTGCGACGACCCGGATCGGGAGCCCCTGGGCATCCGCCCCGCTGTACACGGACCAGTTCACCTCGCGGCGACGGGCGTCGGTGACGACCACGAGCGGGCCGGTGTGCCCGGCCCGGTAGCGGCCGAAGGCGAGCGCGTCGTGGCTGACGACGGGCACGAAGGGCACCCCGGCGCCGAGCGCGAAGACCCGGGCGGCGGCGATGCCCACGCGGAGGCCGGTGAAGGGGCCGGGGCCCATGCCGCCGACCACTGCGGAGAGGTCGCTGATCGGCACGGCCGCGTCGCTGAGGCAGTCGGCGATCAGGCGACCGACCACCTCGGCGTGGCGCATGGTGTCGTCGGTGGCGCGTTCGGCGATGACGCCTCGGGCGAGGTCCACGACCGCGACGCTCGTTCCGGCGGAGGTATCGATGGCGAGAAGCACCTCACCAGCCTATTCGCTGTGCCCGATTCGCTGTGCCGCCGGTTCGCTGTTCGGCCGTTCCGCCGCTTTTGCTCTCGGCCTGCCTCGAACGAATTCGACGGAGATTTTGGGGTGTAGCGCCGAATTCGGCCCGTTATGGGCTCGTGCGAGCAAAATCTCCGTCGAATTCGTCCGGCCAGCGGGGACCGTGCGGGGTGACCGTGACTGTGCGCGGCTCGTCGATGTCGAGCACCTCGGTGTCGTCGGCGACGACGGATGCGGCCGCCTCCGAGGCCCCGACCGGCCGTTCGATCTCGATGTCGAGCCAGGAGTCGGCGATGCCGTCGAGCATCCCGCGGCCCCACTCGACCACGACGATCGACCGGGCGAAATCGATGTCGAGGTCGTCCAGCTCGAGGGCGCTTCCGAGCCGGTAGGCGTCGACGTGCACGAGCGGTGGCCCGCCGATCGTGCTCGGGTGCGTGCGCGCCAGCACGAATGTGGGGCTCGTGACCGAGCCGCGCACCTGCAGACCCTCCCCCAGACCGCGGGTGAAGGTCGTCTTCCCGGCGCCGAGCGGTCCGGTCAGCACGATCAGGTCACCGGCCCGCAGCAGCCCCGCGACCGTGCGGCCGAACTCGTGCATTTCGGCGGCGTCCGGGATGACGGTGCGCATCAGCGGGAACCGGTGCCGGGCCGGGCCTCGGTGCCGGGCCGGGAACCCGTGCCGGGGCGGGAACCCGTGCCGGGGCGGGAACCGGTGCCGGGGCGGGAACCGGTGCCGGGGCGGCCCACGCCATCGACCGCAGCGGGCCGGTCCGAGCCGCCGGCCGCATTGCCGATCTCGCCCCGGTAGCTGCGGGGAACCCGGCGGCCGATCCGGGTGACGATCTCGTAGTTGATGGTGCCGGCGGCGTCGGCCCAGTCGGTGGCGCTCGGCACACCCGTCTCCGGGTTGCCGAACAGCACCACCTCGTCGCCGACCGCCACACTCGTCTGGCCGACGTCCACGACGAACTGGTCCATCGCGATGCGCCCGACCAGCGGATGAGGGTGGCCATTGATGTCGACCTGCGCGGTTTCGGAGGCCTGACGCGGCACGCCGTCCGCGTAGCCGAGCGGCACGAGGGCGAGGTGGCCGTCGACCGGCGCCCGCCAGAGGTAGTCGTAGGACACCCCGGCACCCGCGGACACGGGCCGCACCGCGGCGACGCGACCCCGCAGCGTCATCGCCGGGGTGAGGCCGAGCTCCCGGGAGGTCTGGTCCGGGAACGGCGACAGCCCGTAGATGCCGATGCCCACCCGCACCATCGAGAAACGGGCGGCCGGCACCCGCAGCGCCGCCGCCGTGGAGGCCAGGTGGATCAGCGGCGGCGTCAACCCGGCGTCGACGGCGAGGGCGACGCCGCGTTCGAAGCGTTCGACGGCCTCGGCGTCATCGGCCGGGGACGCGTTCGACAGGTGGCTGAAGATCCCGGTCACGGTCAGGCGGGAGGCCTGCTCAAGCTCGGCCGCCAGGGCGAACGTCTCGGCCCAGTCCGGTTCGTGCACGCCGTTGCGGTTGAGTCCGGTGTCCAGTTTGAGGTGCACATCGGCCACGCGGCCGAGAGCGGTGGCGGCGCCTGCGACCTGGCGCAGCTGCCGCGCCGAGGACAGCCCGAGGCTGATGTTCCGGGCGATGGCGGCGGTGAAATCGGCATCCGGATCGTGCAGCCAGGCCAGAAGGGGCGCGTCGATGCCGGCGGCCCGCAGTTCGAGCGCCTCGTCGATGTCGGCCACCCCGAGCCAGTCGGCGCCGGCCGCGAGCGCGGTGCGGGCGACCGGAACGGCCCCGTGGCCGTAGGCGTTGGCCTTGACCACGGCCATCAGGTGCGGGGTGCCGGCCATCTGCTTGAGGTGCACGACGTTCGCGTAGACCGCGCGCAGGTCGACGACGGCTTCGCGGTACCCGGTCATGCCGCACCCTCCGTGACCACGAAGGCGCAGGCCACGCCGGCGTCGTGGGTCATGGTCAGGTGGACCGTGTCGATGCCGCGGGCCGTCAACGCGGCCGCGGCGGCTCCGTGCAGGACGAAGCCCGGGTTGCCGTGGGCATCGGTCACGACTGCCATCTCCTGCCAACTGGCGCCGGCACTCTCGCCGAGCGCCTTGATGAGCGCCTCCTTGGCCGCGAAGCGCGCGGCCAAGGAGTGCAGCGGCAACTCGCGCTCGGCTTCCGTGAAGAGCCGACGAATCAGCCCGGGCGTGCGCAGGACCTGCCGTTCGAAGCGGGCGAGGTCGACGATGTCGACCCCGATGCCCCGGATCATGCCGTCATCCTCTGCACCCTGTTTTGCCCTCCGACTACTCGACTCGCACTATTCGACGGTGACGGACTTGGCCAGGTTACGGGGCTGGTCCACGTCGAGTCCCTTCGCCGTGGCGAGTTCCATGGCGAAGATCTGCAGCGGCACGACGGCCAGAAGCGGTTCGAACAGCGGCGCTGCCAGCGGGATGCGGATCACGGTGTCCGCGAACGGCAGCACCGCGACATCGCCCTCTTCGGCGATCGCGATGATGCGCGCACCTCGGGCCCGGATCTCCTGGATGTTCGAGACCACCTTGGGGTGCAGGTGCGCGGAGCCCCGCGGGCTCGGCACGACGACGAAGACCGGCTGGCCGGGCTCGATCAGAGCGATCGGCCCGTGCTTGAGCTCTCCGGCGGCGAAACCCTCCGCGTGGATGTAGGCGAGCTCCTTGAGCTTGAGCGCCCCCTCGAGAGCGATCGGGAAGCCCACGTGCCGGCCGAGGAACAGCACGGCCCGGGTGTCACTCATCCAGTTGGCCAGTTCGTGGACGGTCGATTCCTGCAGCAGGGTGGTCGCGATCTTCGCCGGGATGCCCTGCAGCTCGACGACCTGCTCCACCTGCTCGGCCTCGGTCAGGCTCCCCCGCACTCGCGCCAGGTGAAGCGCGAACAGATAGAGGGCGGCGATCTGGGCGACGAACGCCTTCGTCGAGGCGACGGCCACTTCGGGACCGGCATGCGTGTAGATGACCGCGTCGGACTCACGCGGGATGGTGGCACCCTGGGTGTTGCAGATCGAGATGGCCTTCGCGCCCGCCTCCCGGGCGTACTTGACGGCCATCAGCGTGTCCATGGTCTCGCCGGACTGGCTGATCGAGATGACCAGGGTCTCGGGGTCAAGAATCGGGTCGCGGTAGCGGAATTCGTGGCTGAGCTCGACGTCGACCGGCACGCGGGCCCACTTTTCGATGGCGTACTTCGCCGTCTGACCGGCGTAAGCGGCCGTTCCGCAGGCGATGATCACGATGCGACGGATGCCCGCGAGCACGTCGTCTCCGAATTCGGTCAGCTCGGGAACGACGGCCTTGCCCTCGTGGATGCGGCCCCGCAGGGTATTGCGCACGGCATCCGGCTGCTCGGAGACTTCCTTCGCCATGAAGCTGGACCAGCCGCCCTTCTCGGACGCGGAGGCATCCCAGGCGATGTCGAATTCTTCCACCTCGACGGCGTTGCCGTCGAAGTCGGTGACGGTGACGAGGTCGGGCGTGATGGTGACGATCTGGTCCTGGCCGATGGCCACCGCGCGGCGGGTGTATTCGACGAAGGCCGCGACGTCGGAGCCGAGGAAGTTCTCGCCGTCGCCCAGGCCGATCACGAGCGGGGAGTTGCGGCGGGCGCCGACGACGATGCCGGGCTGGTCCTGGTGCACGGCGAGGAGGGTGAAGGCGCCGTCCAGGCGGGAGACGACCGCGCGGAACGCCGCGCCCAGGTCTCCGACGCGCTGGTATTCCCGGCCGAGCAGGATGGCCGCGACCTCGGTGTCGGTCTCGCTCTCGAAGGTGAAGCCCTCGGCGAGGAGTTCGTCCTTGAGTACGGAGAAGTTTTCGATGATGCCATTGTGGATCAGGGCGAGCTTGCCGTTGTCGCCCAGGTGCGGGTGCGCGTTCGAGTCGGTCGGCGCACCGTGGGTGGCCCACCGGGTGTGTCCGATCCCGGTGTTGCCGTTGTTGATCGGGTTCGCCGCGAGTTCGGCGGCCAGCACGGCCAGTTTTCCCGCGCGTTTGGACGTATTGAGGGTGCCCTCAGAATCGATGACGGCGATGCCCGCGGAGTCGTACCCGCGATATTCGAGCCGCCGCAGACCTCCCATCAGGACCTGAACGCTCTTGTTGTCTCCTACGTATCCGACGATTCCACACATGGGTCCGATTTTAGTCCGAGTAAGCTCGGTGGAATGTCCGATCCGGTTGCGAGTCCCTGGAACAACGGCCACAGCACTCCCTTCGTCGAACTGGACCGGGCAGACTGGGCCGCCCTCGCGCCAACCACCCGGCTTCCACTACGGGAGACGGAGATCGTGCAGCTGCGCGGGCTGGGTGAGCCGCTCGACCTGCAAGAGGTCACGGATGTCTACCTGCCGCTCAGCCGCCTGCTGAACCTCTACGCCGCCGGAGCCCGGCAGCTGCACCGCGCCACGAGCGACTTTCTCGGGGAGCGTGCCCAGCGCACGCCGTTCGTGATCGGAGTCGCCGGGTCGGTCGCGGTGGGCAAGTCCACCATCGCCCGCCTGCTGCGCGAGCTGCTCGCCCGCTGGGAGGACACGCCGCGGGTCGAGCTGGTGACCACCGACGGCTTTCTGCTGCCCAACGCGGAACTCACAAGGCGGGGCCTGATGGACCGCAAGGGGTTCCCCGAGTCCTACGACCGACGCGCCCTGCTGCGCTTCGTCGCCGCGGTCAAGAGCGGCGCCGCCGAGGTGCGGTCGCCGTTCTATTCACATCTCAGCTACGACATCGTTCCCGACGCCCAGATCGTGGTGCGGCAGCCTGACATCCTGATCGTCGAGGGACTCAACGTGTTGCAGCCGCCCGGGCCGGGTCACGGGCTCGCTGTCAGTGACCTGTTCGACTTCACGGTATACGTGGACGCGCGCACGCAGGACATCGAGCGCTGGTACGAGGAGCGCTTCCTCAAGCTGCAGCGCGGCGCGTTCAGCAACCCGAAGTCGTATTTCCACCGGTACGCGAGCATGACCGAGGCCGAGGCGCGGAGCCGGGCCCGGGAGATCTGGACCGAGATCAACGAACCCAACCTGTTGCGGAACATCCGGCCGACCCGCTCTCGGGCGACCCTCGTGCTGCGCAAGGACCCGAACCACTCCGTCTCCAAGGTGCTGCTGCGCAAGGTGTGACCCGCACAGGGCCCGACCCGCACAGGGCCGACCCGCACAGGGCCGACCCGCCCAGGGCCCGACCCGCACAGGGAGAGCCCGCTCGGCCGCTTGCACGGCGGGGAGGGTCCTCGCGACTAGAGGGCGAGCTGCAGGCGCACGATGTCGGCCAGCTCGTGCGCGAGCCGGTCAGCGGTGACCTGGTCGGCCGCTTCGACCATGACGCGCACCATGGGCTCGGTCCCCGACGGGCGCAGCAGCACCCGGCCGGTGTCGCCGAGTTCCGCCTCGGCGGCGCGGACGGCCTCCGCGATGACCTCGTTGGTGTTCAACCCGTGGTGGTTGACGTCGCGCACGTTGACCAGGATCTGCGGGAAGACCGTCATCACCGAGGCGAGCTCGGCGAGGGTCTTGCCGGTGCGGGCCATTTCGGCGACCAGGTGCAGCCCGGTCAGAATGCCGTCACCGGTCGTGGCGAACTTGGTCATGATCACATGGCCGGATTGCTCGCCGCCGAGGGACAGCCCGTCGATGTTGAGCTCTTCGAGCACGTAGCGGTCGCCGACCTTGGTCTCGACCATGCGGATGTCATTGGCCGCCATGGCCTTGCGCAGGCCAAGGTTGCTCATCACCGTGGCCACGAGGGTGCGGTCCTTCAGCACCCCGCGCTCGGCCATGGACACCGCGAGGATCGCCATGATCTGGTCGCCGTCGACGATGTTGCCGTCGCGGTCGACGGCCAGGCAGCGATCCGCGTCGCCGTCGTGGGCGATTCCGACGTCGGCGCCTGCTTCGAGCACGGCGCGCGCGAGGTTGTCGAGGTGGGTGGAGCCCACTCCGTCGTTGATGTTGTTGCCGTCGGGGTCGGCGCCGATGACCGTGAGGGTGGCACCGGCATCCGTGAAGACCTGCGGCGACACGCCGGCGGCGGCGCCGTGTGCGCAGTCGAGCACGACGTGGATACCGTCCAGACGGTGCGGCAGGGTGCCGAGCAGATGCACGACGTAGCGGTCTTCCGCATCGGCGAAGCGGCTGATGCGACCGACGTCGCCGCCGATCGGTGTGAGCATGTCCAGCGACAGGTGCTCTTCGATCCGGTCCTCGACATCGTCGGGAAGCTTCGTTCCCCCGAAGGCGAAGAACTTGATGCCGTTGTCGGGGGCGGGGTTGTGCGAGGCCGAGATCATCACGCCGAAGTCAGCGCCGATATCGGCGATCAGGAAAGCGGCGGCGGGGGTCGGGATGACGCCCGCGTCGAGCACATCGACGCCGGAACTCGCCAGCCCGGCAGCGACCGCGGCCGAAATGAATTCGCCGGAGATCCGGGGATCCCGAGCGAGCACCGCGACGGGCCGACGGCCCGCTGCGCGGCGCAACTCCGCGCGGCGGCCCTGAGTGAGGACCGCCGCGCTGGCCTGGGCGAGGCCCAGGGCGAGGCCAGCCGTGAGTTCACGGTTGGCCAGACCCCGGACGCCGTCCGTGCCGAATAGCCGAGGCATCTTTACAGTGCCGACTCTCGACTTAGCGCTTCGAGAACTGAGGCGCCTTGCGGGCCTTCTTGAGTCCGGCCTTCTTGCGCTCCTTGACGCGAGCGTCACGGTTGAGGAAGCCGGCCTTCTTCAGGATGGCGCGGTTGTTCTCTTCGTCGATCTGGTTGAGCGAACGCGCAATGCCGAGACGCAGGGCGCCGGCCTGGCCGGACGGGCCACCACCGGTGATGCGGGCGATGACGTCGTAGCTGCCGATGAGGTCGAGAACCTTGAACGGGTCGTTGATGAGCTGCTGGTGCAGCTTGTTCGGGAAGTAGTCTTCGAACTCGCGGCCGTTGACCGTGATGGTGCCGGAGCCGGGGACGATGCGCACGCGGGCGATGGCCTGCTTGCGACGGCCGACGGCTGCGCCGGGAACGTTGAGGATGGCGCGGGGCGCCTTGGTTACAGTCTCGGTCGGAGTCTCGGTCGAGTAGCTCTCCGGAGCCTGGTCAATCTGATCTGCGATTTTCGCCACGATGGTGTGAATCCTTTTTTCTTAGAATCGAAAAGTCTGGAGGCCGGCGCTACTGAGCGACCTGGGCGAGGGTGTACGGCTTGGGCTGCTGCGCGGCGTGCGGGTGCTCCGGGCCGGCGTAGACCTTGAGCTTGGCCAGCTGTGCGCGGCCGAGGGTGTTCTTCGGCAGCATGCCGCGGATGGCCTTTTCGACCGCACGGGTCGGGTGCTTTTCGAGCATCTCCGAGTAGTTGGTGGCCGTCAGGCCGCCCGGGTAACCGGAGTGGCGGTACGCCATCTTCAGGTCGAGCTTCTTGCCGGTGAGGGCGATCTTCTCGGCATTGACGATGATGACGAAGTCGCCCATGTCCATGTGGGGAGAGAACGTGGCCTTGTGCTTCCCGCGAAGGAGAATGGCGGCGTGGCTGGCAAGACGACCGAGCACGATGTCGGTGGCGTCGATGACGACCCAGTCGTGCTGGACTTCGCTTGCCTTGGGGGTATAAGTGCGCGTCACTATTGAACTGCTTTCTGGTTTCGAACGGAGGTGTTCGTGAATCCCGCTCCGGGTGTGTTCCCAGAGGGGGAACACGATCGATGGAGGGCTCACGTTCGTGTGTCTGGCTGCAACGCACAGACACCAAGGAATAACACTAACGCGGTGGGCCCGGCAACGCAATTCCCGGGCTACTCGGTGTCGTCGATGAGTTCCCGGCGAGCGCGGGTCTCCCGGGCCCGCAGGGCGAGCAGCTCGTCGGCCGGATAGCCGACCTCCAGCAGCGCGAGACCCTGGGCCGGCATCACCTTGAACTCGCTGGTGCGGGCCCGCTCGATCCGGAGGTCTACCAGGCGGACCCCGGCCAGGCGGCCCTCCCCCACGGCGACGCAGGCGCCGACCAGCGCACGCACCATGCTGTGGCAGAAGGCGTCGGCCTGAACGGATGCGACGAGTACGCCATCCGGATCGCGGCGCCAGCGGAACTCCTGCAGGGTGCGGATCGTCGTGGCGCCCGGACGCGGCTTGCAATAGGTGGCGAAGTCGTGCAGGCCGATCAGCGTCGCGGCTGCCGCGTCCATGGCGTCCACGTCGAGGGCGAAGCCGTGCCAGGTGGTGCGGAACCGCTGCAGCGGGTCGTGCCCGATGACGGAGTCGGCGATCCGGTATTCGTAGCGCCGGTAGAGCGCGGAGAACCGGGCGTCGAACCCGGGCGGGGCGAGAACGGAGGACTTGATCACGATTTCGGGCTGGGTGACGAGGATGCCGCTGAGCCGCCGCTGCACCATGACCGCCAGCGGCGTCGGAGGCCGGCCCTTGCCGCGGGAGATGCGCACCAGACCGTCGGCCTGGTCGGGGTTCAGATCGAAGTGGGCGACCTGTCCGGTGGCGTGCACGCCGGCATCCGTTCTCCCGGCCACGGTCAGAATCGGGGTCGGCGGGTGGCTGTGCAGGATGCCCGCCAGCCCGGCCTCGATCTGGCCCTGCACCGTGCGGAGGCCCGGCTGCGTCGCCCAGCCGCTCATGCCGGTGCCATCGTAGGCGATGTCGAGTCTGATCCGAGTGGTGCCCGCTGCTTGGGTCTCGTCGGGCGCCGGGGGAAGAATCACGGAGGTAAGTGTACGGTCCGGTCCGGGTTATCGTTGAACCCGGACTTCGGTCCTCCCCGCCATGAAACCCTGCAGCCCCCGCCCTCTGACGCTCATCCGCACTCCGTGAGCGTCCACCCGAAACGCCTGGCCGGTCTCGACGGCCTGCGTGGCATCGCCGTGGCTCTGGTCGTCGTGTTCCACTTCTTCCCGGCGGTCCTGCCCGGCGGGTTCATCGGGGTCGACGTCTTCTTCGTGATCAGCGGCTTCCTGATCACGGGTCTGCTTATCGGCGAACGGGACGAAACCGGACGGATCGCGCTCGGCCGCTTCTGGAAACGACGGGCCCTGCGCCTGGTGCCGCCGCTGATCCCACTGGTGCTGATTCTGTGCACGGCCGCCTGGCTGATCGGCGGGGACGTGCTGGTGGGCCTCGGCTGGCAGCTGGTCGGCGCGATCACCTTCGGCTACAACTGGGTGTCGATCGCCGGCTCGGCGAGCTACTTCAGCGCCACGGCGCCGGAACTGTTCCGCAACCTGTGGTCGCTGGCGGTCGAGGAGCAGTTCTACCTGGTCTGGCCGTTCGCCCTCCTCGGACTCCTGTTGGTGCGGAACGGCTGGCTGCGCCTGGCACTGGTCGCCGCCCTGGCTCTGGCCTCCGCCGCCTGGATGGGGCTGCTGTACGAGGCCGTCGACCCCACCCGGGTGTACTACGGCTCGGACACGCATAGCTTCGGGCTCTTCACCGGCGCGGCGCTCGCCCTGCTGCTGCGCCGTTCCGGCTTCCCGAGCGGTCCGGCTCCCCGCCTCGCCGCCCTGCTCGGCCGCTGGCGCTCGCGGCTGGGCGTGGCCGCCCTCGCCGGGCTGCTGGTCGCGGCGCTCACCCTGCCCGACACCGGGATGGTGACCTATCGCGGCGGACTGCTGCTGGTGAGCCTGTTGACCGCGGTCGTGATCTGGGCGGCCGTGCGCGGGCCCGGCTTCGGCCCGGCGCTGGACACCGGGCCGCTCCGCTACCTGGGCGAACGCTCCTACGGCATCTACCTGTGGCACTGGCCGGTGCTCGTGCTCGTTCAGGCGGCGTGGCCTGCGGCCGGCGTGTCACAGCCCGTGCTGACGGGCATTGGAGTCGGGATGCTGGCAGGCGCGCTGACACTGCTGGCGGCCGGTGCGTCGTACCGCTGGCTCGAACTTCCGGTGCGCACGACGGGGGTGCGCGGCAGCATCCGTCGTCTCAATTCCCGCATGACGGGGGTGCGCGGCCGGTTCGTCCTCCTCGGCCTGGTCGGCGCCACCGCCCTGTTCCTGACGACCGGCACGACCGCGGCCCTGGTCACCGCTCCCACCCAGACGAGCGCCCAGAACGAGATCGAACGCGGCGAGAAGGCGGTGGATGCTGCGGAACGGCAGGCCGAGCAGGCCGCCCGGCGCACGTCCCGGCCGGCCGCCAGCGCCCTTGACCGTCCGGCGCCCGGGGACCTGATCACGGCGGTGGGCGACTCGGTCATGCTCGCGTCGGCAGCCGAGTTGCAGGCGGACTTTCCGGGGATCGCGATCGACGCCACTGTGTCCCGTGGCATGGGGGCCGCTCCCGACATCCTGGCCGCCCAGGCCGAGGCGGGCACCCTTCGGCCGGTCGTCGTCGTCGGTCTCGGCACCAACGGCCCGATCCGGGCGAGTCAGCTGGCGGCGATCCGCACCGTGATCGGCCCTGACCGGGAGCTGATCCTGGTCACTGCCTTCGCGGAGCGTGACTGGACGGCCGGGGTGAACGAAGACCTGGCCCGGTTCTCGGCGCGTCACCGCCAGGTCGAGCTGGCCGACTGGCACGCCGCGATCGCGCCGCACACCGAGGTGCTCGCCGAGGACAACATCCATCCCGGTCCGGCCGGCGGCCGGATCTACGCCGACGCCATTCGAGCCGCACTGAAACGGCTCGCCGAGCCCCCGCCGGAGCCGGGCCTCGAGGTGTATCGCCTGCCGGACCCTGCCGGGTCAGCGGTTCCCCGGCCGCCGCTGCTGCTGCCGTGACCGGGGAGCGCTAGAGTTCGACGGTGAAGGCCAGCCTGCGGGTGGTGGGCGTGAACCCCATCCCCAGATATAGGTTGAGCGCGCCGGTCGGACTCTCGGAGTCCACGATCAGGGTCGCCCGAGCCAGACCCTCGGTGCGTGCGGCGCGCAGGTGCGCGGACAGCAGGGCCCGCGCGATGCGCTTGCCGCGCCATCCGTCGATCACGCCGACGAGGTCGACGTGGCTGCCGGTGTAACCCTGGTTGACCCAGTCGTCCTGGTTGACCGTGGCGAGGGCAAACCCCACGACCTGCTGGGATCCGTCGCGACCGGCCGCGAGGGCCAGAGACGAGAGGTCGGGGCGGAATATGCGACTCGTCACGAAGGAGTCCCAGGCTTCGTCACTCATCGGCTGGCTCGCCCAATGGTCCCGGAACGACGAGTTCCGCGCCGCGTGAGCGGCCCGGGAAAGTTGCGGGGTGTACCGGATGACGCGGACGTCGCCCGGAAGGTCGATCTCCGGGATCGGCTGGTCGAGGCGCCGCTCGAGTGATTGGAAGTACCGCGCGCATTCCATGCCCAGGCGCCGGAACAACCGGACGCTGCGGTAGGCGGCCTCGTCGGTGTAGGCCAGGATCCATCGCGGAACTGCGGGGGCCGCGATGGCCAGCTGCTGCTCGGCCCGGCCCAGTTGCCACGTGAGCAGTTCCTGGCCGATACCGCGCCCGCGGTAGTCCGGGTGCACCCCGCCGACCAGGATCGATCGGGCCAGGGTCTCGCGCCGAGGCGGCGCCATCACCATCCCCGTCGCCGCGAGGGTGCCGTCGCGAGCGACCCCGATCAGGGAGTCCTGCTCCGGGTCGAAGTACGACAGGCCGAAGTCCCGCACGATTCCCTCCCGCGTCGTCAGGTGGTGGGGATGGTCTGCCTTCCCCACGATCCGGGTGAACCGCCACAGGTCATCGACGTCCGCCACCGTTGCCGGACGCCACCTTACGATCTCCGGATGGGACGCCCCAAGCGCGTCGATCGGCAGTGCCACGCTCCTGCTCGGGGTCGCAGTCCGGGTTCCAGTCGGGCGTTCCATGGCGCATACCGTAGCCGGGGTGCCGCAGGGACGATAGGCCGTTGCCCGGGCACGGAAAAGGGGCCCGACCGAAGTCGGGCCCCTTTCGATTCAACGCAGCGATTCAGCTGGGCCGAGTCAGCACAGTGTGCTTACTTGGATTCCTCAGCGTCGGCGGCGACGTCACCCTCGACGACGTCAGCGCCCTGCGCTGCGTCCTCGGCGACGACCTCGGCCGGAGCCTCGACAACGGGCGCTGCCGCGGCAGGCTTGGAAGCAGCCTTGACGGAGGAGCGCTTGACCTTCGGGGTGACGGGCTCGAGAACGAGCTCCATCTGCACCATCGAAGCGTTGTCACCCTTGCGGAAGCCGAGCTTCGTGATGCGGGTGTAGCCGCCCTCACGAAGAGCGACCTGAGGTGCGATCTCGGTGAAGAGCTCGTGCACGACGGTCTTGTCGCCGATGGTGGCGAGCACGCGACGGCGGGCGTGAAGGTCGCCCTTCTTTGCGAAGGTGATCAGTCGCTCGGCGACCGGACGCAGGCGCTTGGCGCGCGTCTCGGTCGTCTTGATGGACTTGTGGGTGAACAGGGATGCGGCCAGGTTGGCGAGCATGAGGCGCTCGTGGGCCGGTCCGCCTCCGAGGCGGGCTCCCTTAGTGGGCGTAGGCATTGGTTATCTCCAGTATCAAAGTCGAAAGTCAGTCTGAACGACTGCTTTAGATGGTTTCTTCGTCGTAGCCGCTGTAGAAGTGGGCACCGTCGAATCCGGGCACCGAGTCCTTCAGGGACAGGCCAAGCTCAACGAGCTTGTCCTTGACCTCATCCACCGACTTCTGTCCGAAGTTGCGGATGTTCATCAGCTGGGTCTCCGAGAGGGCGACCAGTTCGCTGACGTTGTTGATGCCCTCGCGCTTGAGGCAGTTGTACGAGCGAACCGACAGATCGAGGTCTTCGATCGGAATCGACAGTTCGGTCGACAGGACGGCGTCGACCGGCGCGGGGCCGATCTCGATGCCCTCTGCGGCGGTGTTCAGCTCGCGGGCCAGACCGAACAGCTCGGTCAGGGTGCGACCGGCGGATGCGATGGCGTCGCGAGGCGAGATCGCCGACTTGGTCTCCACGTCAACGACGAGGCGGTCGAAGTCGGTGCGCTCACCGGCACGAGTCGCCTCGACGCGGTAGGTCACCTTGAGCACGGGCGAGTAGATCGAGTCGACGGGAATCTGGCCGGCCTCGGAGTACTCGTTGCGGTTCTGGGTGGCCGACACGTAGCCGCGGCCGCGCTCGATGGTCAGCTCGAGTTCGAACTTGGCCTTGTCGTTCAGCGTTGCGATGACCAGTTCGGGGTTGTGGACCTCGACCCCGGCCGGAGCCGAGATGTCGGCGGCCGTGACCTGGCCGGCACCCTGCTTGCGCAGGTACGCGGTGATGGGCTCGTCGTGCTCACTGGAGATGACGAGGCCCTTGATGTTCAGGATGATCTCGGTGACGTCTTCCTTGACACCGGGAACGGTGCTGAACTCGTGCAGCACACCGTCGATCCGGATGCTGGTGACAGCGGCTCCGGGGATCGAGGACAGGAGGGTGCGGCGCATGGAGTTGCCGAGGGTGTAACCGAAACCAGGCTCAAGAGGTTCGATGACGAACCTGGATCGGAACTCCGAGATGTTCTCTTCGGTGAGCGTGGGGCGCTGTGCAATAAGCACTGTTGATTCCTTTCGGCTAAGTGTCCGCTATATGACACTTGCGTGGCGAGGTTTTGAGTTGTGTGTCTCTCGACAAGCCCGACAATCGAGCACATCGTCGAACGAGGGAGGGGTGATGCCCCACGACCCGCCACAGCCGGGCCCGTCTGCTGACGGGCCCGGCCGATGGCGAGATGCCGGTTGGTTAGACGCGACGACGCTTGGGCGGACGGCATCCGTTGTGCGCCTGGGGGGTGACATCGTTGATGGAACCGACCTCGAGGCCGGCGGCCTGGAGCGAACGGATCGCGGTCTCGCGGCCCGATCCGGGTCCCTTGACGAAGACGTCAACCTTCTTCATTCCGTGCTCCTGCGCCTGGCGGGCGGCCGACTCGGCAGCCAGCTGTGCGGCGAACGGGGTCGACTTGCGCGACCCCTTGAAGCCAACTCCACCTGAGGACGCCCAGCTGATGACCGCACCGGTGGTGTCAGTGATCGAGACGATGGTGTTGTTGAAGGTGCTCTTGATGTGGGCCTGGCCCACAGCGATGTTCTTCTTTTCTTTCTTGCGCGGCTTCCGAACGGCCGACTTTGGTGCTGCCATGAATTTCTCCTGAATCCTAAAGGCTTTGGCGGGCCAGGCCGAGGCCTAGCGCGCCTTCTTCTTGCCGGCTACGGTGCGCTTCGGGCCCTTGCGGGTGCGAGCGTTGGTCTTGGTGCGCTGGCCGCGAACGGGCAGGCCCTTGCGGTGGCGGATGCCCTCGTAGCTGCCGATCTCGACCTTGCGGCGGATGTCAGCGGCAACCTCACGGCGGAGGTCACCCTCAACCTTGAAGGTTCCTTCGATGTAGTCACGGAGGGCGACGAGCTGCTCGTCACTCAGGTCCTTGACTCGGATGTTTCCATCGATTTCAGTGTCGGCGAGGGTCTTGAGTGCCCTCGTGCGGCCAACACCAAAGATGTAAGTCAGTGCAACTTCCACGCGCTTATCGCGAGGAATATCAACGCCGGCTAGACGTGCCATTGTGGCTTCTCCTGTATATGAGTGGAGGTCTGTAACAGTGCCTGTTCATCGGCCTCCAACCGATGGTGTCCCCCCGCAGGGTTCCCGGCACTGCTATTTTCTGTATTCAGTTGCATCGCGACGGGTTCGACCGAGATCGAACGGGCCGCGATCAGCCCTGACGCTGCTTGTGACGAGGGTTCTCGCAAATGACCATCACGTTGCCGTTACGGCGGATGACCTTGCACTTGTCGCAGATCTTCTTGACGCTGGGCTTGACCTTCATGGTGTGTCCTTGTATTCGCTGTCTTCGTACCCCAGGAACGCCTCGGGCCGTTACTTACAGCACTCTCTACTTGTAGCGGTAAACGATCCGGCCGCGAGTCAGGTCGTACGGGCTCAGCTCGACGATCACGCGGTCCTCCGGGAGGATACGGATGTAGTGCTGACGCATCTTGCCTGAAATGTGGGCAAGAACTTTGTGGCCGTTGGTCAGCTCAACGCGGAACATCGCGTTGGGAAGAGCTTCGACTACTGCGCCCTCGATTTCGATGACACCGTCTTTTTTGGCCATAACTCACTATCGCTAGGGTATTGATTGCTGGTCGTGCGTGGATTGTGATGAAATGACACGCCGCCTACGCGGGCATCAGACACCAAGGATTTACTCTATGGTACTGAGTTGCCTTTTGGCAATTCTTCCCTATAATCCGGAACGGGATTCCCGGCATTCGCCGTGAGGAGCATGAGGATGTCCTCCGCCGTGCCGGCGTCGATCAGTTTCTGAACCTCGTCCGCGTCCGAGAAGACGATCGCGATTTTCTGCAGGATGTCGAGATGTTCGTTGCCACGCCCCGCGATCCCGACCACAAAACGCACCTGCTGGCCGTTCCAATCGATCGGTTCGGCGTACCGCACGAGTGACAGGGCCGATCGGACGATGGATTCCCTGGCATCGTTGGTCCCGTGCGGGATGGCAAGGAAATTTCCCATGTAGGTCGACACGCTGGCTTCACGGTCGCACATCGCGTCGATGTAGTCATCGCTCACCGCACCTGCCTCGACGAGCAGCCCGCCGGCCTCCCGGATGGCGTCGAACCTTCCCGTGGCCGATCCGGCGGCCATCACGTTGCCCAGTTCGAGAATTTCGCCCGTCATCGCGCTACTTCGCCGTTTCGGCCCAGTCGCGCGTCTTGTAGGCATAGATGGCGGCGTCGAGTGCCTCGTCGCCGTTCTGCGACGCGAAGACAGTGGCCTCGAGCAGTGCGACGCCGACCCCGGCGCGCACGGCCTGCGCGCGGATCTTCTCGAACCGGGGTGCCAGGTGGGGACCCACCAGGAGCACGTCGACCGGGCCGAGGGAGGACGGCAGATCCGATTCGCTGCCCGCGGAGACGTGCACATCCAGACCACGGCCCGCCGCGGTGTGGCGAACCCGGTGTGCAACGAAGGCGCTGGAGGCTCCGGCACCGCAGACGACGAGAATCTTCATGGAATCGCTTTCCCCTGAATCGAGAGGACGCTGTGCCCTCTCCTCCATCCTCCCGCGTCCGGGCAACCGTGGAGACCAAGTTCCCGCCCCCGAGTGTGGCTGATTCAGGGAGCGTGCGATTACGCGAGCGGAACGGGGGTGATACCGAACGGGGCCAGCGCCGCTGCGCCGCCGTCGGCAGCGGTCAGCACCCAGATGCCGTCCGTGTGCACGGCCACACTGTGCTCCCAGTGCGCGGCAGCCAGGCCATCGCTGGTAGCGACGGTCCAGTCGTCGTCGCGCACGTAGGTCTCGATGGCTCCTAGGACGACCATGGGCTCGATCGCGATCACGAGACCGGGCTTCACGTCCGGCCCCTTCTGACGCACCCGGTAGTTGAACACCGGCGGAGCCTCGTGCATGGACCGGCCGATGCCGTGACCGACGTAATCGGTGAGGATTCCGTAGTCACCCTGGGACTCGACGTAGTCCTCGATGGCGTCGCCGACCTCATTCAGGTGCCGCGCCTCCGAAAGCCGGGCGATCCCGTGCCATAACGACTGCTCCGTGACGTGCGACAGCTTCTCACGCTCGGTCACGACCTCAGGCCGGTCCGGGTCCGGAATCACGAAGGAGAAGGCCGCATCACCGTTCCAGCCATCGATGATGGCCCCACTGTCGATCGACACGATGTCGCCGGCGGCCAACACGCGCGCCCCCGGGATTCCGTGAACGACATCGTCGTTGACGGAAGCGCAGACCGTGTGGTCGTAGCCCTGCTCCAGCTTGAAGTTGGGCAGGCCGCCCCGAGCGACGATGGCGGCTTCGGCCGCGGCGTCGAGGTCGAGCGTTGTCGCGCCGACCCGGATGGCCGCACGGGCCGCATCCAGGGATGCGGCCGTGGCCAGTCCGGGCGCGATCATCAACCGCATCTGCGCCGGCGACTTGTAGATGGATCGTCGAAGGCTCATTGTGAAAATCTCTGCAAACTGCTGAGGTCGTGCCCGCTGAACGTGCACGACCGGGTTAGGAGGCGCTGGCTGCGTCTCCGCTGGTCACGGGCACGGCGACTCCGCGCTGGGCCAGGGCCTCGAGGATGCGACCGGTCACCTCATCGACGGCTCCGAGGCCGTCGACCGTGACCACGAGGCCGCGGGAGGAATAGATGTCGATCAGTGGAGCGGTCTGCTCCTCGTAAACGGCGAGCCGGTGCCGGATGACGTCGGCGGTGTCATCCGCACGACCCTGTTCGGCGGCACGCTTGAGAAGCCGGGCGACGACCTCCTCGGTGTCGGCGACGATCAGCACGACGGCATCGAGTGCGGTACCGTCGGCCTCGAGCAGCCGGTCCAGTTCCAGGACCTGTTCCTGCGTACGCGGGTAGCCGTCGAGGAGGAACCCCTGCACGGCGTCGGGCTTCTGCAGCCGGTCGGACACGATCTCGTTGGTGAGGGAATCGGGAACGTACGCACCGGCATCCATGAATGCCTTGACCTGGAGCCCGAGCGCGGTGTCGTTCTTCACGTTGAAGCGAAAAATGTCACCCGTCGAGATGGCCGGAACATCGAACGCCTCGGACAGGCGCTCCGCCTGGGTTCCCTTGCCCGCGCCAGGCGGGCCGATCAGCAGCAAACGGGTCATCGGAGGAGCCCTTCGTAGTGACGCTGTTGGAGTTGCGCATCGATCTGCTTGACCGTCTCGAGTCCGACACCGACGACGATCAGGATGCTGGCTCCACCGAACGGGAAGTTCTGGTCGGCTCCGATCGCGGAGAACGCGATCAGCGGCAACAGGGCGATCAGGCCAAGGTACAGGGCACCGGGCAGCGTCACCCGGGTGAGAACGAAGTCCAGGTATTCGGCGGTCGGACGACCGGCACGGATGCCCGGAATGAATCCGCCGTACTTCTTCATGTTGTCAGCGACCTCTTCGGGGTTGAAGGTGATCGCAACATAGAAGTAGGTGAATCCGACGATGAGGAGGAAGTACAGCGCCATGTAGAGCGGGTCGTTGCCCTGCGTGAGGTTGTTGGTGACCCAGTTGACCCATGCTGCCGGCGCCTGTCCGGCGGCGGGCTGGTTGAACTGTGCGATCAGGGCGGGCAGGTACAGCAGCGACGACGCGAAGATGACGGGCACGACGCCGGCCATGTTCACCTTGATCGGGATGTACGTGTTGTTGCCGCCGTAGGTGCGGCGTCCGACCATCCGCTTGGCGTACTGCACCGGGATGCGACGCTGGGACTGCTCGACGAAGACCACGGCCGCTACCACGACCAGACCGACCGCGATCACGATCATCAGGATGTCAAGGCCCTTCTGCTGGCCGATGGAGGCCAGCGAACCGGGGAACAGGGCAGCGATGGAGGTGAAGATCAACAGCGACATGCCGTTGCCGATGCCGCGCTCGGTGATGAGCTCGCCCATCCACATGATCAGGCCGGTGCCGGCGGTCATGGTGATGACCATCAGCATGATGGCGTACCAGGCGTCGTTGGTGAGCAACTGGGAGCACTCGGCGCTGGCGGACGTGCCGTAGAGCGCACCGCTGCGGGCCACGGTGATCAGCGTCGTCGACTGGAGGATCGCGAGGGCGATGGTGAGGTACCGGGTGTACTGGGTGAGCGTGCCCTGTCCGGACGCGCCCTCCTTGTGCAGGGTCTCGAAGTGTGGGATGACCACGCGCAGCAGCTGCACGATGATCGAGGCCGTGATGTACGGCATGATGCCGAGCGCGAAGACCGACAGCTGCAGCAGAGCGCCGCCGCTGAAGAGGTTCACGAGCTCGTAGAGGCCGCTGGCGTCCTGGTTCGCCGCCAGACACGATTGAACGTTTCCGAAGTCGACGAAGGGGGCAGGAATGAACGAACCCAGTCGGAACAGGGCGACGATACCCAGGCTGAACCCGATTTTCCTGCGCAGGTCGGGTGTGCGGAAGATCCGCGCGATGGCGCTGAACACAATGCCTCCAGTTAATAACGTGAAAAACGAGCTTGTCGAGTCCAGCATCGAAAGATTTCGATTGGTGGCCTCGACAAGCTCGCTCAGCGTCTACGGACTTACTTGATTGAGCCACCCGCAGCGACGATCTTCTGCTCTGCTGAGCCGGAGACCTTATCCACTGCAATGTTCAGCTTAACCGCAATGTCACCATTGCCGAGAACCTTGACCTTCTCGTTGTCGCGAACGGCACCCTTGGCGACCAGGTCGGCGATGGTTACATCGCCGCCGTTCGGGTACAGCTCGGCGAGCTTCTCGAGGTTGACGACCTGGTACTCGACGCGGAACGGGTTCTTGAACCCGCGCAGCTTCGGAGTACGCATGTGCAGCGGCATCTGGCCACCCTCGAACCCGATGCGCACGTTGTAGCGCGCCTTCGTGCCCTTGGTACCACGGCCGGCGGTCTTACCCTTGGAACCTTCACCACGACCGACGCGCATGCGCGACTTCTTGGCTCCGGGGGCGGGGCGAAGGTGGTGAACCTTCAGGACCTGCTCGCGCTTCTCGGTCGGAGCAGACTTCACTGCGACCTTGGCGGTGGTTGCCTTCTTGGGGGCTGCCTTCTTTGCAGTGGCGGGCTTGGCGGCTGCGGTGGCAGCTTCCTTCTCGTCAGCCATTAGTCAATCTCCTCGACCTTTACGAGGTGAGCAACGGTGTTGACGTAGCCGCGGTTCTGCGAGTTGTCCTCGCGAATCGTGACCGCGCCAATGCGCTTGAGACCCAGGCTGCGAAGCGTGTCGCGCTGGTTCTGCTTCTCACTAATTTTGGACTTGATCTGTGTCACTTTGAGGCGAGCCATCAGGCACCTGCCTTTGCTGCCGCTGCAGCTGCTGCTGCGGCGGCGTCGGCACGCAGGAAGCGCGCCGGAGCGACGTCTTCGTACGCGAGGCCACGACGAGCGGCAACCGCACGCGGCTCTTCGAGCTGGTGCAGGGCCTCGACGGTGGCGTGAACGATGTTGATGGTGTTCGACGAACCGAGCGACTTGCTCAGGACATCGTGGATGCCTGCGCACTCGAGAACGGCGCGCACCGGGCCACCGGCGATGACGCCGGTACCGGCAGCGGCGGGACGCAGCAGGACGACGCCGGCTGCGGCTTCACCCTGCACGGGGTGCGGGATGGTCAGGCCGACGCGGGGCACGCGGAAGAAGTTCTTCTTCGCTTCCTCGACACCCTTGGAAATGGCGGTCGGCACCTCGCGGGCCTTGCCGTATCCAACGCCGACGAGGCCGTTTCCGTCACCGACGACGACGAGGGCGGTGAAGCTGAAGCGACGACCACCCTTCACCACCTTGGAAACGCGGTTGATGGTGACGACGCGCTCCAGGAACTGGCTCTTGTCGGCATCGCGGCTTCCGCGGTCCTTGTTCGGGTTGCGCTCACGGCCGCCACGACGAGCCTCACGAGGCTCGTTCTGGGCAGGTGCCGTTGAGGCAGCGGTTTCGACGGGTGCCTCTGCAGCCACCACGGTCTCCTTGGTTGCTGTGCTAGCGGTTTCAGTGCTCACAGGTTCAATCCACCCTCTCGAGCTCCATCGGCGATCGCAGCGACGCGTCCTGCGTACTTGCTTCCGCCACGGTCAAATACGACGGCTTCGATGCCGGCGGCCTTCGCACGTTCGGCGACGAGTTCGCCGACCTTACGGGCCTTGGCGGTCTTGTCACCATCGAAGGTGCGCAGACCGTCTTCGAGCGTGGACGCCGAGGCAAGGGTGAAGCCCTTGCTGTCATCGACGACCTGCACGAACACGTGGCGAGCCGAACGGGTCACGACGAGACGCGGACGAAGCGCGGTCCCCTCGATCTTCTTGCGAAGACGTGTGTGCCTGCGTCCGCGGGCAGCAGCCTTGCTCTTACCTCTAGTTCCGAGACCCATGGTTACTTACCACTCTTTCCGGCCTTGCGGCGAACAATCTCGCCGGCGTAACGCACACCCTTGCCCTTGTAGGGCTCCGGCTTGCGAATCTTACGGATGTTGGCGGCGACCTCGCCGACAGCCTGCTTGTCGATGCCACCGACCGTGAGGCGGTTGACGCTCTCCACGGTGAGGGTGATACCGGCAGGTGCCTCGACGAGGACCGGGTGCGAGAAGCCGAGGGCGAACTCGATCGAGCTGCCCTTCTGGGCGACGCGGTAACCGGTACCGACGATCTCGAGGGACTTGGTGTAACCCACCGTCACCCCGATGATCTGGTTTGCGATCAGCGTGCGGGTCAATCCGTGCAGCGAACGCGAGTTGCGCTCGTCGTTCGGGCGGGTGACGACGACGTGGCCGTCCTCGATCTTGACCTCGATGGGGTTCGCGACGGTGAGCGCGAGCTCACCCTTCGGACCCTTGACGTTGACGCGCTGGCCTTCAGTGGCGACCGTGACATCCGCGGGAATCGGGATGGGGAGTCTTCCAATACGTGACATTGTCAGCTACCACACGTAGGCGAGTACTTCTCCGCCTACGCCCTTCTTCTCGGCCTGACGGTCGGTGAGCAGACCGCTGGAGGTGGACAGGATGGCAACGCCGAGGCCACCGAGAACGGTGGGGATTTCGGTCGACTTGGCGTACACGCGCAGGCCGGGCTTGGAAACCCGCTTGATGCCGACGATGGAACGCTCGCGGTTCGGACCAAACTTGAGGTTGAGCGTGAGGGTCTTGCCGACCACTGCATCCTTGACGTCCCATGCCGAGATGTAACCCTGGGCCTTGAGGATGTCCGCGATGTTCGCTTTGAGCTTGCTGTGCGGCATGGACACGGTGTCGTGGAACGCCGAGTTAGCGTTGCGCAGTCTGGTCAGCATGTCTGCGACCGGATCTGTCATTGTCATTTGTGGTGCCTTTCTCGCCTGGTTTCGTTCATCCTTTACACGGGTGACGACCTTGGTCGTGGTGGGGCTGGACGGTTGTCCAGCCCCGGGTTTTTTACTACAAGAGCCAAAGAGCTACTTTACTTGGTGTTTTCGGCCGTCTTGAACGGGAAGCCCAGCGCCTTGAGCAGCGCGCGACCTTCTTCGTTGTTCTTGGCCGTCGTCACAACCGTGATATCCATACCGCGGATACGGTCGATCCGGTCCTGGTCGATTTCGTGGAACATGACCTGCTCGGTCAAACCGAAGGTGTAGTTACCGCTGCCATCGAACTGCTTGTCGCTCAGACCGCGGAAGTCGCGGATGCGCGGAAGCGCCAGGCTCAGGAGCCGGTCGAGGAACTCCCACATGCGGTCGCCACGAAGTGTGACGTGCGTGCCGATGGGCTGTCCTTCGCGCAGTTTGAACTGCGCGATCGACTTGCGGGCCTTGGTGACCTGCGGCTTCTGACCGGTGATCTTGGTGAGGTCGGAGACGGCGCCATCCATGATCTTGCCGTCGCGTGCTGCCTCGCCGACACCCATGTTCACAACGATCTTGACCAGATTCGGAATCTGGTGAACGTTGGTGAAACCGAGGTCCTTGCTGAGCTGAGCCATGATCTCGTCGCGGTACTTCTGCTTGAGACGCGGCAGGACTGCCTCGACGGTCGCTTCTGCTTCTGTTGCTGCAACTGAAGTGTCGGTCATCAGAGGTCCTTCCCTGACTTCTTGGCGTAACGGATGCGGACCGTCTTGGTGACGCCATCCTTCGTTACTTCTTCGAGGCGGAAGCCGACGCGAGTCGGCTTCTTGGTCTCCGGGTCGACGAGGGCCACGTTGGACACGTGAATCGGTGCCTCCATGGTCTCGATGCCGCCGGTCTTGGTGCCGCGCTGGGTCTGGCCCACGCGGACGTGCTTGGTGACGAAGTTGATTCCCTCGACGAGGACCCTGTTCTTCTCCACCAGGACGGCGATGACCTTACCCTGCTTGCCACGGTCTCCGCCGCGGGCCTGGGTGCGGCCGGTGATGACCTCTACGAGGTCACCCTTTTTGAGTCTGGCCATGATTTAGATAACCTCCGGTGCCAGCGAGATGATCTTCATGAACTTCTTGTCGCGAAGCTCGCGACCGACCGGTCCGAAGATTCGGGTGCCGCGGGGGTCACCTTCGTTCTTCAAAATCACTGCGGCGTTCTCATCGAACTTGATGTACGAACCGTCTGGACGACGGGTCTGCTTTTTGACGCGAACGACGACGGCCTTGACGACGTCGCCCTTCTTGACGTTGCCGCCCGGGATCGCGTCCTTGACCGTGGCGACGATCGTGTCGCCCAGTCCGGCGTAGCGACGGCCGGAGCCGCCGAGCACGCGAATGGTCAACAGCTCCTTGGCACCCGTGTTGTCGGCAACCTTGAGTCGTGATTCTTGCTGAAGCACTTTTTAACTCCTTCTATCAAGTAAGCGCGAGGCTTACTTGGCCTTCTCGAGGATCTCGACCAGGCGGAAGCGCTTGGTGGCGCTCAGCGGACGGGTCTCACTGATCAGGACCAGGTCGCCGACGCCGGCGATGTTCGCCTCGTCGTGGACCTTCAGCTTGGACGTACGGCGGATGACCTTGCCGTACAACGGGTGCTTCACGCGGTCTTCGACCTCGACAACGATGGTCTTGTCCATCTTGTCGCTGGTCACGTAACCACGCAGCGTCTTGCGGTAGCCGCGAACGAGAGCCTCAGCCTCGACAGCGACGACCTTATCGTCAGTCTTCGCCATGACTAGGCCTCCTTCGTCTGGGCGGCGTCGGCCTCAGCGGAGTCGTCAGACTTCACAGCAGGCTTGGCCTTCTTGGTCTTCTTCTCAGCCTTGGCCGGAGCCTCGACTGGTGCGGGAGTCGGGCGAATACCCAACTCGCGCTCACGGAGAACCGTGTAGATGCGAGCGATGTCGCGCTTGACCGCGCGGAGGCGGCCGTGGCTCTCGAGCTGGCCGGTGGCCGACTGGAAGCGAAGGTTGAAGAGTTCTTCCTTCGCCTTCTTCAGCTCATCGAACAACCGCTCGTTTTCAAAAGTGTCGAGCTCGACTGAGGCGAGCTCCTTGGATCCGATCGCCATTATGCGTCGCCCTCCTCGCGCTTGATGATGCGTGCCTTCAAGGGCAGTTTGTGAATAGCGCGGGTCAGCGCTTCCTTGGCAACGATGTCGGTGACACCGCTGAGTTCGAAAAGCACGCGACCGGGCTTGACGTTGGCAACCCACCACTCGACGGAACCCTTACCGGAACCCATGCGGGTTTCGGCCGGCTTCTTGGTGAGCGGACGGTCCGGGTAGATGTTGATCCAGACCTTGCCGCCGCGCTTCATGTGACGGGTGATCGCGATACGAGCGGACTCGATCTGACGGTTGGTCACATACGCGGGGGTGAGGGCCTGGATGCCGTACTCACCGAACGACAGCTCGGTACCACCGGTTGCGTGGCCGGTACGGCCCGGGTGGTGCTGCTTGCGGTGCTTGACTCTGCGTGGAATCAACATGGTTATGCCTCAACTCCTGCTGCAACCGGTGCCGCTGCCTCTGCGCGGGGCGCACGACGCGGTCGGTCGTCACGACGCTCGGGGCGGGACGACTTAGCGTTGGCCTGCTCGCGAGCGAGTTCCTTGTTGGTGATGTCGCCCTTGTAGATCCAGACCTTCACGCCGATGCGGCCGAAGGTGGTCTTGGCTTCGTAGAAGCCGTAGTCGATGTTCGCGCGCAGGGTGTGCAGGGGCACACGGCCTTCGCGGTAGAACTCCGAACGGCTCATCTCGGCGCCACCTAAACGACCGGACACCTGGATGCGAACACCCTTGGCGCCGGCGCGCTGGGCACCCTGCAGGCCCTTACGCATCGCGCGGCGGAATGCCACACGAGCGGAAAGCTGCTCGGCGATGCCCTGGGCGACGAGCTGAGCGTCCACCTCGGGGTTCTTCACCTCGAGGATGTTCAGCTGGATCTGCTTGGCGGTGAGCTTCTCGAGGTCGGAGCGGATGCGCTCGGCCTCCGCGCCGCGGCGACCGATCACAATGCCCGGACGGGCGGTGTGGATGTCGACGCGAACGCGGTCACGAGTGCGCTCGATCTCGATGCGGGACACGCCGGCGCGGTCGAGGCTGGTGCTCAACAGGCGGCGGATCTTGACGTCCTCAGCGACGAAGTCGCTGTAACGCTGGCCCGGCTTCGTGCTGTCAGAGAACCAACGCGACACGTGGTCGGTCGTGATTCCCAGACGGAAGCCATAGGGGTTTACTTTCTGACCCATTACTTCGTACCCTCCTCAGGAGTGGCGAGCACAACCGTGATGTGGCTCGTGCGCTTCTTGATCTGGAATGCGCGACCCTGTGCACGGGCCTGGAAACGCTTGAGGGTCGTACCCTCATCAACGAACGCCTGGCTGACGAACAGGTCCTGCTCGTCGAGGAAGGTGTTGGCTGCATCAGCCTTGACTCGGGCGTTGGCGATTGCCGAGGCAACCAGCTTGTACACCGGGTCGCTCGCGCCCTGCGGCGCGAACTTCAGAATTCCCAGAGCCTCGAAGGCCTGCTTGCCGCGGATCAGGTTGACGACGCGACGAGCCTTCTGGGGGGTAACGCGGATGTGACGCACGCGTGCGATCGACTCCACCATTTCTTATCCTCCTTCACGTCCCCGCGTTAGCGGCGACGGCCCTTCTTGTCGTCCTTCACGTGTCCACGGAAGGTGCGGGTGGGCGCAAACTCGCCGAGCTTGTGCCCGACCATGCTCTCGGTGACGAACACCGGGATGTGCTTGCGTCCGTCGTGCACGGCGATGGTGTGCCCGAGCATGCCGGGGATGATCATCGAACGGCGCGACCAGGTCTTGATTACGTTCTTGCTGCTGGCTTCGTTCGCCTTGACAACCTTGCGAAGCAGGTGGTCGTCAACGAACGGGCCTTTCTTGAGACTGCGTGGCATCGTCTACTCCTACTTACGCTTCTTGCCGACGGTACGGCGACGAACGATGAGCTTGTCGCTTTCCTTGTTCGGGTGGCGGGTACGCCCTTCTTTCTGGCCCCAAGGGCTGACGGGGTGACGTCCACCGGACGTCTTACCCTCACCACCACCGTGCGGGTGGTCGACCGGGTTCATGGCAACACCACGAACGGTCGGGCGAACGCCTTTCCAGCGCATACGGCCGGCCTTGCCCCAGTTGATGTTCGACTGCTCGGCGTTGCCGACCTCGCCGATCGTGGCGCGGCAGCGGGCGTCGACGTTGCGGATTTCTCCGGACGGCAGGCGCAGCTGGGCGTAGATGCCATCCTTCGCAACGAGGCGAACGGACGATCCGGCGGAGCGGGCCATCTTGGCGCCACCGCCCGGACGCAGTTCGACCGCGTGGATGATGGTACCGGTGGGGATGTTCTTCAGCGGCAGGTTGTTGCCGGGCTTGATGTCAGCACCGGCGCCCGACTCTACGATGTCGCCCTGGTTCAGCTTGTTCGGGGCGATGATGTAGCGCTTGGAGCCGTCCATGAAGTGCAGGAGCGCGATGCGCGCCGTGCGGTTCGGGTCGTACTCGATGTGAGCGACCTTGGCGTTGACGCCGTCCTTGTCGTTACGACGGAAGTCGATCAGACGGTACTGGCGCTTGTGTCCACCACCGATGTGACGGGTGGTGATGCGACCCTGGTTGTTACGGCCACCGGTCTTGGACAGGGGGCGAAGCAGGGACTTCTCCGGCGTGGAGCGGGTGATCTCTGCGAAGTCTGCAACAGATGAACCGCGACGACCGGGAGTCGTGGGCTTGAACTTACGAATAGCCATTTCTTATTCCTCTAGTCCGCGCCGCTTAGCCGACGGCCGTGAAGATGTCAATGGAACCGGACTTGAGCGTGACGATGGCACGCTTGGTGTCCTTGCGCTTGCCCTGACCGAACTTCGTGCGACGCGTCTTGCCGATACGGTTCATGGTGTTGATCGAAGCGACCTCCACCTTGAAGATCTTTTCGATCGCGAGCTTGATTTCGGTCTTGTTCGAGCGCGGGTCCACGATGAAGGTGTACTTGCCCTCGTCGATCAGGCCATAGCTCTTCTCAGAGACGACCGGAGCGATGATGACGTCGCGGGGATCCTTGTTGATCGGGGTAGCCATTATGCGGACACCTCTTCCTTCTTGGTCTTGCTCGCCACGAACGCGTCGAACGCGCCCTTGGTGAAGACAATGTCGTCGCTGACGAGCACGTCATAGGCATTCAGCTGGTCCCACGGCAGAACGTGCACCGTCGGCAGGTTGCGGATGCTGCGCAGCGTCATTTCGTCGGTGCGCTCCAGGACGACCAGCACGTGCTTGCTGCTGGCGATCTGGCTGAGCAGCTCGATGGCGCCCTTGGTGCTGGGCGTCTCGGCGCTGAAGAGTGCGGTCACGACGTGCAGGCGGTCACCACGAGCGCGGTCAGAAAGGGATCCGCGCAGTGCTGCCGCGATCATCTTCTTGGGAGTGCGCTGTTCGTAGTTACGCGGGGTCGGTCCGTGGACGATGCCACCACCGGTCATCTGAGGGGCGCGAATCGAGCCCTGACGGGCGCGACCGGTTCCCTTCTGCTTGAACGGCTTGCGGCCGGAGCCGGAAACTTCGCCACGACGCTTGGTCTTGTGCGTTCCCTGACGTGCGGCAGCGAGCTGCGCGACGACGACCTGGTGGATCAGCGGGACGTTGGTCTGAACGTCAAAGATTTCGGCGGGCAGCTCAACGGAGCCGGCCTTCTTACCCTTGGCATCGATGAGATCGAGTGAGGTAGTCATACGACTAGGCTCCCTTCACTGCATTGCGGACGAATACGAGGCGGCCCTTGGCGCCGGGAACGGCACCCTTGACCAGCAGGAGGCCCTTCTCGGCATCCACGGCGTGAACCTTGAGGTTCAGCACAGTGACGCGCTCGCCACCCATACGACCGGCCATGCGCATGCCCTTGAAGACACGGCTCGGGGTCGAGGAAGCACCGATGGAACCGGGCTTGCGGTGGTTACGGTGCGAACCGTGAGAGGAGGAAACACCCTTGAAGTTGTGACGCTTCATAACACCGGCGAAACCCTTACCCTTGCTGGTGCCCATGACGTCGACCTTGGTGCCGGCAGCGAACACACCGTCAACGGTGAGTTCCTGGCCCAGGGTGTAGTCAGCGGCATCCGCAGTGCGGAGCTCGGTGAGGTGGCGGCGAGGCGTGACGCCTGCCTTTTCGAAGTGTCCGGCGGAAGGCTTGTTCACCTTGCGCGGGTCGATGGCCCCAGCAGCGATCTGGACGCCGGCGTAGCCGTCGATGTCCTTGCTGCGGATCTGGGTGACAACGTTGGGCGAGATCTCGATGACGGTGACGGGAACGAGCTTGTTGTTCTCGTCCCATACCTGCGTCATGCCGAGCTTCTTGCCGAGGAGACCCTTGGTGGTCTTGGTATCTGCGTAAGACATCGCGGGCCCTAGAGCTTGATCTCGATGTTGACGTCGGCCGGCAGGTCGAGACGCATGAGCGAGTCGACGGCCTTCGGGGTCGGGTCAATGATGTCGATCAGACGCTTGTGGGTGCGCATTTCAAAGTGCTCCCGGCTGTCCTTGTACTTGTGAGGCGAACGGATGACACACACCACGTTCTTCTCGGTCGGAAGCGGCACGGGGCCGACGACAGTCGCACCCGCGCGGGTCACTGTGTCGACGATCTTGCGCGCCGAGATGTCGATGACCTCGTGGTCATACGACTTAAGTCGAATGCGGATTTTCTGTCCCGCCATGTCGAACTCGCTTTCTTGTCAAGGCTTCTTACATCCCGAGGGTTGCATTGGACGCCGTAGTAGCACTGCTGCTGTCGCACCACTGTTCATCTGTCAATTTCGGCGGGGCCGCGGTGCGGTCTCGCCGAGCCAACCCGCTTCTCCACACTCGCGCATGGGGGAAGGCATGGCTTTACCCAGCTTTCCCGGCTGTTGGTTTGAGCTATGTCCTGCTACCCGCGGCCTAACTGTGCACCTGGCGCCTTTTACGGCGAACGGCACAAGCTATGCACTGCCTGGCAGTGATCCCGACACCGCGTGCAGCGCGGCAGTCGAAAGTGTTGAACTAGAAGAGTCTGCCACAGGGTCGGGTCATTGTGCAACCCGGGCGTGTCGCGCGCGGCGTGTCGGCACATCCGCGTCGTTCCGCGGCTTCACCGACGCTCCTCCCGGGCGCGTCGCCGTTGCTATCCGGACTTCGCGCGGGTGCTGCGCCGCTCCGCGCGTGGCACGCCACCAGCGCAGCGGCGCAGCATGCGCGCACCACCCGGGAAGCACCGAGAAGCACCGCACCTCACCGAAATTGAAGTCGCGGGCGTCCGGTCGGCAGCCCCAACTGCAGCAGCCGGCTGCGAAGCCGGCTCTGGCTCATCCCGACCGGGAAGTCCCAGCGGGTGAACGCGTGCACCTGGCGTCGCACGCCATCCTCCCGGCGTTTCTCGTCGTAGACCACCTGCGCTGTTGTCCGGCCGTCGAGCATCACGGGGTCGAAGTACTTGCGCTTGCCGTCGGCCTCCCCCACCGAGTGCTCGGCGATCCAATAGAAGTCGGTGAAAACCGTCTTGCCATCGACAACGAACGGATGCTGCAGCACCGGCTCCGGAAAGCCGTTCAGCGCCACATTGACGCGGCTTCCAGACTCGTTGGGTGACCCAGACAGCGTCGAGGCGAAGTCGATCACGGCCCGCGCCCGCACCGACCCGCGGAACGGCAGCATCCGTTCCCAGGTCTCGAGCAGCCTGACTCTGGTGGTCAGCGGCCGAAAGCGCCCGGTACGATCCACCGCAATGGCGCGGTCCGCGATGGCCACCGCGGATTTCAGATCCAGAGTGGCCGCCAGGTCGATCACGGTGCGTTCGATGGTGGTGACCAGGAGCCCGTTGACCGTGGTGACATCCGTCGGGTCCAGGCCCGTCGCGTGTTTTCGGATTCCCGGGGTGGAGCGACCGCCCCGGGTGCGCTCGGTGAGGAAGTGAACCTCGAGTGGCCAGCCGAAGAGGGTAGGGAGTGCCCACAGAACGGCAGCGGATTGGTGGGAGAGCACCAGTTCGGTCTGCCGCGTTTCCGCCGCACCGCGCACTCGGAGCGCGTACCGCTGATCGCTGTTTAGCGCGGCCCACAGCGTGGCGTCGATGTATTGGCCGCGCGCCAGACGGTGCAATTCGCCTCTGCCCGCGAGGCGGCGGAGACGAAGGTCGGCGCCGAAGGCTCTGCGGAGATCGGACGAGAGGAGGAGGCCGTTGGGTGAGAAGTGCTCGTCAGGTGAGTCAGGCATCCGGCCACTGTGCACTGCTGCGTCTCCGTCAACGCCTCAACCCGGGCACCTGCACACTCCGCTCCGGCCGAAGCGCCTGTGGAGAACAGGTCGGATGCCGGCTCGCGGACACTGCGCCGGCTCGCGGACACTGCGCCGGTTCGCGGGTGGCATGCCACGCGCGAACCGGCGCACGACCCGCGGAGCGGTGAGCGCGGCGAGCTCGGCCCGGGCTAGCGTGCGTCGGGGTCAGTGCCTTGCGCGCCGCGGTCGGTCGGGCCGTCACCGCGGCCGAGGTGCTTGTCCGCCTTGTCGCGGGCATCCTGGATCTTGTCGGCGTGCTTGTTGCCGGTGACCTTGTTCGCGGCGGCGGCACCCCCGTCGAGGATCTTGTCGGCGACCTTCTCGCCCTTCTCCGTTTTGAGGAACTCCTGCGCCTTGCGGCTGATGTCGTTGAAATTCACGGGGTGCTCCGATCTGGGGCGGTTGGGGTTCTAAGAGAGGCTAGTTCCTGGGCGATTCAGGATCAAATGCCCCGGTAGAGGGGGACGAAAAAGGGGCCTGTCCGAAGGACAGACCCCTTGATCTCGACCGGCTCGATCACCGAGGTGACCGAACCGGCGAAGGGAACTACTTGATGATCTTGGTCACCGTTCCGGCGCCGACGGTGCGGCCACCTTCACGAATGGCGAAGCCGAGGCCTTCTTCCATGGCGATCGGCTGAATCAGCGCGACGTTCATGTCGGTGGTGTCGCCGGGCATGACCATCTCGGTGCCCTCAGGCAGCGTGATGACGCCGGTGACGTCCGTGGTGCGGAAGTAGAACTGCGGACGGTAGTTCGCGTAGAACGGGTTGTGACGCCCACCCTCATCCTTTGACAGGATGTACGCGGTGCCCTCGAAGTCGGTGTGCGGCGTGACCGAACCCGGCTTGACGACAACCTGGCCGCGCTCGACGTCTTCGCGCTTGGTGCCACGAAGAAGAAGACCACAGTTCTCGCCGGCCCAGGCCTCGTCGAGCTGCTTGTGGAACATCTCGATACCAGTGACCGTGGTCTTGATGGTCGGGCGGATGCCGACAACCTCGACCTCGGAGTTGATCTTGAGGGTTCCACGCTCGGCGCGGCCGGTGACGACGGTTCCACGACCGGTGATCGTGAAGACGTCCTCGATCGGCATCAGGAAGGGCTTGTCCTTGTCGCGGACGGGCTCCGGGAAGTAGTCGTCGACAGCCTTCATCAGCTCAAGGATGTTGCCAACCCACTTCTCGTCGCCTTCAAGCGCCTTGAGAGCGGAGACGCGCACGACGGGAGCGTTGTCGCCGTCGAAGCCCTGGGCGGAGAGGAGTTCGCGAACCTCGAGCTCGACGAGCTCAAGGATCTCTTCGTCGTCAACCATGTCGGACTTGTTCAGTGCGACGAGCAGGGACGGCACGCCGACCTGCTTCGCAAGCAGAACGTGCTCACGGGTCTGAGCCATCGGGCCGTCAGTAGCGGCAACCACGAGGATCGCGCCGTCCATCTGAGCAGCACCGGTGATCATGTTCTTGATGTAGTCAGCGTGGCCGGGTGCGTCGACGTGCGCATAGTGACGCTTTTCGGTCTCGTACTCGACGTGCGAGATGTTGATCGTGATACCGCGCTGGCGTTCTTCCGGAGCAGAGTCGATCGACGCGAAGTCGCGCTGAACGTTCGTCTTGGACGGGTACGTGTCGGCGAGGACCTTGGAGATCGCTGCAGTCAGCGTGGTCTTTCCGTGGTCAACGTGACCGATCGTTCCGATGTTTACGTGCGGCTTGGTCCGCTCGAACTTGGCCTTGGCCACTGTGGGTCCTCCTAGGACTCATGGCTCCATCGACCGCTGGTTTGCGGCCGGTGGAACTGCTGGATTTGTGTACTTATGCTACTAGGGCCGGGAGGCCGAAGCGATTTGGGCCCGAAGGCCCGTAAGAGACCGGAAGGCCGCGGGCTACTCGCCCTTGTTCTTCTGGATGATCTCTTCGGCCACGGCCCGGGGGACCTCCGCATAGCTCTCGAAGGTCATCGAGTACACCGCGCGGCCCGAGGTCTTCGACCTCAGGTCACCGATGTATCCGAACATCTCCGACAGCGGCACGTTGGCGCGAATTACCTTCACGCCCTGAGCGTCCTCCATGGTCTGGATCTGTCCACGACGCGAGTTGAGGTCGCCGATGACGTCGCCCATGTATTCCTCGGGCGTACGAACCTCGACGGCCATCAGCGGCTCGAGCAGGACAGGGTCAGCCTTACGAACGGCTTCCTTGAAGCCCATCGAACCGGCGATCTTGAACGCCATCTCCGAGGAGTCGACGTCGTGCGCGGCGCCGTCAAGCAGGCTTGCCTTGACGCCCACCATCGGGTAGCCGGCCAGGACGCCGACGTGCAGCGCATCCTGGATTCCTGCGTCCACCGAGGGGATGTATTCCCGGGGGATGCGGCCACCCGTGACCTTGTTGACGAACTCGTAGCTCTTATCGGCAGTGATCTCGAGCGGCTCGATCGCGATCTGAATCTTCGCGAACTGCCCGGATCCACCGGTCTGCTTCTTGTGCGTGTAGTCGTGACGTTCGACCGCCCTGCGGATGGTCTCGCGATACGCGACCTGGGGCTTGCCGACGTTGGCCTCGACGTTGAATTCACGGCGCATCCGGTCGACCAGGATGTCCAGGTGAAGCTCGCCCATTCCCTTGATGACCGTCTGACCAGTTTCCTGGTTCTGCTCGGTGCGGAAGGTCGGGTCCTCTTCGGCCAGCTTCTGGATCGCGAGACCCAGCTTTTCCTGGTCCTGCTTCGTCTTCGGTTCGATCGCAACCTCGATGACCGGGTCAGGGAACGTCATCGACTCGAGCACGACCTGCGCGTTCGGGTCGCACAGGGTGTCGCCTGTGGTGGTGTCCTTGAGGCCGATGACCGCGTAGATGTGACCGGCGGTCACGAAGGCCACCGGGTTCTCCTTGTTGGCGTGCATCTGGAAGATCTTGCCGATGCGCTCCTTCTTACCCTTGGTCGAGTTGACGACCTGGGCACCGGAGTCAAGGTGACCGGAGTACACGCGAACGTAGGTCAGACGACCGAAGAACGGGTGGACGGCGACCTTGAACGCGAGGGCCGTGAACGGCTCCGTCGCGTCGGGGTGACGCATGATGACCTTTTCCTCATCGCGCGCGTCGTGGGCCTCGATGGCCGGCACGTCGAGCGGGGTGGGGAGGTAGTCGACGACTGCGTCAAGCATCGGCTGAACGCCACGGTTCTTGAACGCGGAACCGCAGAGGACGGGGTAGATCTCGCTGGCGACCGTGAGCCCCCGAATCGCGTGCTTGATCTCGGAGACGGTGAGCTCTTCGCCGGAGAAGTACTTCTCCATGAGGTCGTCGTCGGTCTCGGCGACGGTCTCGAGGAGCAGCTTGCGGTACTCCGCAGCCTGCTCGATGAGGTCGGCGGGGATCTCTTCGATGGCGTACTTGGAGCCCATCTCGACGTCACCCTTGGAGTCGCCACGCCAGGTCAGTGCGCGCATTTCGACGAGGTCGACAACGCCTTCGAAGGTGTTCTCGGCGCCGATGGGCAGCTGGATGACGAGCGGCTTCGCGCCGAGGCGCTTGACGATCGTGTCGACCGTGTAGAAGAAGTCGGCGCCGAGCTTGTCCATCTTGTTGACGAAGCAGATGCGGGGCACGTCGTACTTGTCGGCCTGGCGCCAGACGGTCTCGGACTGGGGCTCAACGCCCTCTTTGCCGTCGAACACTGCGACAGCGCCGTCGAGGACGCGGAGCGAACGCTCCACCTCGACGGTGAAGTCGACGTGGCCGGGGGTGTCGATGATGTTGATCTGGTTTTCAGCCCAGAAACAGGTCGTCGCGGCAGACGTGATGGTGATGCCACGTTCCTGCTCCTGCGCCATCCAGTCCATGGTCGAGGCGCCGTCGTGCGTCTCGCCGATCTTGTGATTGACACCCGTGTAATACAGGATGCGCTCAGTGACGGTGGTCTTGCCAGCATCAATGTGAGCCATGATGCCGATGTTGCGGACCTTACTCAGGTCGGTGAGCACGTCAAGTGCCACGGGGGTCCTCCGGAAGTTTGCTTATGGTGCTTGGGGCGAAACAGGGCATCCGATATCCGGGCTTCGGTGATCGAGCTTGTCGAGATTCGATCTCGACAGGCTCCATCACCAAGAGCCCGGACTCCGGAACGCGACTACCAGCGGTAGTGTGCGAAGGCCTTGTTCGCCTCGGCCATCTTGTGCGTGTCCTCGCGGCGCTTCACAGCGGCACCGAGGCCGTTGGATGCGTCGAGGATTTCGTTGGTGAGACGCTCGGTCATCGTCTTCTCGCGACGGGCCTTGGCGTAGCTGGTCAACCAGCGCAGAGCCAGGGTGTTGGCGCGGTGCGGCTTCACTTCGACGGGCACCTGGTAGGTGGAACCACCGACGCGGCGCGAACGCACCTCGAGGGTCGGGCGAACGTTGTCGAGTGCCTTCTTCAGCGTGACGACGGCATCCGCACCGTTCTTGGCAACGACGCCTTCGAGTGCATCGTAAACGATGCGCTCGGCGAGGCCCTTTTTGCCGTCGAGGAGGATCTTGTTGACGAGCTGGGAGACGATCGGGGCGCCGTATACCGGGTCAGCGATAACGGGACGCTTGGGCGCTGGGCCTTTACGAGGCATTACTTCTTCTCCATCTTGGCGCCGTAGCGGCTACGAGCCTGCTTGCGGTTCTTGACGGCCTGGGTGTCCAGTGCGCCGCGAACGATCTTGTATCGAACACCGGGGAGGTCCTTAACACGACCACCGCGGACGAGCACCATGGAGTGCTCCTGCAGGTTGTGACCCTCGCCGGGGATGTAGGCGGTGACCTCGGTACCGTTCGACAGCTTGACGCGGGCGACCTTGCGGAGAGCCGAGTTCGGCTTCTTCGGCGTGGTCGTGTAAACACGGGTGCACACGCCGCGCTGCTGGGGGTTGGACTTCAGGGCGGGCGCCTTGGTCTTGGTGACCTTGGGGCTGCGGCCCTTTCGTACCAACTGCTGAATGGTGGGCACTAATTACTCCTTGTTATTGCTGCACGGTGACAGCTCATTGATGGTTAGCATTCGAATCGATCCGTTTCCGGCCCGATCGAGTTCATCTGGACCCACCGACACACGGAATGAATTCCGCAAGCTGAGGCAGGTATGCCGTGGGGGCTGCTCGGAGAGCAAACCCTGTGTGAGTGCCAGATCGAGGCGCCTAAGGTGCGGCACGACAAGATCGCGATGGCATAACTCAAGCGCACGACACAGCGCACACCCCGAAATACTAACTCGGCGGTGGCAACCCGGTCAAATGGATCACATGGTCCGAGGGGTTCGTTCAGGAGTTGTTCAGATGCTCCGGGGCCAGAGCGGGGAATCGAGCGCGGTGTCGAGGTCGGCGAGGAGAGCGAGCACCCAGGGTTCGACGAATTCGGCGACGGCGGTGCGCATCCGTTCGCGGTGCCGAACCAGCTCGGCGCAGACCCGGCCGCCGACCAGGGCGGCGTGTGCGTCGGCGCGGGCGACCTCGGCGCGGATGGCCGCCTTCTCCGCGTCGGTCAAGGGAGCCGGGGCGAGGGGCGCGGCGACGGATGCCTCCGGCCGGGCGAGTTCGGCGAACGTGAACAGGTAGGGGGCGTCGGGCGCGGCCGGCGGGTCGAGGTCGAGGCCGGTGTAGGCCGGGTCGAGGCCCTCGGCCGGGTGGTAGGCCGACGCGGCCTTGCGCTCCTCGTTCAGCTGGATCTCCCGGCTCAACAGCGGCAAGTGCGTCTCGGTGAACTCGTCGACCTCTGCGTCGATCAAGTGCTTCAGGCGCATGGCGAGGGCGTGCTGCACGGCGTGCGGGACATCTGTCGTCAGGCCAGCGGCCGCGATGACCGGCGACCCGAAGCAGGTGCGGCACAGTCGGGTGCGGCCGCGATGCGTGCCCGGGCGCCACCGGGGCAGCCAGGTCAGCCAGTCGTCAACCTGATGGCTGACCCGCGACTCGATGGAACCGTCCATGGACATCAAGGGTACTCGATCGAGCCGCTGCGCGGTCGGTGAATTTCTAGGCCGGCATCTCAGTCATCATCGCGTTCCCACGGCCATTTCGGCGGGCCGCGTTCGGGCATCCGTGAGGCCAGGACCAGCGAGTAGAGCAGGGTGATGATGAAGGCGAGGATGCCAGTGGTCACCGCGAACGGGCCCAGCAGCACCGAGGCCGCGAACCCGACGCTGTCGCCCGGGAGCCCGGCGGTGTCGGCCGGCACGCCGGTGCCGAGCGCGTAGAGCACCCCGCCCACCAGAACGAAGACCCCGATCGCGGCGAATCCGGTGCCCAGGGAGTACCCGACGGCGATCCGCTGGTTCTCCGGCCTGGTGCGCAACCCCAGGAGGAGCATCAGGATGAGCACCAGCACCACGGCGGCGGCGGTCATGATCGGCCCGACGAGGGGTCCGGCGTTCGGGTCACTGATGACATCCGTGTCGACCAGCAGGCTGATCAGGCCGAAGGCCGCGACGAGGAGCGCGGCGAGGAGCACCGCGGCGAAGACGGCGACGACCGTCGCGTATTGCTGGTAGTCCCGCATCGCTCCCCCTTGCTGGCGTGCCTGCCGGGGCCCGGCGCGTGGTGTGCGCCGGGCGTCGACCGACTAGTTGCTGCGGATGCCCTGCGGTCCGGCGGCGAGGACGCGGTCGTACTCGGCCTTCGATGCGGCGTTGCGTTCGGTGATGGAGCGGCCGTTGCGGGCGATCCAGGCGCCGGCCCAGATCGGCACCTCGCGGGCGACGATCGCGGCGGCGATGGCTCCCGGGTTCAGCCACTGCTGGCTGATAAAGCGTGCGGCCTGGTCGGGCGTGAAGTTCCACGCCTGCACGCTCAGGAGCGCCGCCCCGATGTAGGAGAAGTAGACGACCACGGCCACCAGGAAGCCGAAGAGCACGTAGGCCCACCAGCCGCCGCGGTTCACGAGCAGCACCAGCAGGGCGAACGCGACGAAGAAGAAGATGACCGGCACGTAGAAGATGGGCAGCACGATGAACTCGGTGAACTTCGTGGCCGTTTCGGAGATCGACAGGCTGCCGATGCCGGAGAGGGCGAAGGCGACGAGCGCGTAGAGCACCGCGAAGATCACGGTGGAGAGCAACGCGATCACGACGCCGGGGCCGCGGTTGCTCTTGTACTTCGGAGCGGTCGGCGCCTGGATGTAGATGGGGGGCTGAACTGTGGTGTTCGTGGGGGTGTGGGACGCGGTGGGAGCGTCGGCCCGGGTGTCGACCGGGTCGATGCGCTGGGTCTCGGCCGTGCTGTTCGAAGCGGTGCTGTTCGCAGGAGTGCTGTTCACGGAGGCGGCGGGCACGTAGGCGGCCGTCGCGGGCTCACGGGAGGCGTCGTGGGTGCCAGGAGCGGGAGTATGGGTCTCGGGGGCGTCGTAGGAGACGGGTTCGCCGACGGGCTCGCCGTGAGCGGATGCCGGTGCCAGAGTTGCAGCGTCGGTCGCGTCGCCTGAGTCGGCCGGCGCGGAGTGTGAGCCTGACCCGGTGTAGTCGGGGGCATCCGTGTGCTCGGCGTGGCCGACGTTGTCGACCGGTTCCGGGTCGTGGTCGTAGTTGCGGTTGCCCTCGGGGGGTGTGGTGTTACTCATGATGCGCTCCTTGTGGCCGAGGCCGTAACGGTCAGGAGCAACTGTAGCAATGCGACTCCCCGGTCGGGGGAGGCTCGGCCGGACGCGGCGCCCTATTCTCCCGTGACTGCAAGCGGGGCAGGTGATGCCACGATCGAGTAGATGAGGCCCGAAATCGACCCGTCGACGAGGCCATCGTTTCCAGGTTCGGCAGACGGCTGCGGTGCCGCGGTGCCACCGACGGGCGCCGAACTCAACGTCGCTGAAGTCGTAGTCAGACCAGTAACGAGGAATAGTCTCGGGCCCATCTGCAGGCCGTTCACGAAATTGAGCACGTTGCTGTAGGTCCCCGACACAGTGATCTGGACCGAGAGCGAAGCGAAATTGGATGCCGTGATTCCGGCGTTGGTTACGGGCGGGGATCCCGGTGCGGCAGTCGGTGCCGGGGTCGCTGTTGGAGCCGGGCTGGGCTCGGGGGCCCCGGCTTCGGCCGCGGGCGCAACGGGGGCCACGAGTGCAACGGGTGTGTAGGCCTCCGCATCGGCGATGGTGAGGCCCTTGAGGGTGACCTGGTTCGCGTTCGCCAGGGCGTCGAGCTGATCGACGTAGTCAGGCGCGTTGGTGCCAGACGGAACGGACTTGTTCAGAGACGCAAGTTTTTGATTGAGACCGTCGATTCCCTTGAAGTCTTCCTTGAGCTTGGCCAGGGAAGCCCGGTGGCCCACATTGGTCTGCTCGACTGAAACACGCTGATCGTTCGCAGTCGCGATAGCCGCAAACTGGGGCTGGAGGCCGATGACCCAGCCCAGCGCAATGACGAGAACCATCATCAGCGCGGAGCCGATCATCCAGAGCCGGTTCTTGTCCATGGCTACTTGCCTTCCGTCGCGAAGCGCTTCGAGAAGGCGGCGTCGTTGATGTGCATAGTGATATTCACTTTGTAGGTGTTGGTTGCCTCGTCCAGGTTGGCCGAACTCGGAAGGGCGTCGGCATACCCCGGCAACGTCGCGAGCGCGTTCAGCCAGGTCGGAACATCGGGAAGAACAGCGCTTGTCGCAGTGAAGCCAACCGTGGCGACGCGCGCACCCTGTAGTGGCAGGGTCGGCTGATCATAGATCGCGAGCGGCGAGGCCGAATCGACGGCGATGCCGTCAATCGTCACGCCCGGGGGCAGGGTCGCTTGAACGTTCTCAAGGTATTTCTTCCAGTCGATCTCCGTTGAAGAGCCGACCTGCTGAGCCGCCTCGACGAGGGTGACCTGGTCTTGCACCTTCCGCACTTCGATGTACTTCGACTGCTCTACCAGGAGACCGGCCGTACGCGCCTGCTCGTCCGCCAAGCGCATTTGAGCTTCTAAGGACAAGGCCGTTGCTGCGACGGATCCGACGATCACGAGAGCAAGCACGCCCACTACGCCGAGAGCGAGGCGCCTGCGCATAACTTTCGCTGTGCGTTCCTTTCGGACCTCAATCGGAAGCAGGTCTACCCGCGGTTCTCCGCCGATGACCAGTGTCTCTTTGCGTTTGTCGCCACTCATGTTGCGCTCCCCAACGCAAGGCCCAGCGCGACAGTGAAAGCTGAGCTGCTTCCTCGCAGCGCCTTTTCGTCAACCGAACGGGCCAAAGACACTGTCGAGAACGGATCCGCCATCGAAACGTCCAAGCGCGTCAATTCCGCCAACGCTGCGGCAAAGCCGTTGAGGAGCGATCCTCCCCCGGTGAGTACAATCCGCTGCACCTGATCAGCCGGCCGTGTATTTCCGTAGTAGTTGATGGTGTTGCGGAGACTCGTCAACAGTTCACTCGTCACCTGATAGATGATTTCGATTGCCGGCTGGTCCGCCGACGGAACGGCGCCCGTGGCTAACCCCCGGGTGCGTTTGATCGATTCGGCCTGCACCGCGTCCACTTCAAGCCCGTTGCGGAGAGCCTCGGTGAGGTCGTCGCCGCCCGTCGGGATGATTCTCACGAACTGGGGAACTCCATCCTTGATGATCACGACGCTGCTGGTGTTTCCCCCTAGATCGAGGAGGGCAACCGTGCCCGTGATTTGCGGGCGGGTCACCAGCACCCGGCTGAGTGCGAACGGGATGAGATCAACGTCAACTGTAGTCAGCCCGGCTAACTGGGCGGCCTTGACGTTGCCCAGCACTGCTTCTTTCACGGCCGCAATGAGCAGACCGTTAACAACCAGCCCGTTCTGCCCGGTCGATTCAGAGATGGGATAGAAGTCAAGGAGGGCGTCCGCGACGGGGACTGGAAGCATGTCCTGCACTTCGAACGGCAAGGACTCACGGATGCGGTTCAGCGACATCTTCGGAACGGTCAGGTCGCGGGCGAGCACTCGCTGGTTTCCCATCCCGAGTACGACGTCCTTCGACTTGAATCCGCCCTGAGACCACAACAGCTTGAGTGCGCCCGCGACCGTGTTCGGCTCAAGCACCTCACCGCGGCTGACGGCACCGTCGGGCAACGGGACCTCGAAGTACCGCAGTAAAGTCGGCTTCGCCTTGGCCGGATCGGCCAATTCCACGGCCCGAAGCGCGGCGCTGCCGATGTCAATCCCTACGACGCTCGTTGCCACTGCATCCTGCTCTCTCTAACCTATTTGATAGTCATTGCTACGCCACACCGAGGAGCGACAAGTAGCCTTGCCACAGCTGATCCCCGAAGAAGATTCCGACCCAGGCCCCGCCCAGCATCCACGGGCCGAACGGAATCCCGCTTTTCCGGCTGGCGCGTTTCGTCAGTAGCAGTCCAAGGCCGAAGATGCCCCCCAGCAAGAATGCCGCAAAACCCCCGACTATGAGCTCTCCCCAGCCGAGGCAACCGAGAAATAGTCCGAGGACGCCGGCAAGTTTGACGTCGCCGAAGCCCATTCCTCCTGGGTAGATGAGCGCGAGGCCCAGGTAGATAGCCCAAAGGATGGCGAGCCCCAATATCCCCCGTATCAGCGCAGAGGGATCACCGCCAGCGACTGCTGCCCCGCCGAGCAGCGCAAAACCAACCAGATAGGTCGGCAGCACGATCCGGTTGGGCAACGTATGAGTGTCGAAGTCGATCAGTGCGAGCGTGACGCTGACTGCGGCCAGATACAGGTACGCGAGGACCGTGAAGACCGCGGCGCCTGCACCGGGAACGTCGGATGGTGCGCTAAGAAAGTGAATGGCAACGACCACGAAGAACAGAGCCGTGCCCAGTTCGACAAGGGGGTACCTTGCGGAAATCGATGCCGCGCAATCCCGGCATCGACCACGCAGAAGCACCCACGAGAGCACGGGAACGTTATCCCAGGGGCGGATACCGGCACCACATGAGCCGCACGCGCTGGGCGGTGCAATGATGGACCGCCCGGCAGGAACGCGGAAAATCACAACGTTAAGGAAAGAGCCGATCAATGCCCCGAAGATTCCCGCACCGACCAGCGGGAGTACTGCGTAAATCACCCAACATCCAGCGTGCTGAGAGGATCGCCCAATTTCGCTCCCGTTTGAACGGGATTCGTCAGGCCGCCACTTAGATCGATCCCTTGCACACCAACGGGTACAAATTCAAGGGAGGCCTGTTGGTTGAACTCCACCTCCCCCCCATACAACTGACCACGGAAGCCGTTGCGATTGCTCCGGATCTTGCATGGTGTATAGACCATCGCTGCGATATTGGTTCCGAAATCTGTTTCGTTTGTCAGGAAGATATCGCCCTTCAGGGTGCTCGGAGCGGTAGGGCTGCAGGTTGGTTGCCCATCAGGCACGTCGTCAGGAACAAGGAAGGTCAGCGTGCGCGGCGTTACGGGGAGGCTCAGGTTGGTGAAATACAGCTTGTCGAACGTGAACTGGTTCGCCACCAACACGATGTTCGATTTCAGATCGACATAGTCCATGCTATTGCTGGTCGTCACCGGGACGTTGGGGCACGCGTTCAAGAAATTGACGACGGTTGGCGTGATGTAGGTCGCGATCTGTGCCCACTTTGTACCCGCCGCGTTGTTCTTGCTGATGTCGCACGAGCCTGTCCAATTGACGATGTTGTACCCCATCCCGGTCCATTGCGCGGGATCCCACTTGATATCGGTCCAGTTCGGGATCGCAGGAATGGGCACCGTTGCGCCGGACCTAACGGTCGCAGTGTTGTAAGTACTGCCCGCAATGGAGAGCGTCCCGGTCGCCCAAATTGACCCGCCGACGTTGCTCGAGTCAATGACGACGTTGCCATTGACATGAATTTTCCCCGCTACGTCGCACGCATTCAGCTTCGCGTTGCCATCACCCAGGATCAAATCACCACCGATCTTTGCGTTGTTCGTGCATTCGACGTCGCCCGTTTTCACCATTACAGACGTCGCAACGCTGTTGTCCGCCGAACTGAGGTTGAACTTCTTGAGGACCCCATCGACGGAGTTGGCGTACACGGCGGCTCCATCGATGGGTACCTGAACGATGATCGGCACCCACTTGTAGATGGCCTGAACTGTGCTCTTGTCCCCTGAGCTGGCCCGCGCTACACCGAGCTGCTCGGCAGTTCCGACAGACGTAATGCGAACGTGGGTCGCGCTGACCGGCGGACACCCGTTTGTCCAGGTCGACCCGGCGTTCAACGAATAGCCGATTGTCGAGGTGAAGACGGGCACCACTGTCGAGGTCAGAACGTTCCCCCCCGTCGTGCAGCCGTTTGTGGTCTTCAGCCGCGCGAGAGCAACATCGATGCCGGCGTCTGCGGCCGCATGGGATTGCACGCCGGCGCGGGACGAGGTCGTCGTTCCTGCTGATTGAACAGTCACCGCGCCAATCGTTATTGTCACGATCGAGAGGACGATCATGAGACCCAACACCGCCACCAGTGCACTCCCGCGTTCACCACGACGGACTCGAGACAGTTCTCTGGTTATGAACATGGCGGGCTCACTCCTGGGCCTGGTGTAGGCATCGGTTGTCGGCTGGCTGCAGTCGTTTGTATGAGAACGGGCGCACCGGAGGAGCCAGCAACCCTGAAACTGAGCACGACTTGAGGGCCACTCGCGCTGAACACCGGCGTTGAATTTGCCCGGCTGACCCCGGAAGCAAATAACGTCCAAGTCGCGACGTCACTAGGGGAAGCTGGAACCGCGATCGCGGATGCTGAACGCGTGGAGCGAATTTCCCCGTTACCGAAATACCAGGCCACATAGCGCACTGATACCGGCGTCGCAAGGGCGTTATCAACAACCGTGAGGCGCAACAAGCATGTACCGGCGGAAGAGGGTGTGGCCCTCAACTCACGCGCCGCGCGCACGTCGCGGGTAAGCGCTTTGGAGACGAGCTGGCCAGTGTTACTCGATTGAGCTGCCTCTCGAACGCTCGATTGTGCTTTCATCGTGCCTATCAGCATGCCTCCGACGATGACCAAACCGAGTACGCCGATTGCCAATGACACAACCAGCTCGATCAGAGTGAACCCGCGATCGGAATCGTGTAGGCGGCGGATCACGGCGCAGCCCCTTCGAGCAGCACGAATGTAGTCGCTTTGGCGAGGATGGGCGATGGAATGCCCGCGCGGGTGATTTCGACGCTGACCCGCACTACACCCGGGTAGGCAGTAGCGGCCGGGCAGGCGCCAACGGAGCGCCGGATCTCGAGAGACACGCCGCGTGCGTCAGCTGCGACTCGCGTAGGTACGTCATCAAATGTGCTGACCGTGGAGCAATCGGAATTATATCTTCGAACCAGGTCGAGTTCTTGCCCGGCGAACTGACTCGCCGTTGCCAGCGTTGCGTTGCTGCCGGAGGTTCGCAGCCCTTGGACTAGGACTGGCAGGACAGCGACGGCCAAGATCGCGAGAATCATCATGGAGACGAGGATTTCGACTAGACCCAAGCCCGGGTCGCGGCCGCCGAGAAGGCGCAGGTGGGAACATAGGGGCTTCATGATTGACCTCCCGCGAAGTAGGGGCGGGTAGTAGTTAAGGTGGGTGGCCGCGTAGATGCTGAGTGCGAGGAGAGGGACATCCGTGTGACGTCCCTCTCCTCGTGAGACTCTTTCCTTACGGGGCTACGAAGGCGCCTGCCGAACAAGTGCCCTTCTTGGCGCCGACAAGGTCGCTAGCCGCGAAAGTCACTACTGGAGAGGTCGTGCTGGGTGCAGACACGCAGAATGCAGCGCCCGCTCCGACGGTCAAGGTGAGGGCGCCGGTGTTTGCACTCTTGGTGAAGCCGTACTTAGAGTTCGCTGATGGGTCGATCGTCCCAGCAGCCGGAAGCGCACCCGTGTCCGTCTGAATTGCGACAACGCCAATCTTGGCGTTGGCCACGTCCGACTGCACGCCCGACTCCTTGGCGTTGTTCTGAATGCCCAAGTAGACCGGAATTGCGATGGCGGCGAGGATGCCGATGATGATGACGACGACGAGGAGTTCGATCAGGGTGAAGCCCTTTTCGTTCGCGTCAGGGTTCTTGCGTCGGGCGTTGAGGGCGTTGAGGCTGCGAGTGAGCACGATGAGTTCCAATCGGTGAGTGGTTGCACAGGAACCGGTTTTCGGGAACCGATCAGGATTCCACTGTATGGGCAGCGATAACCCCCCACGACCCGCGAGAGAGGGCAATGTGAATTCGAAACACCCCCAGTCGTGGGGGTCAATATTCACATCGGTCATCACGGAACACGCAGCAAGCTCTGGGCGATTATTCGATTGCGCCGGCGATGCCGAAGATCGGCATGTAAAGAGCAATGACCATGCCTCCGATAATGACGCCCAGAAATGCGATCATGAGGGGCTCGATCATGGCGGTGAGCTGCTCGGTGGCCGACTGAACCTCGTCATCGTAGAAGTCCGCGATCTTGTCGAGCATGACCTCGAGCGAGCCGGCGTCTTCACCGACTGCGATCATTTGGGTAACCATAGGAGGAAACACCGGCTGGTTCAGGAGCGGCGCGGAAATGGAGTGGCCCTGGCGCACCGATTCTGCGACCTCGGTCAGGGCGTTCTCGATCACCCAGTTTCCGGAGGTCTCGCCCACGATTTTCAGTGCCTGAAGGATCGGCACGCCGGCGCCGATCATGTTCGAGAAGTTGCGAGCGAACCTGGCGACGGCGATCTTCTTTGCCAACGGCCCGAAGACCGGCAGTTTGAGTTTGAGAGGGTCAACGAACTTCCGCACTCTGTCCGTGTTCTTGTTCTTTTTCCACCAGACGCTGAAGGCGATGATGACAACGGCGAGAAGCGGCCCCACCCACGTCATCGAGCGCGAAAGGTAGACCAGAATCATCGTTGGGAGAGGCAGCTTGTCGCCCGCGCCCGCGAACATATCCTCAAAGATCGGCACGATGAAGATCAGCATGATCATGACGGCAGCGAGGGACATCAGCAGCACGATGACGGGGTAGGTCAGCGCCGACTTGATCGTGTTTCGGAGCTTGACTTCCTTTTCGAAGTTCGCAGCGATTGACTCGAGAGCGCCGTCGAGGAATCCGCCCGTTTCACCGGCCCGAACCATGTTGACCATGATCGGCGGAAACGACTCGCTGTGTTTGCCGAGCGCATCTGAGATAGATGTGCCCGACTCGACATCGTCGCGCACAAGTACGAGGAGCTTCGAGAGCGCTGCGCTTTCGGTTTGCTCGGCCAGAATGTTGAGCGCGCGCAATAGGGACAAGCCAGAGCCGATCATGGTCGCCATCTGGCGGCTCATGATGGCGAGGTCCTTCAGGCCAACGCCCTTGCTGAATCCCGGGATCGTGATTTCCCGGCTTAGTCCGGTTCCCTCCGGTGAGGCGCTAATCGAAATCGGAGACAAGCCCATCGAATTAAGCCGGGACGCTACTGCTGCCTCGCTCGAGGCATCCAACTTTCCCTTGACGATCTTCCCGGCTGAATCGCGCCCCTTATAGGTGAATGCCTGGACTGTTGCCATCAGTGCTTGTCCCGCGAGTAGGAGTCACCGAAATCGATACCACCGGAAGCTATCGCTCGTCCGATCTCATCGCTTGGGGTCTCTGAGCGTTGGATCAGTTGGCCGATGGCATCGGGTTCTTGTGCCTTTTCGAGCGCCGCTTCACGGGTGATCTGGCCGGCATCGACGAGCTCTGCCAGATGCTGGTCCATCGTGTGCATGCCCAGCCCTCGACCGGCCTGCATCATCGAGGTGATCTGGTAGGTCTTGCCCTCGCGGATCAGGTTGCCAATCGCGGGAGTGGTCACGAGCACTTCGGTGGCGACAACACGGCCCTTCCCGCTGGCCTTCTTGACCAGCGTCTGACAGACGACACCCTGCAGGGTGGCGGCCAGCTGAGCGCGCACCTGACCCTGCTGGTGAGGCGGGAAGACATCGATCACTCGGTCGACGGTCTGCGCTGCGGACTGGGTGTGCAACGTGGCGAAGACGAGGTGCCCGGTCTCAGCAGCGGTCAACGCAACCGAGATCGTCTCCAGGTCGCGGAGCTCGCCGATCAAGATCACGTCGGGGTCCTGGCGCAGAACGTGCTTTAGAGCGTTTGCGAAGCTGTGCGTGTCGTGGCCGACTTCCCGCTGGTTGACCAGTGATTTCTGATGTCTGTGCAGAAATTCGATCGGGTCTTCCACGGTCATGATGTGGTCTGCTCGGGTGCGGTTCACAAGGTCGATGAGTGCCGCGAGCGTCGTCGACTTGCCGGACCCCGTCGGTCCGGTCACGAGCACAAGCCCGCGCGCGAGCCCAGCGAATTTGCCGATGGAAGCAGGCACGCCGAGCTGCTCAAGCGGCTTGATCTCTCGGGGAATCAGACGAAAAGCTCCACCGATGGAGTTGCGCTGCTGGTAATAGTTGACACGGAAGCGAGCCCCACCAGCGGTATAGGCAAAGTCAAGTTCCTGTTCACGCTCGAACCGCTCGCGCTGGTCGGGGAGCAGCAGGCTGTAAAGGGCCTTCGTGACCTTCTCCGGCATCCATCGTGGCACCCCTTCGATGGGGCGGAGACCGCCGTCCACGCGGATGCTGGGTGGCGCACCCGCCGTGACATGAAGGTCGGACGCATTGCACATCACGACCTCCTCGAGGGCCGCCACGAGGTCGGGGTCTGCGTTGCCGAGGGCGGCGCGCTCCTCAGGGGTGAGTCTTGCTTCCGCCCTGGCAACCTGTGGGGCGATCGCCTGTGGTTCAGCGGAGCGACGACCTCCCGGGGCCGTGAATTCATCGAGCGAGTAGACCCTGGTGTTGGCTGTATCGATCGTCGTGGCGTCAACGTCGGGCATTGCGACCGGTTCAGCTTTGCGCCGGTCGGGATCGCCAAGGCGCCAGCTGCCCTCGGCAGCCCCTGGGGGCGTGACCGGGATTTCGTAAATGGGCTGGCTCATGCAGATGTCCCCTTTTGCACTATGCGACCACTCGCAAGATTTCTTCGATCGATGTCAAACCCATTTGCGCCTTCGCCCAGCCATCCTCGCGGAGGGTGATCATGCCGTGTTCGCGCGCCACCCGGCCGATTTCGGCGCTCGATGCTCGGGCCACGGCGAGCCGCTCGATCTCCTCGGTCACGGTCATCACCTCGTGCACGGCGATGCGCCCCCGGTATCCGGTCTTTGAGCACTGCGTGCAGCCGACCGCCTCGAAGATCGTGGGCAGCGGGCGCTCCAGGTCGAACGAGAAGCGCAGCCGCGTCAGATAGTCGGCGGTCAGAGCGGATGGCGTCTTGCACTTATCGCAGAGACGGCGGGCGAGTCGCTGGGCCACCACGCAGTCGAGTGCAGAGCCCACCAGGAAGGGCTCGATGCCCATTTCCGTGAGCCGGGTGATGGCGCTCGGCGCGTCGTTGGTGTGCAGGGTGGAGAGCACGAGGTGCCCGGTCAACGACGCCTCAATGGCGATCTGTGCGGTCTCGTGGTCGCGGATCTCACCCAGCAGGACGACATCCGGGTCGCTTCGCAGGATGGAACGCAGCGCACTCGCAAAGGTGAGGCCCGCCTTCGGGTTCACCTGCACCTGATTGATGCCCGCCATGCGGTACTCGACCGGGTCTTCGACCGTGATCACATTGATCTCGGGGCGGGCGACCGCGCCCAGGGTCGTATAGAGAGTGGTCGACTTGCCCGAACCGGTGGGTCCGGTGATCAGGATCATGCCGTAGGGCTTGGAGTACGAGGTCTTGTAGGCCTCGAAGTTGTGCTCGAGCAGGGCCAGCGCGCGCACGTCGAGGGTCGTGTTCGAATTGTCGAGGATACGCATGACGACCTTCTCGCCCCACACGGTGGGGAGGGTCGCGACGCGCAGATCGATCTGGCGGCCGGCGTGGCGCACGGTCATGCGGCCGTCCTGCGGTTTGCGCCGCTCGGCGATGTCGATATCGCTCATGATCTTGAGCCGGGAGATGACGCCGTTCTGGATGCTCTTCGGCGCGGTCTGCATCTCGTGCAGCACCCCGTCGATGCGGTAGCGCACCCGCAGGTTGTGCTCGCCGGGTTCGATGTGAATATCGGAGGCCAGGTCCTGGATGGCCTGACTGACCAGCAGGTTCACGAACCGCACGATCGGGGCGTCGTCGTCGATGGAATCGGAGACGCCGAAGGAGGTGCTCTCGGCGGCGGCGTTCTCTTCCTCGAGTGTGGAGGTGAGGTCGCTGAGCTCGTCGTCGGCTCGGTGGTAGCGGGTGATGGCGGCGAGCAGGTCGGCGCGCTCGGCGACAACCTGGGTGACGCGCATCCGTGATGCTTCGCGCACGTCGTCGACGGCAAAAACGTTGCCGGGATCGACCATGGCCAGGATGAGGCGACCATCGTCGACCGCGATCGGGAGCACCTCGTGGCGCTTGCAGACGGCCACCGGCACGAGTGACACCGCCAGGCGATCGACCGGGTAGTCGATCAGCTCGACGAAGGGCAGGTTGGCCTGCTGGGCCCGAGCCTTGGCGAACTGCACCTCGGTGATGACGCCCTTGGCCACGAGGGCGCGAACGGCAGACTCGTCGGCGGGGTCGCCGGCCATGAGGTGGTCCAGCTCCTCAATGGGAAGCAGGCCGTGCAGGATCAAGATTTCGGTGAGGCTGGCCACGCGATCCTCTCGAACAGGCTCGGCAAGTAAGTAACGAATAACGCTATCTCTGGGGCGGGAAGTCTTGCCAGACCCACAATGAGGGGGGCACGGCTCGAAAAAAGCCTCTGATTAGTGATCCTAATGGGGCCCGGCAGCGACTCGGTTACGGCCCGCGGATCGCAGGCGGAATGGGTTGGCTCGTGGGGCGTCCCCTGTGGCGATTTTCACCCTGCCTGCCTGCCTGCTCTGCGCAGCCTAAACACCCATCCAGAGGTTGTCGATGATGTTCTGTGTGTAGCCCAGCGGGCCAGCGTTCGTGTACTTCGTGGCGAGCCAGATGCCGTTGCGCAGAAAATGTGACTCCCCGAAGGCGCCATCCACCGTGTTCGTCTGGATGACGCAGCGGCGGCCCTCCGATTGGTTGAAACATTCCAGGCCCTTCGCGACGAGCCTGGCCTCCACGGCCGCGCTCTGCTCCGGGGTCACCCAGACCACGTTGGTGATGATGCCGGTGTCGGATCCCCCGTAGGGGCTCGCCCAAACGCAGGTCAGGTGGTCAAGGGCGTCGATCTGGGCCCGCAACTCGGAGTCATCCGTGCCGTGGGCCACCCCGTTGTCCTGGTCCTGACTCCACTCGGGATTCAGCGTGAGGTCGCCGAGTGCATGGATCATTTCCGGGGTGTAGAGCTGCGTGCAGGTGGCCGGACGCGGAACGCCCGGCGCCGCGGCCTGCCCGGGTGCAGCGGTTGCGGATTGGCCCGGCTCAGGGTTTGCCGTGGGCGCCTGGGTGGGTGTTACCGTGGCAGGCGATTCTGTAGCGCCGGGTGTCTTGGTTGGGGTGGGCGGCACTGTGGCGGTTCCGGTGCCGGTTCCGGTGCCGGTTCCGGTTCCGGTGCCGGTGCCGGAGCCGGTTCCATTGGCGGTTCCGGTGGCGTCGACTGCGCGTGGAAAGCCTTCGCCGACCCGCCAGACCAGCGCCACCACGAGAACAATGAGGAGTGCGGAGGCGAATGCGGCCAGTCCGATCCAGGCTCGTCGTCGGGCTGCTGGCGGGCCCCCTACCGGGGACGAGTGGCCGGCGGCGCTCTCGTTCTCGGCCGCATTCTCTGGACTCATCGGCGTCTCCTCCGAGGTTGTGCCTCCACCATTGCCGGGGTCTCAATTGAGGCAACGGATGGCAAGGGACGGCCCCCGTGCGGCAGTCTCTGATCGAATACAAATTCGATATTCTTGACCAATTTCGGTGAGAAACTCTCGACAACAGATGCGGGCTGAGGTATCCTCGTAACATGACCAACCTCGCGGAAGACCTCAGGCAGGCGGCCGACGCCGTGGCCCTGCTGGGCTCCTCGAGCGCCGACCTTGCGGCCCTGCCCGACGCTGACGTGTTGACAGGGCAGACGCGAATCGCTTCGGCCCGCCGCCTCCTCGACACCTACTCCGTCTGGATGGCGGCGACCATCGCCGAGAGGTCCCGACCGGAGCTCGGGCACTCGGGGCTGGCGGCCCAGCAGGGGTTTCTCTCACCGGAGGCGTTGATCCAGAAGTGGACCGGGTCGTCGAAGGGTGACGCCTACAAGCTCGTGGCCGTCGGCACCATGATGGCCGACGCGGAGGCGGCGGAGAAGCGTGTCGAGGCGGCACTCTCCTCGCCCGACAGGGACGCTGCCGAGGTTGCGGGGTTCGAGGCGAAGGTGCCGTGGCAGGCACCGATCGCCCGGGCCGTCACCGCGGGAACGCTGTCTGTCGACGCGGCCGAGTCGATCCGCGCGGGACTCGGCCAGATCGACGCGGCGGTCACGGCGGAGAGGCTCGGTGCGGCGCTGGAGGCGCTGCTGGTCGAGGCGGCCTCGTTGAATGCCGACGAGGTCTTCAAACGGGCGAGACGGATGCGCGACTCGCTCGACGAGGCCGGCATCGCCGCCCGCGAGAAGCAGGCCTACGACGACCGCTACCTGAAGGTCTACCGGCTCAATAACGGCAATGTGCGCCTGAACGGGCTGTTCTCGCCCGAAGACGGCGAGTTCGTGCTCTCCACCTTCGACTCCATCACCGGCCCACGCCGTGGCGGGGTGCGCTTCGTCGACAAGGAGCGGGCCTCATGGGCGAAGAAGATGCAAGATGACCCGCGCACGAACGAGCAGATCGCCGCGGACTCGCTCGTACAGCTGCTCAAGATCGCCGGGGAGGCCGACCCGGGCCGAGTGTTCGGCGGGCGCCGGCCCGCGGTGCGGGTCATCGTGACCGAGAAGGCGCTCAACGGTGGTCAGGCCGGCCAGGCGGATCAGGCCGGCCAGACGGATCAGGCCGGCCAGGCGGATCAAACCGGCCAGACGGATCAGGCCGAGAAGGTCAGCGAGCACGGGTCGGCCGAAACAGCCGCGCACGGGCTGATCGACGGAAATCCGGTCCCGATCTCGCAGGAAACCATTGACCGGTTGCTTTGTGACACCGGCACCCGCGGAATCAAGTTCGATGACAACGGGCTAATCGTGAATGTCGGCCGCGAGGCGCGACTCTTCACCGAGAAACAGCGGGCCGCGATGGCCGTACGCGATGGCGGATGCCTCTGGATCGACTGCGACCGGTCACCCGCCTGGAACGAAGCCCACCACATCAACGAGTGGTTGAAGGACAACGGGTACACCGATCTCGCCGACGGCGTCCTGCTGTGTCATCCGCACCATCTGCTGCTGCACAATCAGCACTGGACGATCATCCGAACGGGGACGCAGTACTGGCTGCGGCCACCGGTGGAGGTCGATTTGGAGCAGACTCTGGTCGCGTTGCCGAGCAAGAGGGCGGGGTTGTAGGGCAGTCTCAGGTGAGTCGTGCGGGTGAGTGCTCCTGGTCACTGGTCACTGGTCACTGGTCACTGGTCACTGGTCACTGGTCACTGGTCACGACAGGCTCGACCCACCGGTGGGGGAACCTCGGGAGGGCGGCGCACCGGGTTTCGACAGGCTCAACCACCGGACGGGGGAACTCCGGAGGGCGGCGCACCGGGTTTCGACAGGCTCAACCACCGGTGGGGGAACCTCGGGAGGGCGGCGCACCGGGTTTCGACAGGCTCAACCACCGGACGGGGAAACTCCGGAGGGCGGCGCACCGGGTTTCGACAGGCTCGACCACCGGTGGGGGAACCTCGGGAGGGCGGCGCACCGGGTTTCGACAGGCTCAACCACCGAGTGCGGGAAACCTCAGCACGTCGAGGCTCGACGACCCGGGTCAGGGGGCGACGAGCAGGGCGGGATACGCGCTCGGGGCCGGCTTCGAGAAGAGGTAGCCCTGGCCGTAGCGGCAGCCCATCCCCCGCAGCAGGTCTCGCTGCGAGGCTGTTTCGATGCCCTCCGCGACGACATCCAGGTTCAGGGAGTCGGCCAGACGCAGGATTCCCTCCACGATCGCCCGATCGTGATCGGAACTCTCGAGGTCTCGGATGAACGTCAGATCGATCTTGAGGAGGTCGACTGTGAACGCGCGCAGGTGGGTGAACGACGAATACCCTGTGCCGAAGTCGTCGATCGCCAGCCGCACGCCGACTCCGCGCAGCTCCTGGAAGGTGCGGGCGGCGGAATCGATAGCCTCCAGCACCGCACTCTCGGTCAACTCCAGCCAGAGCCGTTCCGGTGGCAGGCCCGACTCGGCGAGGACCCGTTTGACGACGTCACCGAAGTCATCCTGCACGAACTGCCGCGCGGACACGTTGACGCTGACCGCCATTCCCTGTTCCAACGCCGTGGCCGCCCGGCACGCCTGACCGAGCACGGTCGACCCGATCCCCTTGATCAGGCCCACTTCCTCAGCCAGCGCAATGAAGTCGCCCGGCATGACGAGCCCGCGTTCGGGCCTCCGCCAGCGCGCCAGTGCCTCGGTGGCCACCACGGTGTGGTTCTGCAGATCCACGATCGGCTGATACCAGGTTTCGATCTCGCCCAGGTCGACTGCGTCGCGCAGGGCGAGTTCGCTGTCGAGCCGCTGATGGATGCGGTACCGCAGGTCGTCGTCGAAGACCTCGTAGCGGGCGCGTCCGCGATCCTTCGCCAGGTACATGGCCTGGTCCGCGTTACGCAGGAGCACCTCGGCGTCGTCGTGCCCGAGGCCGAAGGCGATTCCGATGCTGGCATCGACGGATGCGATCTGGTCACCGATCATGATCGGCCGCGCGATGGATGCCTGGATCGAATCGGCGATGCGGTGCACGTCCTCGCTGCCACCGACATCCGGGCAGATCACGACGAACTCGTCGCCCCCGATCCGGGACACCGTGTCGCTGGCCCGGATGCTCTGCCGGAGGCGGATGGCAACCTCGGTCAGCACCGCGTCGCCGGCGTGGTGCCCGAGGCTGTCATTGACGAACTTGAACCGGTCGAGGTCGATGAACAGCACCGCAACACCGCGACTCCGGCGTGACGCCTGCAGCAGTGCCTGCTTCAAACGGTCGAGCAGCAGCAGGCGGTTGGGCAGGTTGGTCAGCGGATCATGGAAGGCCAGGTGCTCCACCCGTGCCTCCGCAAGGCGCCGGGCGGTGATGTCCTCTACCTGGTAGAGCAGTCCTCCGGCCTGGTCACCCTCGAAGATCTCCGCGATCTCGGCGATGCTGACCTTGACCCAGGTGTCCTGGTTGCCGCCGTGGCGCATCCGTCGGTCCAGCCGCTGACGGGTGGACGCAGCGCCCTGACCAGCGCCCTCCGGCAGATCGTCGTCACCGTTCTCGGCCGGCATGAAGATCGTTTCGATCTGCTCGGCCACCAGGGTGTCGGTGCGTCCCGCCAGACCCAGGAGCCGCTTGTTGGCGGCCACGATCTGACCGTCCACCGTCACGATGGCCGTTCCAAGCGGCGAGGAGGCGAAGGCGGCCTCGAACCGGGCGGCGGCGGCCGCCGCCGCGTTCTCGGCCGCACGCTGGGCGGTCACATCGGTGACGCTGGCCAGGTGCCCGATGATGCCCTGGTTGTCACGCATTGGGGCGGTGCTCACCTGCACCCAGTTGACCTGGCCGGTCGGAGTGCGGAACCGCAGGGTAGTTTCGTAGGCCACGCCGGCGGCGGCGCTCGCTTGCCACTCACGGACCACGCGCTCCGCATCGTCGGGATGCACGGCCTTCGCCCAGCCGTCGCGGCGCGACTCGGCCTTGGTGAGACCGCTGAGCGCCAACCACTGGTCGTTGGCAGAGATGAGCCCGCCTTCGGCGTCTAACTGCACTATTCCGACCGGTGCGATCTTGATCAGGGTGTGCAGCGTGTCGGCCGTCTCCGCGAGCTGGCGGGTGCGGTTCTCGACCGTGTCCTCCAGCGTGTGGTTGGCCTCGGCGAGAGCGTGCATGGCGGCATCGCGCTCGCGATCGAGGTTGCGCAGCCGTTTAGCCGCGACCCAGGCCAGTACGCCGGTGAGTACCGTCAGACCCAGGACCAGGCCGGCAACGCCGAACTCCGTGTCATACCACCCCTGACGCTCACCCCACAGCAGGATCCAACCGAGCACGAACGGGCCCGGAACAAGAAATGGGAGTACCTGATAGAGGAGTCGGCCCGCGCTCCCCCCGTCGCGGAGAAGGCCGATCAGGCCGGCATCGGGGCGTTGGAACAACAGCGCCGCCGCCAGGATCGCAATCCCCAAGGCCGTCGGCCAGGCCATGCTGGTGTAGCCGCCGATCGAATAGAGCGAGGAGACACCGTAGGCGTAGCCCAGGGTCGCGACGAGGCTGACGCCCAGGGCCCCGAAGGCAAAACCGAGCATCGGGGCGGATCGAACGGCTCGGCTGGCGACGACGGATGCCCCGAGCAAGGTGAGAGCTACGGCCGTGGACGGCGCCATGCGCTCGGGCAGCCCCTCGAAGTCGATTCCGGGCAGGAGCGTATCGATGCCGAATGAACGATCGAGCACGAACTCGGCGAAAGTGAGAGCACCGATCACGAGGGCCGACAGCCCCAGCGCCAGGGTCAGCCGGCGACGTTCGACAACAAGCAATGCCACTGACACCAAGACGAGCCCGACGGCCGCCATCGGCTTCATTGCCAGTAGGGAGACGAGCGCCGGCGGCAGAGAACCGATGCCGACATACCAGGAGACGAGAATAATGACCCCTGCGGCGCCGACCAGCGTCGCACCGAACTGCCCAATCACGCGCATGCTGTTCCTTTGATTCCGAAAAGCAACAGTGCTGGTCGTTGTTCCAACAATACCGGCTGCGGGAATTGCGCGGATCCGCCGATCGATGGGCGTGCGCTACGCACCGGCCCACACATTGGCGATGATGTCGTGCGTGTAGCCGTCCGGTCCGGCATTGAAGTAGCTGGTGGCCAGCCAGAGGCCGTCGCGAAGGAAGTGCGACTCACCCGTGATTTCACCGTCGTTCGTGGACTCGATGAGGCAGCGCATGCCGCCGAGTTCCTCATAACAGTTCATGCCGATCGCGGTCAGCCGGCTCTGCACTGCGGCCGACTGCTCCGGGGTGACCCACACGAGTTCCGTGGTGAGACCCAGACCGGATCCGCCGTTCTCGTTCGCCCAGACACAGGTGAGGGGTTTCCCGGCGGCGTCGATCAGAGCAATGAGTTCCTGGTCTTCGGACCCTCGGTTGACTCCCGAGTTCTCCTCGGCGACCCAGGCGGGGTTGAGCACGAGATCGCCGAAGGCAGACACGATCGCCGGGCTGTACAGCTCGTCGCAGGTCGACGGACGCGGCCCGTCCGGCGCCGACGTCTGCTCCGGCAGCGCGGCGAGGGCCAGGGGTGCCGGGGACGAGTGCGGCTGCGGGCGCCCGGTGTCCTCCACGGCGCCGGGGGTGCTCGCGCCGCCACGCCACACGATGAGTAGGACGACGAGGGCGATGACCAGCAGGGAGCCGACGGCGCCGAGGAGCACCCACATCCGTCGACGCGTCATTGCCGAAGCGGACACCGGACCTGCAGCCATGCGATACCCCCAGAGAGTTCTGGTCAGCTTATCGCGGGTGCCGTCGGGCCCGGGTCTCGACAGGCTCGGGTCTCGACAAGCTCGACCACCGGGGATGCTCGACCAGCGAGGTTGCTCAACTAGCGAGGTTGCTCGACCACCGGCCGTTAACGGCGGATGGCCCCCTGCCGAAGCAGGGGGCCATCCAGGGAACCTATCGCTAGTGACTAGTTGTAGGTGCCGGGGGTGAAGTCATCCGACGAGAAGCTGTCGAAGTCGACAAAACTCAGGTCACCCTCGTTGAACGCTGCATCATCGGTGAAGATGCGGTTCGGGTAACGCTCAGCCTTGGCTTCATCCGTTGCCTCGACGGTGACGTCGCGGTAGCGGGGAAGACCGGTGCCGGCCGGGATCAACTTACCGATGATGACGTTCTCCTTGAGGCCCATCAGCGGGTCGCTCTTGCCTTCCATGGCCGCCTGGGTCAGAACCCGGGTGGTCTCCTGGAAGGAAGCGGCCGACAGCCAGGACTCGGTCGCCAGCGAAGCCTTGGTGATACCCATGACTTCCTGACGGGCCGAAGCCGTCTTCTTGCCTTCGGTGAGCGCCGTGCGGTTGAGGTCGTTGTACTTCAACCGGTCGACGAGCTCGCCCGGGAGCAGGCCGGTGTCGCCGTGCTCGACGACGGTCACCTTGCGAAGCATCTGACGAACAATGACCTCGATGTGCTTGTCGTGAATCGGCACACCCTGCGAGCGGTAGACGTCCTGCACTCCACCGACGATGTGCTTCTGCACGGCGCGAACACCCTTGACGCGAAGAACTTCCTTCGGGTCGACGGCGCCGATGATGATCTGCGTGCCGAGCTCGACGTGCTGGCCATCCTCGACGAGGAGGGTGGAGCGCTTGAGCACCGGGTAGGCAATCGGCTCATCGCCGTTGTCGGGGGTCAAGATGACCTTCCGGCTGCGGTCGGTGTCTTCGATGGTGATGCGACCGGCGGTGTCGACGATCGGCGACGCACCCTTGGGGGTACGGGCCTCGAACAGTTCCTGCACGCGAGGCAGACCCTGGGTGATGTCGTCGGCGGATGCCGATCCACCGGTGTGGAAGGTACGCATCGTGAGCTGGGTACCCGGCTCACCGATGGACTGCGCGGCGATGATACCGACGGCCTCACCGATGTCGACGAGCAGCCCCGTGGCGAGCGAACGGCCGTAGCACACCGCGCAGACACCGACGGCCGACTCACAGGTCAGGACCGAGCGCACCTTGATGGTTTCGACACCGGCCTCGACCAGCTTGTCGATGAGCACGTCGCCCACGTCGTCGCCGGCGTCGGCGACAACCTCGCCCTTGGCGTTGACCGCCGGGGTGGCCAGGCTGCGAGCGTAGACCGCGTTCTCCACGTTGGGGTGGCGAACGAGATCGCCCATCGCGTTGACCTCGGCGATCGGCAGTTCCAGACCCTTGGTCGTGCCGCAGTCGTCTTCGCGGATGATGACATCCTGCGAGACGTCCACGAGACGACGCGTGAGGTACCCGGAGTCGGCGGTACGCAGAGCCGTGTCGGCCAGACCCTTACGAGCACCGTGAGTAGCAATGAAGTACTCGGCGACGGACAGGCCTTCGCGGTAGCTCGAGATGATCGGGCGAGGGATGATCTCACCCTTCGGGTTGTTGACCAGGCCTCGCATACCGGCGATGTTGCGCACCTGCAGCCAGTTACCACGGGCGCCGGAGGTGACCATTCGGTTGATGGTGTTGTCGGCCGGGAAGTTCTCCTGCATGGCCGCGGCAACGTCTTCGGTTGCCTTGGTCCAGATCTGGATGAGCTCCTGGCGACGCTCGAGGTCGGTCGTGAGACCCTTCTCGAACTGCGACTGCACCTTGGCGGCCTGCTTCTCGTAGCCGGCAACGATCTGCGGCTTGTTCGGCGGGGTCAGGATGTCGCTGAGCGCCACGGTCACACCGGACCGGGTGGCCCAGTAGAAACCGGCGTCCTTGACGCGGTCAAGCGTCGCGGCAACCTCCACCTTCGGGTACCGCTCGGCGAGGTCGTTGACGATCGCCGAGAGGCTGCCCTTGTCGGCGACCTTCTCGAAGTACGGGTAGTCGACCGGCATGGCCTCGTTGAAGATCGCGCGGCCGAGCGTGGTGGTCACCAGCACGGTTCCGACGGCCTGACCGTTGACGAGTTCGACGCCGTCGGGCTGCGTGCCCTCTTCGAAGTACTTGTCGGTCAGACGGATGCGCACCTTGGCGTTCAGGTCGAGGCCCTGGTTCGCGTCCTTCTTCTGGTCGAAAGCGAGAATCGCTTCCGAGATCGAGGAGAACGCACGGCCCTCGCCGATGACGCCTTCCTTGAGCGTGGTCAGGTGGTGCAGCCCGATGATCATGTCCTGCGTGGGCAGGGTCACCGGGCGACCGTCGGACGGCTTCAGGATGTTGTTCGAGGCGAGCATCAGGATGCGTGCTTCGGCCTGGGCTTCCATCGACAGCGGCAGGTGGACTGCCATCTGGTCACCATCGAAGTCGGCGTTGAACGCGGCACAGACGAGAGGGTGCAGCTGGATGGCCTTACCCTCGACGAGCTGAGGCTCGAACGCCTGGATGCCGAGGCGGTGAAGCGTCGGCGCACGGTTCAGCAGCACGGGGCGCTCGCGGATGATCTCCTCGAGCACGTCCCAGACCTGCGGGCGGCTCCGCTCGACCATGCGCTTGGCGGCCTTGATGTTCTGTGCGTGGCTCAGGTCGATCAGGCGCTTGATCACGAACGGCTTGAACAGCTCGAGTGCCATCTGCTTGGGCAGACCACACTGGTGCAGCTTGAGCTGCGGGCCGACGACGATGACCGAACGGCCGGAGTAGTCGACGCGCTTGCCGAGCAGGTTCTGGCGGAAACGACCCTGCTTGCCCTTGAGCATGTCGCTCAGGGACTTGAGGGCGCGGTTGCCGGTACCCGTGACGGGGCGGCCACGACGACCGTTGTCGAAGAGCGCGTCAACGGCCTCCTGCAGCATCCGCTTCTCGTTGTTCACAATGATCTCGGGGGCACCGAGGTCAAGCAGACGACGCAGGCGGTTGTTGCGGTTGATCACACGACGGTAGAGGTCGTTGAGGTCGGAGGTCGCGAAGCGGCCACCGTCGAGCTGCACCATCGGGCGCAGTTCGGGCGGGATCACGGGCACGACGTCGAGCACCATGGCGGCCGGCGAGTTGCCGGTGATGATGAACGCGTTGACCACGCGGAGGCGCTTGATCGCGCGGATCTTCTTCTGGCCCTTGCCCTCGGCGATCTGCAGGTGCAGGTTTTCGCTCTCGGTGACCAGGTCGAAGGCCTCGAGGCGCTTCTTGATGGCTTCGGCGCCCATGTAGGCCTCGAAGTACATGCCGAAGCGGTCCTGCAGCTCGTGGAAGACCGAGTCCTCGGGCTTGAGGTCGCCGACCTTGAGGGTGCGGAAGTCCTCCCACACGCGCTCGAGGTGAGCGATCTGCTCGTCGAGAGACTTGCGGACCTGGCTCATCTCCTTCTCGGCTGCGTCCTTGGTGCGCTTCTTCTGGTCGCTCTTGGCGCCCTCGGCCTCGAGTGCGGCGAGGTCGGTTTCGAGGCGCTGCAGACGGTCAGCGATCCGGGAATCGCGCTGGCCTTCGATGGTCTTGATCTCGAGGCGGAGCTCGTTCTCAAGGCCGGGCATGTCCTGGTGGCGGCCGTCTTCGTCAACCGTGATGACCATGTACGCGGCGAAGTAGATGACCTTTTCGAGGTCCTTCGGAGCCATGTCCAGCAGGTAGCCGAGACGTGAGGGGACACCCTTGAAGTACCAGATGTGGGTGACCGGGGCGGCGAGTTCGATGTGGCCCATGCGCTCACGGCGCACCGACGACTTGGTGACCTCTACACCACAACGCTCACAGACGATGCCTTTGAAGCGCACCCGCTTGTACTTGCCGCACGAGCATTCCCAGTCCCTGGACGGGCCGAAGATCTGCTCGCCGAACAGGCCGTCTTTTTCCGGCTTGAGCGTGCGGTAGTTGATGGTTTCGGGCTTCTTGACCTCACCATGGGACCAGCGACGGATGTCGTCGGCGGTCGCAAGGCCAATGCGAAGCTCGTCAAATGTGGTTACGTCGAGCAATTTCTCTCCTTGGAAAGTATTCGAAGTGTTCGTCATCGGCCGGGCCTAGATGTCGTCGATCGAGGACGACTCAAACCGGGTGGAAATGTTGATTCCAAGCTCTTCCGCAGCACGGAACACCTCGTCATCCGTGTCGCGCAGGCTGACGGCGGTGCCGTCGCTCGACAGCACCTCGACGTTCAGGCACAGCGACTGCATTTCCTTGATCAGAACCTTGAAGCTCTCGGGGATACCCGGCTCCTGGATGTTCTCACCCTTGACGATGGCCTCGTAGACCTTCACGCGGCCGAGGATGTCATCGCTCTTGATGGTCAGGAGTTCCTGCAGGGCATAAGCGGCTCCATATGCTTCCAGCGCCCACACCTCCATCTCACCGAAACGCTGTCCGCCGAACTGCGCCTTACCACCCAGCGGCTGCTGCGTGATCATGGAGTAGGGGCCGGTGGAACGGGCGTGGATCTTGTCATCGACAAGGTGGTGGAGCTTCAGGATGTACATGTAGCCCACGGAGACCGGGTTGGGGAACGGCTCACCGGAGCGGCCGTCGAACAACTGGGTCTTACCGGTGCGGTCGATCAGGCGGTCACCGTCACGGGTCGGGGTCGTGGAGTCGAGAAGGCCCTCGATCTCGATCTCGAGCGCGCCGTCGAATACCGGGGTCGCGACCTTGGTGTTCGGAGCTGCGCTGTGCGCGGCCTCGGGCAGACGGCCGGCCCACTTGGGCTTGCCTTCCACCTGCCAGCCCTGCTTGGCGATCCAGCCCAAGTGGGTTTCCAGGACCTGGCCGAAGTTCATGCGGCCCGGGATACCCAGCGGGTTGAGGATGATGTCGACCGGGGTTCCGTCGGCGAGGAACGGCATGTCCTCGATCGGCAGGATGCGGGAGATGACACCCTTGTTGCCGTGACGGCCGGCAAGCTTGTCACCCTCGGTGATCTTGCGCTTCTGGGCGATGAAGACGGCAACGCGCTGGTTGACGCCCGAGCCGAGCTCATCGTCGCCGTCCTGCGAGTCGAAGACCTTGACGCCGATGATGGTGCCGCGCTCACCGTGGGGAACCTTCAGCGAGGTGTCGCGAACTTCGCGGCTCTTCTCGTTGAAGATGGCGCGCAGAAGGCGCTCCTCGGCGGACAGCTCGGTCTCGCCCTTGGGCGTGACCTTGCCGACGAGAATGTCGCCGGGGCGAACCTCGGCACCGATCCGGATGATGCCGCGCTCGTCGAGGTCGGCGAGCAGATCCGGCGACACGTTGGGCAGGTCGCGAGTGATCTCTTCCTTGCCCAGCTTGGTGTCGCGAGCGTCTACCTCGTACTCCTCGATGTGAATCGAGGAGAGGGTGTCGTCCTTGACCAGGTTCTGGCTCAGGATGATCGCGTCCTCGAAGTTGTACCCTTCCCACGGCATGAACGCGACGAGCAGGTTCTTGCCGAGAGCGAGCTCTCCGTTTTCGGTGGCGGGGCCGTCGGCGATGACTTCGCCGACTTCGATCCGCTCGCCGGCCTGCACGATGACGCGGTGGTTGTAGCTTGTGCCCTGGTTCGAGCGAGCGAACTTGCGCAGGTAGTGCTCCTGCGTGCCGCCCTCGTCGAGCTGGATGGTGACGACGTCGGCCGAAACCTCCATCACCACGCCGGCCTTGTCGGCGGTGAGCACGTCACCGGCGTCGATGGCTGCGAAGACCTCCATGCCGGTACCGACGAGGGGGCTCTCGCTCATCAGGAGCGGGACGGCCTGACGCTGCATGTTGGCACCCATCAGGGCGCGGTTCGCATCGTCGTGCTCGAGGAACGGGATGAGCGAGGTGGCGACGGACACCATCTGGCGAGGCGAGACGTCCATGTAGCCGATGTCTTCCGCGGGGAAGAGGTCGACCTCTCCACCCTTCTTGCGGGCGAGAACACGGGCGTCGGCGAAGTGCCAGTCCTTGGTGAGGGGTGCGTTCGCCTGGGCGACGATGAACTCGTCTTCTTCGCTGGCGGTGAGGTAGTCGATCTGGTCGTTCATGACCTTGCCATCGACGACGCGGCGGTACGGGGTCTCAATGAAACCGAAGGCGTTGATCCGCGCGAACGAGGCGAGCGAACCGATCAGGCCGATGTTCGGGCCTTCCGGGGTTTCAATGGGGCACATGCGGCCGTAGTGCGAGGGGTGAACGTCTCGCACCTCGACGCCGGCACGGTCACGGGACAGACCACCCGGGCCCAGCGCGGACAGGCGACGCTTGTGCGTCAGTCCGGCGAGCGGGTTGTTCTGGTCCATGAACTGCGACAGCTGCGAGGTACCGAAGAACTCCTTGATCGCGGCGACGACGGGGCGCACGTTGATCAGGGTCTGCGGGGTGATCGCTTCGATGTCCTGCGTGGTCATGCGCTCGCGAACGACGCGCTCCATTCGGGACAAGCCGGTGCGCACCTGGTTCTGGATGAGCTCGCCGACGGCACGGATACGACGGTTGCCGAAGTGGTCGATGTCGTCGATGTCGATGCGGATGTCGGCCGGCTTGCCGTCGCGGACCCCGGCGATCGTGGTCTGGTTGTCGTGCAGCGCAACCAGGTACTTGATCGTGGCCAGGATGTCCTTGAGCGTCAGCACGGAGTCGCCGAGGGGCGCCTCGAGGCCGAGCTTGCGGTTGATCTTGTAGCGACCGACCTTGGCCAGGTCGTAGCGCTTGGAGTTGAAGAAGAAGTTGTCGAGGAGCGCACGCGCGGCCTCGGCGGCAACCTGCTCGCCCGGACGCAGCTTGCGGTAGATGTCCTTGAGGGCTTCTTCCTTGGTGAGGATGTTGTCCTTCTCAAGGGTGAGTTCGATGGACGCGAAACCCTTGAACTCTTCGAGGATCTCTTCGCTCGTCAGGCCGAGGGCCTTGAGGAAGACGGTGACGGACTGCTTGCGCTTGCGGTCGATGCGAACGCCGACCTGGTCGCGCTTGTCGATCTCGAATTCAAGCCAGGCACCGCGGCTCGGGATGACGCGAGCGGAGTAGATGTCCTTGTCGGAGGTCTTCTCCTGCTGGCGGTCGAAGTAGACGCCCGGGGAGCGGACCAGCTGCGACACGACGACACGCTCGGTGCCGTTGATCACGAAGGTGCCCTTGGGGGTCATCAGCGGGAAGTCACCCATGAACACGGTCTGGGTCTTGATCTCACCGGTGAGGTGGTTCATGAACTCAGCGTTCACATAGAGAGGTGCGGAGTAGGTCTTACCCTTTTCCTTGCACTCGTCAATGGTGTACTTCTCCGGCTCGAGCTCCGGGTTGGTGAACGACAGCTGCATCGTTTCGCCGAGGTCCTCGATGGGTGAGATCTCTTCGAAGATCTCGTCGAGCCCGGTGCGAGTCGGCAGGTCCTGACGACCGGCCGCCTGGCCTTCTGCGACACGCTGTTTCCAGTTGTCGTTACCGACGAGCCAATCGAAGCTCTCGGTCTGCAAAGCAAGCAGATCCGGAACAGTCAGATTGTCGGTGATCTTCGCGAACGAAAGACGGCCAGCGGCACGTCCGTTCTTGGGTGAGTTGGTGGTTGCGTTGCGCGCAGCAGCCAAGGAAATAACCTCCGTGGACCCCGTCAGGTCTAGTCACTGTTAGTAAGGAATACCGAGTACGAACTCCTCAGACCCTCGAGTTCCGAAATTCCGTTGTTCTGAAATCCTGGAACGAGGTATGCGTCAAGGTGGCTTGAGCACGCAAAGCCGACCGCAATATGAAGGCAGAGTTTAGTCTGGGAGCGCAAAGATCAACTATATGCCGATTACCCGGCCATGTCCACTCAAATCTTGACGTTCCGGAAATTCTCAGGTATAACCCGGTTTTGGGCGGCTCCGATTCAGGCTGCGGAGGGCGCAGACTTGAGGGATGAGCAGGCCTGTAGCGCACCATCCGTCGATCACCCTGAAGCTGAGCGGCCACCATGCCGTCATCGAGCCGGACCGGTTCACCTCGGGCAGCTTCAACCTGATCGTGGACGGCACGCCCCAGTCGAACGTGAACGTGGACGACCCGGGCGAACTGTTCTTTGAGTACGTGCAGCGAATCGGTCACGTGATCGACCTGATCGGCGAGGTCGGCGAGCCGATCACGGCCGTGCACCTCGGCGCCGGCGCACTCACCCTTCCCCGCTATGTCGAGGCCACCCGGCCCGGATCCCGCCAGCAGGTCGTGGAGCTGGAGAGCGACCTGATCGACTTCGTGCGCGGCGAGCTGCCCTGGGACAAGCGGGCGCAGCTGCGCGTGCGGCACGGTGACGCCCGCGAGGTGCTGGCCAAGCTGCCGGCCGGACTGCACGGCGCTGTGGACCTCGTCGTCGTCGACATCTTCTCCGGCGCCCGCACCCCGGCCCACGTGACCAGCCGCGAGTTCTACGAGCTGGCCGCTCCCCTCCTGTCGCCTCGCGGCGTGCTCGTCGTGAACGTCGCCGACGGACCCGGCCTGCCGTTCGCCCGCTCGCAGGCCGCGACGCTGTCCGCCGTCTTCGGGCACGTGCTCGCCCTCGCGGAGACCCAGGTGCTCAAGGGGCGCCGGTTCGGCAACATCGTCTTCGTCGCCGCGCACACCCCCATCGACACGAGCTGGGTGTCGCGGCTGCTGGCCGGCGGGCCGCATCCGTCGAAGGTGGTCGAGGGCGCGGAGCTCACCCAGTTCATGGCGACAGCGATGGTCACGACGGATGCGACGGCCACCCCGTCGCCGCTCCCCGGCCGCACGGTGTTCCAGCTCGGCAGCTGAGCGGCGGGATAGCGACGGATGGCCACCGATCGCCCCCAATCGGGGACCGGCCCGGCCGGTCCGGGCTACTCTGGACGTGACCACGTTTCTCCCGCGGCACGTGCCGCCTTCGCCTCAGGACCACACCCTGCCCATCATCATTGGCTATGACGCCGTCACCCTGCGTGAGAAAGTCGACCTGCCCGCCGCCGAGCTGCGCCTCGAAGAACTCGGCGAGCTGCGCAGCCTTTCCGCTCTCAATGAGAAGGTCGTGCTGTTGCGGCTGACCAATCGGCTCGACGAGGCCTGGGACATGGCGAACACGGCGTTGCGCCAGTCCCGGTTCACCGGTTCGAGGGAGGAACTCGCCCTCAGTCGCATCCGTCGCGCCCAAGTGCAGCAGTTCCGGGGCAAGCTCGACGAGGCGGTGACCGAGCTGACCCACTGCGTGCTCGAGTCCGAGACGCACGAATGGGCCGGCGTGGCATCGTTCGCCCGGGAAAGTCGCGGCAAAGTGCACTTCGAACAGGGCGACCTCGACGCCGCCCTGGCCGACTTCCGGGCCTCGGTGACGCTTCGGGAACAGGCTGGCGCCACGCCTGCCCTCCTCGAAAGCGCGCTCGTCGCCGTCGCCGTGGTCGAGTCCTTCATCGCCGAACGGCGACAGGCCCTCCCCAAGCCGTAGCGTGCCGGAGCCGCGCCGGATGGCGGCCCTGTGCCTGGTGTCGCCGGGAGGCGTCGTCCGTCTGCCGACCGCCCGTCTGCCGACCGGCTGCCGGCTGTCGGCTGTCGGCTGTCGGCTACCGGCTACCGGCTACCGGCTACCGGCTACCGGCTACCGGCTACCGGCTACTTGCAAGAGTCGTCCACGGGCGGGGCTGCGCACCCGGCAGCCGGAATCCGGGGCATGCTGGAACCCAGCCGGCGAGCGCGCCGGCGCGATGGAGGTGGCACATGAACGGGCGGATGCCGACACGCAGCGGTGCGGCCGGGGTACTCGCGCTGTGTACGATCCTGCTACTCAGCGCGTGCACGGCGAACGCACCCGGGCCTTCGGCGGAGACCTCGACCCCAGCGCGGCCGGGCCCGTCCGACACTGGGGCACCTGGATCGCCCGGGCCGACCGCCACCGCCGGGGCACCGGTGCGGCCGGTCGATGACCCGGTCGTGATCGCGTCCGGACTGGACGCCCCGTGGTCCATCCTGCGCCTGCCGAACGGCGGCACCCTGATCAGCGAACGCGACACGACGCTGGTGCGCGAGCTCCTGCCCGACGGCAGCCTGCGTGACGCCGGGCAGGTCACCGAGGCAACCCCGGATGGGGAGGGCGGCCTGCTCGGCCTCGCCGCGCTGGCCGACCCGGCCGCACCGGGCGGAACCGGGTGGGTGTACGCCTACTTCACGTCCGCCGACGACAACAGGATCGCGCGGATGCCTCTCCTCGGCGCGGTCGGAAGCCACACCTTCGGCGCATCCGAACCCGTGTTCGGCGGCATCCCGAAGGCCGGGAATCACAACGGCGGCCGCCTCGGTTTCGGCCCGGACGGTCTTCTCTACGCAACGGCCGGCGATGCCGGGAATCCCGCGAACGCCCAGGACCTGGACTCCCTCGGCGGCAAGATCCTGCGGATGACACCGACCGGCGACGTGCCGGACGACAACCCGTTCGGCACTTACGTCTACTCGTACGGCCACCGCAACCCGCAGGGCATCGCCTGGGACGGGAGCGGCCGGCTCTGGGCCAGCGAGTTCGGCCAGAACACCTGGGACGAACTCAACCGCATCACCTCGGGCGGCAATTATGGCTGGCCGATCGTCGAGGGTCTGGGGCAGGACGCAGACCCCGGCTTCCTCGCCCCGGAAGAGCAGTGGCCCACGAGCGAGGCCAGCCCGAGCGGGCTCGCCATCGTTAACAACACCATCTTCATGGCGGCCCTGCGCGGCGAGAGGCTCTGGCGCATCGATCCCTCCTCAGGTGAGGTCGACGACTGGTTTGTGAACAGCTTCGGGCGGCTGCGCGATGTGGTGTCGGGGCCCGATGGCACACTCTGGTTCGTGAGCAACAATACGGACGGCCGCGGCACCCCCTACCCCGGCGACGATCGTCTCTACCAGGTGAGCGTGGCTCCCTGATGGCCGACCTCGAGCGGGTGCGGCACTGGGCGAGCGCCCTGATCACGCTGCACCTCGACCCCAGCTGGACCTTCGCGTTCGACAACGCGAAAAAGCGGGCGGGGCTCTGCAACTTCACCGTGCGCCGCATCACCGTCTCCCGCTACCTGGCGGCGCGCTACGAAGACGACGAGGTGCACCAGATCCTGCTGCACGAGGTCGCGCACGCCCTGGCCGGGCCGCGCGCCGGCCACGGGCCGAAGTGGAAGCTGATCGCCCACGACCTCGGCTACGACGGCAAAAGCACCCACGACGGCGAAATCGCCGACGAGCTGGCACCGTGGGTCGGCACCTGCCCGGCCGGGCACGTGCACTACCGCTACCGGCAACCGACCCGGGCGTTCGCCTGCGGGCTGTGCGTGCGCGGATTCGACAAGCGGTTCCTGATCCGATGGGCCCGACGCGAGATCACGGCCGCGGCACGGCGGCAGGCTGCCGCGGCGAGCGCGGGCTAGCTGGGCGCTACGGTCTCGAGAGGCTCGACCACCGATTACTCGAGCCGCAATCCGGTTAGCGTCGGCTACTCGGTGACCCGGATCTCTTTCCAGAAGGCGACGTAGTCGCTGTAGTCCTGACCGACCCGGTCGAACGAGGCCGCGGGCGGGGCCGGGTAGCTGAATGCGCGGTCTTGCAGCAGGGTTTCGCCGTCCTTGACGCCGAAGTACTGGCACTCGCCCTTCCAGGAGCAGGTGTACTGCGTGGGACTCTTCACAAGGAACTCGGCGTTCACGCTCGCCGGCGGAAAGTACCAGTTTCCCTCGATCTTGAGCAGGTCGGACTGGGGTGCTTCGGCGATGACGGTGCCGTTGAGTACTGCCTTCATGGGAGTTGTTCCTTCGGTGAGGTTCGAACGAGAGGTTCGGTCAAGGTGCCGGCCGTGTCAGGGGCAACCTCAGGCCGGGAACGCGAATTCCCGCAGTCGGGAGATTCCCGGGGAGGGAGCCGGGACATCCGTCGCCGGAACCCGGACCGCCGCAGCCTGGAGTGCCGGAGCGTCGAGACGCGCCGCCGCCTGCACCTCGGCCGCCCGTCCCGCGGCAACCAGCTCCTGGGCGGTCTCCGACGCGGTGACCAGGTGCCGCACGGCCTGCGCGAGCCCCGCGAAACCCGCGGCGGCCCCAGCGGCCTCCGGCGAGCAGTGGTCGATGCCGCGCGCGGCGAGGGCGTCGATCACGGCGCCGGCGGCGAGGAAATCCTCCACCGCGAACCGGGCGCCGCCGTCTGGTCGACGCTCACCCACCATGATCACGGCCACGGAGAACCGGTCCCCCTTCTCCGTCTGACGGGCGAGCACCCATTCCGCCACGCTCGTGCGGTTGGTGAGGTTGGCGGCGATGACCTCGTGGTCGAGCAGCGCGGTCGGGCGCACGGACTCGGCGCCGACCGACGGCAGCGCGTCGGCGAGGATGACCACGTCGGCCGCGGCGGCCAGGGCCTGGAATCCGGCCAGGCCGACGTCGAAACGGACCTGGTACTTCTGCTGGGGCGCGGCGTTGTTCACGCCCTCAGGGTAGCGGCAGCGCCACCGGGCAGCGCTAGTGGGCAGCGCCACCGGGCAGCGCTAGTGGGCAGCGCCACCGGGCAGCGCTAGTGGGCGTCGAAGCGGGCGAGGGCGTCGGCATCCGTGGCGTGGGTCATCGCACTGCGCGCGGTGTCCAGGGCGGAGATCGGATCGGCCTCCGACGTCGCCAAGCTCAGCTTTCGTTCGGCCTCGGCGAGGCGGGTGCGCGCCTCCGCGCCCACGCGTCCGGGGTGGGCGGTGATGAAATCGCGGGTCACGGTGATCTGGCTGCGCGCGGCCAGAAGGGCGCCGGTCAGCGCACCGCGGGCATTGTCGAGCCGCAGCTGGCGGTTACGGGCCTCGGAACGGATCACGTCAAGACCGTCCATCGCCGTGCGCAGCCAGGCCTGGTCGGCGGCCGGATCGCTCAGGCGCGACGGATGCCGCAGCTCGCCCACCACGCGGTCGGCCTCCGCCACGACACGGTTGAGTTCGCCGCGCGCGGCGGTCTCCTCGTGCCCGTCGCGCAGGGCGCGCACCTCGGCCAGTTCGAGATCGGCCCCATCGAGCGCACGGGCCAGGGAGGCGAACCCGACGTGCAGTTGGTCTTCGCCGAGTTCGATCGCGTCGAGGAGTGTGCCGGCGTGGTGCAGGGCCTGCTCGGCCGCAAGCAACTGCTCGCCCACCGGATCGGTGGCCTCGTGGGCGAGCCGCGCGGCCGCGGCATCCACTGCCCGGCGGGCATCGACGAGGGCCGCCTCGGCGCGGGCGACGTTGCCGCTGATCGGGGCCAGGGCGGGCGCGGCATAGGTGCGACTGAGCCGGGAGAGACTGGCGGTGCCGGCCGCCACGCGGTCGGCAACCCGGTCGAGGCGGCGCCGCAACTTCTCGAGCAGAATCGGGGCATCCCGTTCGACACCGCGCCGGGAGTCGAAATCGCGGGTCTCGGCACCGAGACGTGTGACGGCCTCGTCGGAGAGCACGATGATCTGCTCGGTCCAGCGGCGGCGCTCGCCCTCAGAGTCGGGCACGCTGTCGTCGAGCCTCTGCTGCAGCAGAAAGGCGTCGCGCACCTGCCGCCGGGAGGCGTCGAGCGCGGCCGCAAAATCGCTGGTGGCGTTCTCCCCGAACTGGGCGACCGCGAAACCGAGTTCGTCGGTGGCCGCCTCGATCAGATCATCCGCGCGCACGAGGGAGATGGCGGCAGCCCGGGTGCGCTCGACAGCCAGCGTTTGGTCGACGCGGGCGCGCGCCTGAGCTCGGCGCCGCAGCATCATCGAGATCACCACGGCGACCGCTGCCGTCCCGCCGAAAACGACGGCCGAAGGCACCCACCAGAACTCGCCAGTCATGCCTTCAGTGTACCGAACGGATGCGCACCACCCGGCGCCGAACGCGGCAGCACCTTCTCGAAAATCGCCGATCCCGCCCATAATCGCAGCAGGGACAGGTCACCTCGGCGGCTTCGACGACTCTCGCCGAAGGCGGACCTCGACCAGGCCGAGTCAGGCGCTACTCCCGGCGCATCTGGCGCCGGATCACCTCGAAGTCGTGCCGGGAGATCTCGAGCAGCCCCCGCCGCAGCTGGTACCCCCAGTCGGGGTTGCTGCGGGTGAACTCGAGAACCGACAGGAGTGGGCGGATCGAGGCGGCCACGACATCCGTCTCGTAGTCGATGTGGCGTCGCCACGGCCGGTACGAACTCGGGGCGGCGGATTCCCCCTGGTGCACGATTCCGGGGGCGATGCGCCCGATCGCGGTGAACTCGCGCAGGGACTCGCCGTCGATGTGCGTCTTCGGGGAGTAGTAGACCACCCCGTCGGACTCGCCCATCTGCTCGAGCGCCGCCCGGGCCCCGTGGCTGGCCTGAACGAGCCCCACCGCCACGGCACGCAGCACGTGTTCGCGCGAGGCAACGCCCAGCCAATATCGAATTGCCACGCTCTTAGTTGTACTGCATGCCCCGGCACCACAGACTGGGGTCATGCGTGTTCTTCTGAAAGAGATCCTCGACTGCTCCCCCGATGCCGCCTGGCGAGCTCTGCGGAGTCCCGCCGTGTTCCGCGAGGTGAGCTCACCCGTGATGAGCGTCGAATCGCTCGAGATGGATGGCTTCCCCACCATCTGGGAGCCGGGTGAGCATCCGGTCAGCCTGACCGCGCTCGGCCTGGTGCCGATGGGCGACCAGGTCATTCGACTCACCATGGCGACCACCCGGAAGGACGGGGTGCGCATCCTGCGCGACACCGGCCGCGGCGTGTCAGGGCCGCTCGCCTCGGTCACGCTCTGGGACCACCGGATGGCCGTGGCTCCCGACCCGGCCGGCACCGGGAAGACGCTCTTCCGCGACCAGCTGATCTTTCGCACCGGTGCGCTCACCCTGGCCAGCTGGCCGGTGTTCTGGTCGATCTGGCAGTGGCGGCTGCACCAGCTCAAGCGCCTCGCACCGAACTGGAGCCTCGACCTCGGCGTCGACGAGCCGGTCCGGCCAGGCGCCGCCGAGCCCCGCGAATCCGGCGTGACGTCGTGACCACCACCCTCGGCGCCCTGCAGGTGGCCGACTGGCGTCGGCGCGTGTTCGGGCTGTACGCCGGCGTGCGCCAGCTCAGCGCGCAGGACCCGGCCGCCGGCCACGAGTTGTGGCGGAGCGGCCGGGACGATCTGTTCGGCGGGCACTCCGCCTCACCGTTGATGCCCGACGACCGGGCCGGCTTCACCGGGCTGCCGGTCGCCGCCTACGACCCCGACTGGCGGTTCGAGGCCGAGGTGCACCGTGCGGAGCATCCGGTGCGCATCACGGTCGACACCGGAACCGGCGCCGGATCCGATGGGAAGGTGCCGTTCGACCTCGTCGGGACCGTGCGCTTGCCGTACCTCGGACCGATCGACCTCTGGCGGCTCTCCAGCTACGGCGGCGGCTTGTTCCTACCCCTGCGCGACGGTCTGGCGGGCAAGCCCGGCGGAACCTACGGCGGCGGCCGCTACCTGCTCGACACGGTCAAGGGCGCCGACCTGGGCTCGGGGGCCGACGACGACAGCATCATCCTCGACTTCAACTTCGCCTACAACCCGTCCTGCGCCTACGACCCGATGTGGGCCTGCCCGCTCCCCCAGGCCGGCAATACCGTGGCCGCGGAGGTGCCCGTCGGCGAACTGGCACCGGGTGAGGAGCGTCACCCCACGGCACCCGCCGGACGGGCCTTCGACCCGGAGGCTTGACAGCATCCGCTAAGATGGAAGCTTGCGAGTGCGTAGTTGCGCTTGCTGCGTCGTAGAACGCCCTCTTCTTATTGCGGCAGCCCACCCGGGCCGGCCCGATTTTTCGAATCAAACCTTCTTACGGCGAACGGATGTGCCCATTGGCACCTTCGCCATGTGAATCCTCTCAAGGCTCCGAGTTACCGCCCGTGCGGAACGGATGCCTGGGGAATCTGATGCCCGAAAGGCACCACCTTGTCAGAAACTTCCTTCAGCGCGCTTGGCGTGCCAGCCCCTCTCGTCGCCATCCTGACGGAGCAGGGCATCGACAGCCCGTTCCCGATCCAGGTGGACACGCTGCCCGACACCCTGAACGGCCGCGACGTGCTCGGCCGCGGCAAAACCGGCTCCGGCAAGACCCTCGCGTTCGCCCTGCCCATGGTGTCGCGCCTCGGCGGCAAGCTCGCCGGCGGCCGACGTCGTCCGGGCCGCCCGCTCGGCCTGATCCTCGCCCCGACCCGCGAGCTGGCCACGCAGATCACCAACGCGCTCACCCCACTGGCCGAGGCCTACGGTCTCAACACCACCACGATCTTCGGTGGCGTCTCCCAGGGCCGTCAGGTCTCCGCACTCAAGGCCGGCGTCGACATCGTCGTGGCCTGCCCCGGCCGTCTCGAGGACCTGATGAAGCAGGGCTTCATCAGCCTGGACGCCGTCGAGATCACCGTGCTCGACGAGGCCGACCACATGGCCGACCTGGGCTTCCTGCCCGTCGTCACTCGCATCATGGACAAGACGCCCAGCAGCGGCCAGCGCCTGCTGTTCTCGGCCACGCTCGACAACGGCGTGGACAAGATCGTTCGCCGCTTCCTGCACAACGAGGTGATGCATTCGGTCGACGAGGCCAACAGCCACGTTTCCGCGATGACCCACCACGTGTTCGAGATCGACGGCGTCGAATCGAAGAAGGCGCTCGTCGAGAAGCTCGCGAGCGGTTCCGGCCGCCGCATCCTCTTCATGCGCACCAAGCACCAGGCCAAAAAGCTCGCCAAGTCGCTCACCGACGCCGGGATTCCCTCCGTCGACCTGCACGGCAACCTCTCTCAGGTCGCCCGTGACCGCAACCTCGCCGCGTTCAGCGCCGGCGACGTCAAGGTGCTCGTGGCCACGGATGTCGCGGCTCGCGGCGTGCACGTCGACGACATCGAACTCGTCATCCACGTCGACCCGCCGGCCGAGCACAAGGCGTACCTGCATCGCTCGGGCCGCACCGCCCGTGCCGGCAGCGCCGGTGACGTCGTGACGCTGGTTCTCCCCGAGCAGCGCCGCGACACCGACGCGCTGCTGCGCAAGGCCGCGATCAAGGTGACCCCGCAGCGGGTGACCGCGGCCTCCCCCGCCGTGGACGCCCTTGTCGGCGACGTCGCCGCCTACGTCAAGCCGCTCCCCCGTGTGGAGCAGCCGCACGGCCAGTCCCAGGGCGGCCGCTCGCAGGGCGCCAACGCCCAGCGCAAGCGCGTCAACCGCGACGAGCGCGACTCCGGCCCCCGCGACGGCGGTGCCCGGGCCGGCGCGACCCGCGGCAACCGCGGACACCGCGGCAGCGATGCCGTGGCACCCACCGGTGGAGCGCGCCCGGAACGTTCGGGACGGCCAGCGGCATCCGGTCGCAGCCAGGGTTCGGGCAACGGTCAGGGCCGTCCGGCCCAGGGTGGACGCTCCGGCGGCCTCCAGGTCGGCGGCCTCGTGCGCGGTGCCGGTGCCTCCGGCGGCGCCCGTCGCTCGGCTCCGCGCCGCGCGCAGGGCTAGTCACCAGGCGGCATCCGCGAGTTTGTTCCACTGTGGAACGGGTCGGTCTCTGGGGAGGCCGGCCCGTTTTGCGTTGCCGGGGCAGTACCGACACGCGCCCGGCGCCCCCGTGCGGGCAGGGCCCCTTGTGGCCAACTCAGGAGAAACGTGGCGGTGACGGATGCTCCGCCCCGCTATCACGCGAAGACCCACCGTGCCGACACCGGATCTCAGGAATTAGCCACTTGTTCCCCGGCTCAACGGCGAAGTCGGCAGCAGGCGTGCAGAGCTGAAGTCGTGGGTCGCCCGGCATCCCTCGGCGGGGCGGCCACGGTCGGGGCGGCGCAGCGTCATTCGGAGCCGCGCGGCTGAGCTAGTCTCGGGTCATGGTCACCACAGCAGTCCTTCGTCCTGTCACAGAATCGGATGCCGACAGCCTCGGCCGCGTGCATGCCACCTGCTGGCACGAAACCTACGACCAGTTGCTCAGCGAGGCCGCCCTCGAACAGCTGCAGCCCGCCCGCCTAGCCGCCATGTGGCGCCGGTTCAGCGCGCAGGGACCGAACCACCGCCAGGTAGCGGCCCTCGTCGACGGCGAGATCGTCGGATTCGCCGGCAGCGGGCCGTCCCGCGACGACGACAAGCCGGCGCCGATGGAGCTCTACTTCATCTACCTGCTCGACGCCTACCACGGCACCGGCATCGGCCAGCAGCTCTTCGATGCGGTTGTCGACGACGGCCCGTCCTCCCTGTGGGTCGCCGAAGTCAACCCCCGCGCGCACTCGTTCTACAAGCGCAACGGCTACGCCCCCGACGGACACGAGCAGGATCAGGAAGTGCTCGGCGAACAACTCCACGAGGTGCGACTGGTGCGGCCACGCTCGCTGGCGCGCCGGCTGTCACTCGTCACGAACGACTAGCAGCAGCCGGCGGCCCGGCTCCCGCGGCGGCAACGCTCCCGCGTGCGTGAGGCCGGCTGCCGCGGCCAGCGGCCAGCGGCCAGCGCGTGCGCTGCCGGTCGCGCGCCGGCTCGTTAGCGCGCGTCGAGTCGCCGCCGCGGCTAGCGCAGCTGGCCGACCGAGGCGAGCGCCATCCGAAGCAGCGCTCCGCGCCCGCCCTCCATCTCGGCTGCCACCGCGTCGGAGGCAGCCTCCTTCGGGGTCATCCATGTGAGTTCGAGGGCGTCCTGGCGCGGGTCGCAGGTGCCGGTCACGGGAACGACGTAGGCCATCGAGACGGCGTGCTGGCGGTCATCCGTGAACGCGGTGATGCCCGGCATCGGGAAGTACTCGGCGACCGTGAACGGCACCGGACTGATCGGCAGCTGCGGGAAGGCCATCGGGCCGAGGTCCTTCTCGAGGTGGCGGAAGAGGGCGTCGCGCAGGGTCTCGCCGTAGAGCACGCGGCCGGACACGAGCATCCGGGTCATCTCGCCGGTCGACCGGGCGCGCAGGAGCACGCCGACTTCGACGACCTGGCCGAGGCCGTCGACGCGCACGGGCACCGCCTCGATGTAGAGAATCGGCAGTCGGCGGCGCACTTCGGCCAGCTCGATGTCGCTCAGCCAGCCCGGGTTAATATTGGGCGGCCCTGCGCCCTCGGGTCCAGGCGTCCAGTCCGGATCGGGGTCAGGGGTGCGCACGCTCATGAAACTATTCTGTCTTACCCTGCGCCCGGATGCGCCACGAGTGCCGATGTGACGGCAGAGCGGGCGCGGGCGGGGCGCTTGCGGCCACGGGGACGGGGGCGGGGACGGGGACGGGGACGGCTACAGCTACAGCTACAGCTACAGCTACAGCTACAGCTACAGCTACAGCTACAGCTACAGCTACAGCTACAGCGACAGCGACAGCGACAGCGACACTTACAGCGACAGTACGGAAACGGAAGCGCGGCCATGGCCATCACCCCGTGGGGATCGCGATAGGGTCCGCTCCCCTCGCCGGTGGACCAGCTGGTGCGGACATCCGTCGCCGCGCAGGCGTCGGTGGTCGCCGCGCAGGAGTCGGTGGTCGCCGCGATCACCGTCGCGTCCGTCGCGGAGACTCTGACTCCTGCGACCGCTGCCGGGGGCTAACTCAGGAGAAACGCGCGGACGGTTCCGACTCTCCGCAGAACTCCGCAGCGCTACGCGGAACTCTGCGCGGCCGTGGCCTCCGTTTCCGGGATCTCCTGAGTTGGCCACGGGCTGCGACGGATGCCGCCAACCATTCGGGAGTACGGCCGGCTGTGTGCGTAACTCCTGCAATTCGGCGGAGCGGCGGCCCGCTTCCCCGGAATTCGGGGCGGTCTCCGCCCTCCCACGGCAGATTGCAGGAGTTATGCACGGGTAGCGACGGACGCCGACGGATACCGCCGGCTAACGACAACTGCCGCCTCCTGTCAACCGATCCCGACGCTCCCTCGGGGAGTGGAAAGATTGATGCGTCGGCGTTTCCCGGTGTCGACCTCGAACAGAAGGACCACCATGGGCCAGAACGACAGCACCCCCACCGGCAAGGATGGCGCCGAGAGCAACAACACCGACGGCACCGAGGCCGGCGGCCGCACCCCCGGAACCCCCGTCCCGCGCGCCGAGCCCATCGACCCGGCTGCCGTGCTGTGGAGCGCGTCGGCCGCCGACCGCACCGGGCGACCGCTGCTGCTCATCCTGCACGGCTACGGTTCGCACGAGGGGGACCTCTTCTCGCTGGCGCCACATCTGCCGCTGCATCCGGTGATCGCCGCCCTGCGCGCGCCACTGCCTGCCGGACCGGGCTGGGCCTGGTTCCCGATCGGCGCCGCCGGGGCCAAGGTCAACCCGGGCTCGCCGAGCGCCGACGCCCTGGATGCGGCCGCCGGCGGAGTGCTCGACTGGCTGGACGGCCTGCCCGAGCAGCCCTCGTCCATCGGGCTGCTCGGATTCTCGCAGGGCGGTGCGATGGCGCTCCAGTTGCTGCGGCAGTCACCCGACCGATTCGCGTTCGCAGTTCAGCTGTCCGGCTTTGTGGGGCGCAGCGAGCACCCGGGTGACGAGCGCCTGCTCGAGCGACGCCTCCCAGTCTTCTGGGGCCGCGGCACGGCCGACCAGGTCATCCCGCAGGATGCCGTCGACCGCACCCAGGCCTGGCTGCCCGAGCACTCCACGCTCACCGAGCGCATCTACGAGGGTATGGGCCATTCCATCTCGCAGGCCGAACTCGGCGAGATCGTCACGTTCCTGCGCGCACAGTACGACGCCTAGTACTACAGTCGCGTTTATTTTTGGCTGTATCGGCGTTTTGATCGGATTTTTGCCCCGAATCCTGTTAATCATGACGGGTGAACGATGATATTTGGGTGGCAGAG
>NZ_SOGQ01000061.1 GCF_004403465.1 Cryobacterium sinapicolor | reverse complement strand
CATGGACGAACTCGCGGATCTCCGCCGCGTTGAACCCCGGGCTGATCGACATTCCCTTGCCTCCTACTGCTTGTGAAGTGACTCACAAGCAGCTTGACGCAGAGGGTTTCGGAGGTTTTGGGGCCGATGCGGCCAGAATCTCCGTCGAATTCGTCAGGGCTGACCCCGAGCCGTGTCTCGCGGCGGGGCTCCCCCGTCTAGTCGAACTGCGGTTCGTAACCGGCCGCGCGCAGCACGTCCACGACGAGCTGGCGGTGGTCGGGCCCGCGGGTCTCGACGCTGACGTTGAGTTCGACCTCGCTGATCTGCAGTCCCACGCCGTGCCGGGTGTGCAGAACCTCGATCACGTTGGCGTGCGCCTCGGCGAGCAGCTCCGAGATGCGGGCCAGCTGGCCGGGACGGTCGGGCAGCATGATGCGCAGGGTGAGATAGCGACCGGATGCCGACAGGCCGTGGCTGATCACGCGCTGCATCAACAGCGGGTCGATGTTCCCCCCGCTGAGGATGGCGACGGTCGGGCCGGTGGCGGTGACCTTGCCCGCGAGGATCGCCGCCACGGCGACCGCACCGGCAGGCTCGACTACGAGCTTGGCGCGCTCAAGCAGCACCAGGAGAGCACGGGCCGTGTCGTCCTCGGTGACGGTGACGACCTCGTCGACGGCGTCGCGCACGATCTCGAAGTTGAGCAGCCCCGGCTTGGCCACCGCGATGCCGTCGGCAATGGTCGGTGTGATCTGGACCTCCAGCGCCCGCCCGGCCTCGAGCGAGGGTGGGTACGCGGCCGCGTTGGCCGCCTGCACGCCGATCACCCGGATCTGGCGACCGTCCCGGCGCGCGCGCTGCTTGAGCACGCTGGCGACGCCGGAGATGAGGCCGCCGCCGCCGATGGGAACGATCACGGTGGCGAGGTCGGGAACCTGGTCGAGGATTTCCAGGCCCACGGTGCCCTGGCCGGTCACGACATCCGCGTGGTCGAACGGCGGGATCAGGATGGCGCCGGTCTCCGCGGCCCACTCCGCGGCGGCCAGCAGCGGTTCGGCCACGGTGTTGCCGCGCAGGATGACGTGCGCGCCGTAGTCCCGGGTCGCCTGCAGCTTGGGCAGGGCGACGCCCACCGGCATGAAGATCGTGGCCTGGATGCCGAGCTCACGGGCCGCGAAGGCGACGCCCTGGGCGTGGTTGCCGGCGGAGGCCGCGACGACGCCGCGAAGCTTCTCCTCGTCGGTGAGCTTGGACATCCGGTTGTAGGCCCCGCGGATCTTGTAGGACCCGGTGCGCTGCAGGTTCTCGCACTTGAGGAGGACCGGCGAGCCGAGGAGCTCCGTGAGGTAGCGGGAGGTTTCCATCGGGGTGACGGCGGCAACCCGCCCGACCACGTCCCGGGCGGACTCGAAGTCGGCCAGGGTCGGTACGACGAGGGAGGCATTAGTCATGAGCGGCACTTTTCTCGAGGCGGTATGCCGGTCTGCGGAAACCGGGGCGTTGCGGGACGGTCTGCCAGAGCGGGGAAACCAGCAGCGTCGTCGGGGACTCCAGACTGGAACGCCAGACCCCGCTGTTGATGTAGGCGATCATAACGTTCAGCACCGCGGCGACCGGCACCGCGAAGAGCGCCCCCGGGATGCCCGCGAGCAGCGCACCCGAGGCTACGACCAGCACCACGCCCAGCGGATGTACCTTGACGGCGGTGCCCATGATCAGAGGCTGCAGCACATGACCCTCAACCTGCTGCACCAGCAACACCACCCCGAGCATCAGCAACGCCACCACCCAGTCGTTGAAGATCAGGGCGATCACGACGGCCACGGCCCCCGTGGCGACCGCACCGACGATGGGGATGAAGGAACCGAGGAAGACGAGCACGCCGATCGGCACGGCCAGGGGCACGCCGAGCAGCGCCGCACCGGTGCCGATGCCGATCGCGTCGATGGAGGCCACCAGGATCTGCACCTTTGCGAAGTTGCCCAGCGTTGTCCAACCGGCCACCCCCGCGCCGTCGACGGCCGCCCGTGCCCGGCGCGGGAACATGCGCACGATCCAGGCCCAGATGCCCTTGCCGTCGATCAGGATGAACAGGAGGCTGAACAGCGCCAGCAGAAAACCGGCCACCAAGTGACCGAGCGACGACCCCACGGACAGCGCACCGGACACGAAGACCTGACTGTCCGCCTGGATGACCTGCCAGACCTGGCCGAGGAAGGCGTTCAGTTCCGGCTCGGTCAGCTGCAGCGGCGACGCCAGCAACACGGCTTTCAGACTCTCGTAGCTCGCGGCAAGGCGGTCATTCAGGCCGACCGTGCCGGTGGCGATCTGGGTCACGGCCAGGGTGAGCAGACCGCCGAGGATCGCGAAGGTGCCGATCAAGGCCAGCGCGACGGCGACGGCCTTGGGCCACCGGTGCCGCACCAGGAATCCGACGAAGGGAACGAGCAGAGCGGACACCAGAACGGCCACGAGCAGCGGGATGACGATCAACCGCAGTTGGATGACGATGAAAATGAAGACCGCGATCGCCCCGGCGAGGGCCAGCAGGCGCCAGGACCAGGCGGCGGCGAGTCGGATGCCGGCGGGCAGGTTCTCATCGACCCCGTTACCGAGGGGCGTCGGCACCTCGATCAGGATCGGAGGTTCGGCCCTGCGGCGTCCGAACGCGCCGAAGAAGCCGCTACGGGCGGGTTTTCCGTCGGTTTCCTTCACGGCATCATTCTAGGCAATCGCACGTGCCGGCTCCGGCATGGGTTCCGTGATCGCCGCGTCCGGTTCCTCGCCGATCTCTACTCCGGGGCCGGGAGCGGGTCGACCGAGACGGGCGCGCCCGTGAATCGCACCGCGACCTGTTCCCCGACCGACGGATGCAGTCGCGCTCCGTGCTGCACGACGAGCGACGTGCCGTCGTCCAGCCGCACCCTCGTGCGCCGAAGTGAGCCGTGGAAACTCGACGAGAGCACGACCCCCGGCGCGCCCGCAGCGCCGAATTCGAGGTCCTCCGGCCGCACGGAGACGGACACCGCGCCATCCGCCTGCGAGGGGTCGAGGAGCGGCAGGGAGATCCCCTGCACCTGCGCGAATCCGTGGCGCACCACGCCGACAAGTCGGTTGCTGAGCCCGACGAAGTCAGCGATGAACGACGAGACGGGCCGGGAGTACAGCTCCTCCGGGGCTCCAACCTGCTCGATCGAACCGGCCCGCATCACGGCAACACGGTCGGCCACGGCGAGCGCCTCGTCCTGGTCGTGCGTGACGAACAGGGTCGTGATGCCCAGCTCCGTCTGGATACGCCGGATCTCCTCACGCAGCGCCACCCGCACCTGGGCGTCCAGGGCCGACAGGGGCTCGTCGAGCAGAAGCACTCGAGGCTCGGTGACGAGGGCGCGCGCCAGCGCCACCCGTTGCTGCTGACCGCCGGAAAGCTGGTGCGCGAAGCGGTCGTAGTGGGTGCCCAGCCCGACCAGGGCGAGGGCGGCGGCCGCACGGGCGCGCCGCTCCTCGCCGCGGACCTTCCGCATCCGCAATCCGAACTCAACGTTCTGGCCCGCGCTGAGATGTGGGAACAGCGAGTAGGACTGGAACACCATGCCCAGGTCGCGCCGGCTGGTCGGCAGTGTCGACACGTCGGCTCCGTCGATCCGGATGGTGCCGGCATCCGTGGATTCGAGCCCCGCCAGCACCCGCAGCGCGGTCGTCTTCCCGCTGCCGCTCGGGCCGAGCAGGGCGACGAATTCGCCCGCGTGCAGCGTGAGGTCGAAGCCGGCCAGGGCACGGTGGCCCGCGAAATCCTTGATCACGCCCTCGAAGCTCACCGACGCTCCCGCCCGGCGGGCCGCCGCCGGGCGAGCCTGGTCCTGGAGCGGGTTCTGGTTCTGGTTCTGGAGCTGGTTCTGGATCATGGCTGACCTCCGGTGGTGGGCCGTCGCCGGCTACCGGTGCGAACCGTGCCGAGGCGCCCGATGACGAGCAGGAGCAGGAACGCGAAGGTGAGGGCGAGCAGCGACAGGATGACGGCCGTGTAGGGGTCGGCCTTGCTCACAACCACGAGCGCGGTCTGCAGGGTGACACGGTTGAGCAGGGAGGCGATCGTGAATTCGCCGAGCACGACCGCGACCGAGATGAACGCGCCGGCCAGGATGCCGCGGCGCAGGTTCGGGATCAGGACCCGCACCAGCACGCTCGCCCAGCCGGCCCCGAGCGTGCGGGCGGCCTCGCTGAGCGTGCGCACGTCGACGCCGTCGAGATTGGCCTGGATGGCCCGGTAGGCGAACGGGAGGACCGTGATGCCGTAGGCGAAGGCGAGGGTCCAGACACTGCTGCCGAGCAGCCGGGCGAGCACCGAGTAGACCGGGGCCAGACCGACCACGAGAACGATGGCGGGGATGCTGATGGGCAGGATGCAGACGAACTCCATCACGCGGCGCAGATGGGGAAAACGCAGGTGAACGAGCAGAAGGGTCGGTACGAGCAGCAGCAGCACGATCGCGACGGTGCCCACGGCCAACCCGACCGAGTTCCCCAGCGCGACGAGCACCGTTCGGTACGGACCGGCGAAGCCGCCCTGGAACAGGGCGGTCCAGCGGGAGACGTCGTGGCCGCCGGCAAGCCCACGGCGCAGGGTGAACTCCACCATGGCGACGATGGGGATGGCGAAGACGAGGCCGATGCCGCCGAGGATGAGACCGCGCACCAACCGGGTGGGCGTGTGCGCCACCGCCGTCATCGCTGCCACCGGGCGGCCCGTGCCTGCAGAACCGAGTAGCCGGACATGACGACGAACATCACCAGGATCATGCCGAGCGCCAGCGCCCCGGCCAGATTCTCCTGGCCGAGCAGGGTTTCGCTGGTCAGGGCCGAGCGGATCTGCAGCGGAACGATCTGCGATCCCTGGCTGGTGAGCGCGGCGGCGGTCGCGTAGGAGGAGAATGCGTTGGCGAAGAGCAGCAATAGGCTGCCGAGGAACGAGGGCGCGAGCACGGGGAACGCGATCCGGAACCAGTAGGTGGCCCGGTTGCCGCCGAGCGTCGCGTTGGCCTCGGCCCAGTGCGGGTTGAGCGCCTGCAGGGCCGGCAGGAAAGTGATGACCATCAGGGGAACCTGGAAGTAGATGTAGGGCAGCACCAGGCCGGGCAGCTCGTAGAGCCACACCCCGCCGGCGAAGATGTCGACGCCGAAGGTGTCGCGCAGGATCACGGTGACCAGACCCTGGATGCCGATGGTCGCCATGAACGCGAAGGCGAGCATGACCCCGCCGAACTGGGCGAGCACGCCGCTGAGCGAGTCCACGACGGCGCGGAGCGGGCCGTTCTCCCGCGCGCCGAGCAGGCCGTAGCAGGCCACGGCTCCGACGATCGCGCCCACGACGGCGGTGAGCGCCGACAGCCCGAACGAGGCAGCGAAGGCGTCCCTCAGGACCGGGGTGCCCAACGCGGCCACGGTGTCCAGCGTGAACGTCCCGGCCTCGTCGACGAAGCCGCTGCCGACGGCGATCAGGGTCGGCACGAACAGGAAGAGCATCACATACGCTGCAAACGGCAGCAGCCCGAAGGCTGCTGCCGTTCCGCGTCTGCTACTGGACAGCTGCGGCCCACTTCGCGCCGAGGAGCGCGGCTCCCGCGGTGCTCTCCGCCTCGGAGGGAACGACGGTTTCGGCCGGGGCGGCCGGGAGGGCGGCGAGGAGGTCGGCGTCGATGGTGCCGGCCGCCTCCATCGCCTCGGCGCGCACCGGGCGGGCGCCGCCGGCGAGCCAGAGGTTCTGGCCCTCGTCACTGTAGAGGAACTCCTGCCAGAGCCGGGCGGCGGCCGGGTGCGGGGCATCCTTGTTGATGGCCTGGTTGTAGTACCCGGCGTAACCGGTGCCCGGGAAGACGACGACCTCCCAGTTGCGCTCACCGGCGAGGCTCGTGCCGTAGCCCACGTTGAGGTAGTCCCAGTCGAAGACCACCGGAGTCTCCCCCGACGCGATGGTCGCCGGGGTGGGGTCGACCTTGACGAAGTTGCCGGCCTGGTTGAGTTCGTCGAAGAAGTCGATCCCGGCCTGGAAATCGCTGACGTCACCCCCGTTCTGCACGGTGGCCAGCCCGACGGCGGCGAAGGCCGCCCCGGCCTGCGTCGGGTCGCCGTTGATCGCGACCTTGCCCTTGTACTCGGCGCCGAGCAGGTCCCTCAGCTCGGTCGGCGCGGGCACGGCATCGGGGTCGTAGCCGACCGCCATGTAGCCGCCGTAGTCACCCGTGTACAGCCCCGAGGCCTCCTTGAGCGCATCCGGGATCTCGGCCCAGCCAGCCACCTGGTAGGGCGCGAAACGATCGGTGCTGGACAGCGCCACCGCCAGCCCCAGGTCGAAGACGTCGGGGGCGGTGTCCTGCCCGACGAGGTTGTCGGCGGCCAGGATCTCCTCGGCGCTGGACGCGTCGGGCGAGGCCTCGGTGATCGCGATCTCCGGGTACTTCGTGGCGAACGCGTCGAGCACGGCGCCGTAATTGGCCCAGTCCCGCGGCAGGGCGATCACGTTCAGGCCGCCTTCGGCCCTGGCCGCATCCTCGAGGGCGGCCAGGTCACCGAACGCGGAGAGGCTCGTCGCGGTGGCGGCGTCGATCTCGCCGGAGCCGGAGTCGGCATCTGCGGCGCCGGAGCAGGCGGCCAGGCTCAGGGCCAGGGCGGTGGCCGCGGCCAGGGTGGCCAGGGTGCGGGTGGTGAACACGTTTTCCTCCGTCGGACCGGTGCCGGCCGCCGCGCGGGGCGCGGACGTGTGGAGCCGGGTAGCTGGTCAAGGCGAGGCTAGGAGCGGCCGGCGACCGAACGGGGGTGCGACGCTGAACATCGGGTGAATGCCGACTGAAGCGTGCCGCTAGGGTCGTAGGAAATGGTGCAGACGATCTCCCCGGCCCTCGCCCGCCGGATCGCGCTCGGCGCGCAGGGCTTCGGCCGCGCGTCGGCCGTGACGCCGGGCATCCGTCAGCTGGATACCCTGGTGAACCGGCTCGCACTGCTGCAGATCGACTCGGTGAACGTCTTTGAGCGCAGCCACTACCTGCCGGCATTCAGCCGCCTCGGCGTCTACGACAAGGCGCAGTTGGACCGGCTGACGTCGGGCCGCGAGTCGCGGTTCACGGAGTACTGGGCGCACGAGGCGTCCTTCCTGCCCCGCGACGCCTGGCCGCTGTTCGGCTGGCGGATGCGGGATTTCCGGGATAGGTCGGCGACCGAGGCGTGGGCGCAGGGCAACCGGCCGATGCTCGACTGGCTGCTGGCTGAGCTCGCCGCCAACGGTCCCCTCCGCGCGAGCGCGATCGAGCACGACGCGAACCGGCGCAGCGGCCCGTGGTGGGGCTGGTCGGACGTGAAGACCGGGCTGGAGACCCTGTTCCGCTGGGGTGACGTGGCCATCATGGGCAGGGAGCGGTTCGAGCGGGTCTACGGGCTTCCGGAGCAGGTGTTCCCGCCGGGGCTCCTCGAGCGGACCGTCAGCCGGGACGACGCGCACCGGGAACTGGTGAGTCGCTCGGCCCGGGCGCACGGCATCGGCACGGTGACGGACTTCGCCGACTACTTCCGGCTGCGCGGCCCGGCGACCCGGGCGGCCATCCGCGACCTCGAGGATGCCGGCGAGCTCCTCCCGGTCGAGGTGCCGGGGTGGGGAGCAGGCGGCGCCCCCGGGGCGGCCTGGCTGCACCGCGACGCCCGGCTGCCGCGCCGGATGGATGCCGCAACCCTGCTGTCCCCCTTCGACCCGGTCGTCTGGGAACGCGCCCGCGCACTGCGGGTGTTCGGCTTCCATTACCGGATCGAGATCTACACTCCCGAGCCGAAGCGGGTGTTCGGCTACTACTGCCTGCCCGTGCTGCTCGGCGACACGATCGTGGGCCGGGTCGACCTCAAGAACGACCGGCAGGCGCGCGTTCTGCGGGTGCGCGCCGCGTGGGCGGAGCCCGGTGCGCCGACGGACACGGCGGAGCGTCTCGCATCCGTTCTCCGGGAGGCCGCCGCCTGGCAGGGCCTGCCGGAGATCGAGGTGGAACCGCGCGGCAATCTCGCCGGCGCGCTGGCCGCCGAACTGCGCCGCTAGGCAGCGCGGGCAAACTAGGCAGTGCCCGTTCCGGTCGAGAGCGACCGGCGGAAGGGGCGCTCTCGACCGGAACGGGGCTCTAGAACTGGCGGCCCATCGTGTGCAGGCGTTCGACGCGCTCGGCGATCGGCGGGTGCGTGGCGAAGAGCTTGTCCATCACGCCGGGCTTGAGCGGGTCGGCGATCCAGAGGTGGGCCATCGACGTGTTCTGCTTCTTCATCGGGCGACCGTAGGCCTCGAGTTTGCCGAGGGCGCTGGCCAGGGCATCCGGATGCCGCGTGGTCAGGGCTGCCGTGGCATCCGCCAGGTACTCGCGCTGCCTCGACACCGCCAGCTGCACGACCGTGGCGATCAGGGGTGCCACGAGCATGGCGACGAGGCCGACCACCATGATCACGGGGCTGCCGTTGTTCTTGCTGTTCCGGCCGAAGAACGCCATCCGCAGGAAGATGTCGGAAATGAACCCGACGGCCACGACGAGGCCGAACACGACCATCGACAGGCGGATGTCATAGTTGCGCACGTGGCCGAGCTCGTGCGCCATGACGCCCTCGAGCTCGGAATCGGTCATGATCTCCAGCAGACCGGTGGTGGCCGCCACGATCGCGTGCTCCGGGTCGCGCCCGGTGGCGAAGGCGTTCGGCGCCGGGTCGTTGATCACATAGATAGCGGGCATGGGGGTGCCGGTGGTGATCGAGAGATTCTCGACGATGTTCCAGAGCCTCGGGTTCTCCGACTGGCTGTTGATGCGGATGCCGCCGCTCATCGCGATCGCCTGGCGCCCAGCCACGAAGTACTGCACCACGGCGTACCCCGTGGCGACGACGACCGTGAGGATCAGGATGCTGTAGTTCCCGGGCGTGCTGTAGACGGCGTTGGCGAGCCAACCGAGGCCCGCGATGATGACGATGAACAGGATGATGATGAAGACGGTGTTGCGCTTGTTGCGCGCAATAGCGCTGTACATGGCCGCCTGCCGTTAGAACTGGACGCGTGGCGGCTCCGCGATGGCAGCGGAGTCGGACACCTCGAAGAAGTCTCGCTGGGTGAACCCGAGGTTGCGGGCGATGAGGTTGTTGGGGAAGACCTGGATCTTCGTGTTCAGTTCCCGCACGCCGCCGTTGTAGAACCGGCGTGACGCCTGGATCTTGTCCTCAGTGTCGACGAGTTCGCCCTGCAGCTGCAGGTAGTTCTGGCTCGCCTGCAACTGCGGGTAGGCCTCCGCCACGGCGAAGATGCTGCGCAGGGCGGTCTGCATGTGGTTCTCGGCGGCGGCGGACTCGGCCGGACCCTGAGCGTTGAGCGACTCGGCCCGTGCCTTGGTGACGTTCTCGAAGACGGCCCGCTCGTGTGCCGCATAGCCCTTGACCGTCTCGATCAGGTTGGGGATCAGGTCGGCCCGGCGCTTCATCTGGACGGTGATATCACTCCATGCCTCGTCCACGCGCACCTTGAGGGTGACGAGGGAGTTGTACGTCGCCCAGAGGTAGATACCAATGATGACGACGAGTGCAACAACGATGAGGACCGGGATGAGCCATTCCATGGCAGCTTCTCCTTGTGATGAGGCGGGGCGAGCAGGCAGGCCGCGGCGGCGTTTCTACGACGCAGAACTATCATAACCGCGTGCCCTGGCGCTCACATGCGCTTCCCGACACACTCCAAGAAACGGTGAGCCGCGCCGTCGTTCCCGACCCTCAACGAGCCGAGAGCACCTTCTGCAGCCAGCGATAGGAGGTTTTGGGGGTGCGCGTGCGCGTGCCGTCCTGGAAGTCGACGTGCACGAGGCCGAACCGCTGGGTGTAGCCGGCCGTCCATTCGAAGCTGTCCAGCAGGGACCAGATCGTATACCCCTGCAGGATGACTCCGTCGGCGATTCCGCCGGGGGCCACCGCGGCGAGCGCGGCCGTGATGTGTTCGGCCAGGTAGTCGATCCGGGCCGGGTCGTGCACGGCACCCCACTTGTCGGCCACATCGGGGAAGCTTGCTCCCCCGGCCGTGATGCAGACCGGCGGCAAGTTGTCCGCGTAGCGGTCCCGCAGTTCGCCGAGGGCCACTCCGAGGTATTCGGGGGCGATGGCGGTGCCGGCATTGGTCACCGGGAACTCGCGGAACGGGGTGACGTGGAAGGGGAACGCGATCACCTTCTCCGGCGGCTCCCCGAAGGGCGGTCCGCTCGGGGTTCTCGGGGCCGCGGGGCCGGCCTTGATCCGGCTCGGCTGGGAGTAGTCCAGCCCGTAGAAGTCCAGCGGCTGGTGGATGGTGCGCAGGTCGTCCGGCTCGGTTTCCAGCAGCATCCGCAGGGGCACCTGGTAGGGCTCGGGCGGTTCCGGGTAGCGGCCGAGCAGCACCGCGTCGGCGTACAGGCGGTTGTGCAGCACGTCGAAGAGCTCGGCGGCGCGCGAGTCGGCTTCACGGTCGCTGGCGGCCTGCACGGGCGAGTGCACGGTCGAGATCCCGATCCGGCCGCGCACATCGGCGGCGCGCAACCCCTGCACGGCAAGGCCGTGCCCCAGCAGCTGGTGGTGCGCCGCCGGCAGGGCGCCGAAGAGCCGGGTCTCCCCCGGGGCGTCGGTGCCGAGGGCGTAACCGTTCAGGGTCACCGTCGCGGGATCGTTCAGGGTCAGCCAGGAGTCGATCCGGTCACCGAACACCGCGCCGACCTGGTGCGCGTAGTCGCCGAAGCGCAGCGCGGTGTCCCGGTTCAGCCAGCCGCCGCGCAACCGGAGCGGCGTGTCCCAGTGGAACAGGGTCGCCATCGGGCTGATCCCGGCGACCAGGAGCCCGTCGAGCAGCCGGTCGTAGAAGGCCAGGCCGGCCCGGCTGAGCGGGCCGCGGCCGTCGGGCTGCAACCGGGACCAGGCCAGGGAGAACCGGTAGACGTCCGCGCCCAGTTCGCGGAGCAGGGTGATGTCCTGGTCGAGGCGGTTGAAGTGGTCAGTCGACACGGATGCGTTGGAGCCGTCCCTGATGCGCCCGGCGGTGGCCGTGAACGGGTCCCAGCTCGATTCGCCGCGACCGCCCTCCCGAGCGCCGCCCTCGATCTGGAACGCGGAGGTGGCCACACCGAGGGTGAAGCCGTCGGGCAGCCGGTCACCCAGCTCCCCCGCCCGGTGTTCCCAGGCGCGTGCGGTGGGGGTGTTGCTGTTGCTCATCGACCCAGGACTCTTTCCAGATAGCTGTTGTTGAAGCGTCGCTCGGGGTCAAGCCTGTCACGCACCGAGAGGAAGTCGTCGAAGTGCGGGTAGTCGGAGCGCAGGGACGCCGCATCCCGGTCGTGCATCTTGCCCCAGTGCGGACGCCCGCCGTGAGCGCGCATGATGGCCTCGACCGCCTGGAAGTAGGCGGCGGGGTCCTCCCGGTAGTACCGGTGCACGGCGATGTAGCCGGTGTCCCGGCCCGTGGCGGTCGACAGCCAGACGTCGTCGGCCGCGGCCGAGCGCACCTCGATCGGGAACGAGATGCGCCAGCCACGCGCCTCTATCAGCGCGCGCACCTCGCGCAGCGCGTCCGGCACCACGGCCCGCGGCAGGGCATATTCCATTTCTCGAAAACGCACCGTGCGGTTGGTCACGAACACGCGGTGCGAGACATCCGTGAATTCGCGTTTCCCGCTCCGCCGGGATGCCAGCCGGTTGAATCCCGGCACCGTCGCCGGCAGCGCGGCACCCAGGCCGCAGATCCCGCGGTAGACGCCGTTCGCGAGCAGTTCGTCGTCGACCCACCGGGAGACCCGTCCGAGCGGCGACCGGCCGGACTCCAGGGGCTGCCGGGTGTTGGTCTTGGTCAGGGCGGTCTCGGTGTGCGGGAACCAGAAGAACTCGAAGTGGTCGCTGCGCTCGGTCCGGTCGAGGTAGCCCTCGAGCACCTCCTCCAGCGGCTCGGCGGCCTCCACCGCGTGCAGCAGGAAGGCAGGCACGCACTGCAGGGTCACATCCACCATGATTCCGAGCGCGCCCAGCCCGAGGCGGGCCGCCGGCAGCAGCTCCGCGTTCTCCGTGGCGCTTACGCGTAGCAGGGTGCCGTCGCCGGTCACCAGGGTCAGCGCCACGACCTGGGTCGCCAGGCCGCCGAACCGGCCGCCGGTGCCGTGGGTCCCGGTGGACGTGGCGCCGGAGATCGTCTGCCGGTCCACGTCGCCCAAATTCGGCAGGGCCAGACCGTAGGGCCGCAGCAGGCGGGGCAGTTCGAACAGGCGGGTTCCCGCGGCCAGCGTGACCTGCCCGGCCACGGTGTCCACACCGATCAGCCCGGCGAGGTCCAGCAGGTCGAGCTGCACCCCCGGTGCCAGCGCGATGCCGGAGAAGCTGTGCCCGGAGCCCACGGCCTTGACCCGGAGGCCCACCTTGCCGGCCGCCACGACGGCGCGCTGCACTGCTGCGACACTCGACGGCCGTTCCACCCGGACCGGCGTCACGGCCTCGTTCCGGGCCCAATTGCGCCATACCGCTCCGCTCGCAGTCACAGAAAGGCCTTCCCCTCGCCCCGGTAGGTCGGCAGGATGTCGACCACCCTCCCATTCTCGACCAGTGCGAATTCGTTCACGTGCTCGCTCAGCTCCCCCGATTTGGTGTGCCGCGCCCAGACGCGGTCCCCCACACGGAGCCGGGCCGCTGCGGCCCCGGTCAGCGGCGTCTGCACCTCGCCGGCCATCTCCCGCGGAACCAGGCTGAGGCCCTCCGGCCAGACCAGGCGCGGCATCCGGTCGGCCCCGGGCACCCCGGACGCGATCCAGCCGCCACCGAGCAGCACGGCCGTATCGGGGCTGGGCTTCCGCACCACGGAGAGGGCGACCGCGGCCGCCGGCGCGGGACGGAAACTCGCGTAGTTGTCGAAGAGGTGGCCGCCGAAGAAGCCGCTGCCGACGGCGATGTCGGTGATGGATGCGTCAGCGCGCGTGCTCTCGACCGAGCCCGTTCCGCCTCCGTTCACGAACTCGAGGGGCGCGACCTCCCGGACCGCGGCGACGGCCGCACTGCGCCGCTCCGCCAGTTCCCCGACGGACCGGCGCCGCACCCAGCGGGTGACCAGACCCCGGAGCGGTTTCCCGGCCGGTTTGTCGCCGATGCCCGCCACCTGCGCCTCGTAGCTCATCACGCCGACGAGGGAGAAGCCGGGACGGGCTGCGATGGCGGCCCCGAGCCGACGGGCCTCGCCCGGAGTGTGCACGGGTGAACGCCAGACACCCAGGTGTCCGAGCACGGGGGTGTTCCAGGCTGCGTCCAGTTCGAGACAGACCCGGATCGGGACCCGGCTGCCGGGCGGGAGCACGGCGTCGATGAAGTCGAGGTGGGCGATCGAGTCGACCATCAGGGTGACCGTGGCGGCCAGTTCCGGCGAACGGCCCAGCCGCCGGATCGCGGACCGGTCGGCCGTGGGGTAGCCGACGAGCACATCCGTCACCGTCTCCGCCAGCCAGAGCGCCTCGGCCAGGGTGTAGGCCAGCACACCCCGATAGCCGGGCAGGGCCAGGATTGCCTCGACCACGCCGCGCACCCGGATCGACTTCGACGCGACCCGGAGCGGGGTGCCGTCGGCGCGATCCAGCAGGTCGTACGCGTTGTGGCGCAGCGCCCCCAGGTGCAGGGCGGCGACCGGGGAGTCCAGGTGGGCCGTCGCGGCCGTCAGTTCGGCCCAGAACAGCCCGGGATTCTGCCAGGGACGGCTCGAGGGACGGTGGGAGAGGTCGAGCATCAGCGCGCCGCCTTCATTAGCCGGGACCGAGGACGCCCGGTGCGGTGACCTGGCCACGGCCGCCCGTCGCCTTCCCGGGGAAAGTAACGGCTCGGATGGCCCAGCGACAGTATGCCCCATGGCTCCGCCGATCACGAATGGGTGACATCGCCCTCATTCCGCGTGTCGCACGTTGACTTTCCCGGCGCTGGCCCGTGAAATGGTCACAGGGGGATTCATGTTCGGGACAGGTGAGGCCGGTTCGGGCACAACGCCCGGGTGCCGTCGCCGACGAACGACGCCTCGCACTCTGCCCCTGTTCGTCTCCCTGGTCGGCTTGCTGCTGCTCGGCACCGCGGCCCCGGCGTTCGCGGAGCCGAGTCCCACACCGACTCCCACACCGGCCCCCACCGTCGAGCGGGAGCCCAGGGCGGCCCCGACGAGCGCGCCGACCATCGTCAGCCCACCGCCGGGGACCTTTGTGGGCAGCGGAACCACCACCGTCTCCGGAACGGGTGAAGCCGGCCAGGAGATCCAGTTGCTCTCCCCCGTCGCCGGCCAGGACCCGCTCTGCTTCGACGTGGTTGACGCCGGCGAGTGGAGTTGCGCCGCGGTCTCCCTGCCGAGCGGGCCATCCGTTCCGCTCCGGGTCGTCGTCACCGGCGCCTCCGACCGCGCCGCCGAGCACACCATCGCCGTGCTGGCCGCCCCTCGGGTGACGGGCGGCCCGACCGGCGGGACCCTGACCAACGGCACGGTGCGCGGCACCGGCTATCCGGGGGCCTCCGTCATCGTCACAATGACCGGCGGACCCCGCTGCACGGCCACCGCCGACGCCTCGGGCGCCTGGTCGTGCACGTTCGCCGACGGGCTCGCCGGCGGGGAGGCCGAGGTCACGGCCAGCCAACAGACGAGCTATAGCAGTCCCTCGTGGTCCAACCGGAGCGCCCCGGTCGTTCTCGACTTCGATCGCGACCGGCCGGCGGCACCGACGCTGAGCACGCCGGCGCCCGGCGCCCGGCTCCCACTCACCGGTGCCGACTACGCGGGGTCCGGTGAGGAGGGTGCGACGGTGCGAGTCTTCGCCGGCCCATATGAGCTCTGCAGCACCGTTGTCGTGTCCGGGTCGTGGATTTGCTCGGCCGGCGGGGTCGCCGCCGGTTCCTACCGGGTGATCGCCGTGCAGCTCGACCCGGCGGGCAACCTCGGCCCGGGCAGCCCCGGCGTGGACGTGTTCTACGGCGACCCTGCCCCGTCCGGCTCCGCCGCCCCGGGAACGGCCGTGCCTCCCACTGCCGCGCCCGCCGCTCCGGCCGCCCCACCGCCTTCCTCGGCCGCGGTCCCGGAGCACTCCTCACCCGGTGCCGCTGCACCCGCGTCGCCGACACCGCAGGCTGACAGCCCGACCGTAGACCTCGCCATCCCCCTGCCGGGCGGCTGGAGCGACCCCACCCGGTTCGCGACCGCCGTGCTGCCGCCGTGGTCGACGCCCGACCTGTCCTGGTTCCAGGCGGCGCTGCTGGCGCTCGGCGCCCTCCTGTTGTTGTGCGTTCCGGCCCGTCTCCTCGCCGGGACCGTGTCCCGGGCCCGCGACGGACGCCCCCTCTGGCCGGGCATGCCGATCGCGGGCCGCAACCGCGCCCGCGAGGAATTCGAGACCGTTCCCGAGCTCCCGCTGAACCGGTGGCTGGTGGCCGGTGCCGCCGTGCTGGCCGCGGCCACCCTCGTCATGCTGTCGGGCCCGGTCACCAGCCAGCCGGCCTACCTCCGACTGCTGCTGGCCGTCACGCTGGCGCTCCTCGTCGTCAACGCGGTCGGAGCCCTCGTACCGCTGTGGTGGAGCTCCCGCGTGTGGCGGGTGAAGGCATCCGTCACATTCCTGCCTCGCTACCTGCTGCTGGTCGCCCTGACCGCCCTGGCCTCCCGGGCCCTCGACATTCATCCGGCCCTGGTCTTCGGGCTTCTCGGCAGCGTCACCGTGGCCCCCGAGGCGCTGGCGCCGCGGCGCGGCCCGCTCGCCGCCGTTCGGGCCGGCAGCCTGATCGGTCTGGCCGTTCTCGGCTGGCTGACGCTGGGAATTCTTCCGGCAGCGGACGGCTTCCTCAGTTCCCTCGCCGCCGAGATCGCCACCAGCGTGGTGCTGGCCGCGATCGGTTCGGCGGCACTGGTGCTGGTCCCGATCGGACGCACCAGTGGACGGAGCATCCTCGCCTGGTCACCGCCGATCTGGGCGTGCCTGACGGTGCTCGCCTTCACGATCATGTTCGGGGTGCTGTCCCCGGCGGTGGATCTCTGGCACGCCGGCGGCAGCCTCAACCTCTGGTGGGTGGCGGGCGCCCTCTTCACCGTCGTCAGCGTGAGCGCCTGGGCCTGGCAGCGGTTCGTCACCCCCGCCAGACTCTGAGCATCGCCCGGGTTCGCTCTCGGGCGGTCAGCGTCAGCGGGTCAATATCGCCCGCGCGCTGATGAACGACCCGACCGTGCTGGTCGTCGATGAGCCAACGAGCGCACTCGACCAGGAGCGCGGTTCCCGCATCCTGGAGCTGATCCTGCGGCTCACCGTCGAGCACGACACCGCCACGGTGCTGGTCACCCATGTTCGGCGGCTGCTGCCGCTGACGGACTCCGTGCACACCCTGGTCGACGGCACCCTGACGACGACCCGGCACGCCGTGGCCGCGTAGCGGTGCGGCGGCCTCCCCGCACGCTATCGTCGAGAGCGTGCGCCTCGGAGTCCTTGATGTCGGTTCGAACACCGTCCACCTGCTGGTTGTCGACGCGCACGCGGGCGCCCAGCCGGTGCCGATGGCCTCGGACAAGGCTGTGCTGCGCCTGATGCGCTACCTCACGCCCGAGGGCGCGATCACCGACGAGGGGTGCACCGCGGTGCTCGAGTCGGTGCGGAATGCGGCCGAGGTGGCACGGCGCCACCAGGTCGACGACCTCTTGCCGTTCGCCACCTCCGCCCTCCGCGAGGCCGTGAACGGACCCGAACTGCTCGCCCGGGTCGAGCGGGAGACCGGCGTCGCACTGCAGGTCCTGTCCGGTGAGGACGAGGCCCGACTGACGTTCCTGGCCGTTCGGCGCTGGTACGGCTGGTCGGCCCGGGACATCCTGCTGTTCGACATCGGGGGCGGCTCCCTGGAGATCGCCGCGGGCGGGAACGAGGTGCCCGCGGTGGCGCTGTCGTTGCCGCTGGGCGCCGGCCGGTCCACGATCGGCTTCCTGCACGACGACCCGCCCCTGCCCAAGCAGGTCGCCGCGCTCCGCGACCATGCGGCCGCCGTGCTCCAGGACGCCCTGGTCGCATTCGAGGGTCTCCCCGCGGCGCACCACGTCGTCGGTTCGTCCAAAACCATCCGCTCACTGGCCAAGCTGGCCGGTTCCACCTCGGAGGGTTTCGGCTCGGGCGAACGGATGCAGCTGACGCGTTCCCAGTTGGACGACTGGGTGCCGCGGCTGGCCCGCATCCCGGCCGAGGCCCGCCCGGCGCTGCCCGGCATCACCGCCGACCGCACCTTCCAGATCGTGGCCGGCGGCATCGTGCTCAGCGCCGCGATGGCCGCGTTCCGCGTGACCGAGCTGGAAGTGTCGCCGTGGGCGCTGCGCGAGGGCATCATCCTGAGGTACCTGGACCACCTGGAGTAGCGACCCCTCACCAATTCGACGGAGATTCTGCCGAAAATGGTCTCAACCCGGCCCCTATCCGGCTCTCAGGCCACAATCTCCGTCGAACTGGTTCCGCCCGCGGCGCGGCTCAGGTCACCGCAGCGCCTTGGCTTTGAGCGCCGCGTACTCCTCGGCGGTGATGGTGCCGGTGTCGAGCAGCGCTTTCGCCTTGGTGATCTCGTCCGCAGCCCCGCCCGTGCCGGCGACCGAGCGCACGTACTGTTCCGTGGCGGACTGGTTCTGCTGAGCCGCGCGCATCTGCCGCTCGGCCATTCCCTTACCCCGGGCGATCAGGTAGATCAGCGCGGTCAGGAACGGCACGAAGACGAGGAACAGCATCCAGGCGGCCTTGCCCCATCCGCTGAGGGTGTGGTCACGGAAGATGTCCCCGATGATCGAGAAGAGCACCATCAGGTAGGCGATGAACGCGAATGTCCAGAAGAAGAACCAGATGATGTCCCACGTGGCTTGCAGAAAGTCCATGATGCTGCTCCTTCGTCGGGAAAAGGCACATCACGGGGAGGCGACGGCCGTGTCACTCGCAGATGGTAGCGCGACGGAACCACGGCGGAAAGGCCGCCTCACCCGGATAAAGCGTGCAGCAGGGCCGGGCCGGTTCGCTGTGTCGTTCCGTGCAGTGCCCCCGCTGGGGGTCGAACCCAGACTGTGACGATTTTAAGTCGTCTGCCTCTGCCATTGGGCTACGGGGGCGCGCTCGGTGAATCCGAACGCCTCAAGCGTAGGTGCTGCGGGCGTCACCGGTTTCTCCCGTTGACACCCGCAGCCGCTGCTATTTGGCGGCTGCTGACGCCGTGGCCTTCTCGGTCGTCTCTGCCGTGGCGATCTTCTCGGCCTCGACAGCCCTGTCGGCCGCGCTCTTGCGCGGAGCGCGGGGCGCCCGCACGGCGGCCTTGACGGCGGGAACCGTGCCAGGGGCGGCGGAGGCCGAGGCCTTGGCCGATGCGGCGGCGGTCGCCGGCGCCTTGGCCGGCGCGGCAGCATCCGCGGCGGGCTTGGGGCGGGAGGCGAACTCCACGAACGTGGCCCGAGGGTTCTCCACCGCGGCGAGCGAGACGATGTCTCGACCGAGGAAGAAGTTGTTCATCCAGCCCAAGATGACGCGCAGCTTGCGCTCCCAGCTGGGCATGGCGAGGCCGTGGTAGCCGCGGTGGGCGAACCAGGCCGGCAGACCCGTGAAGGCGACCTTGCCGGACTGGAAGACACCGGAACCGATGCCGAGGCCGGCAACCGCGCCCTTGTTTTTGTGCAGGTAGTCCTTGGGAGCCTCGCCGCGCAGCACCGCGACGATGTTCTTCGCGAGGAGCTTGCCCTGGCGCACAGCGTGCTGGGCGTTGGGAACGCAGAAGCCGCCCACTCCCCCACCGCTGAGGTCGGGGACGGCGGTGATATCGCCGGCACCCCAGGCGTCGGCGATGATCTCGTCGTCGGTTCCGACGCGCAGGTCGGGGCGCACCTGGATCCGCCCGCGGTCCTCGATCGGCAGGTCGGTGTGGCGCACGATGGCCGGGTTCGCCATGACTCCGGCGGTCCAGACGATCAGGTCGGTCTCGAAACTCTCACCGGTGGACAGCTCGACCTTGCCGCCGACCGCGCTGGTCAGCTGCGTGTTGAGGTGGATCTGAGCGCCGCGTTCGTCGAGGTGCTTGATGACCCAGAGGCTGGTCGGCAGCGAGACCTCGGGCATGATGCGCCCCATCGCCTCGATCAGGTGGAAGTGGGTGTCGTCGAACCCGATCTGCGGGTAGGACTTGAGTAGCGATGACGCGAAGGAACGCAGCTCGGCGAAGACCTCGATGCCGGCGAAGCCGCCGCCGATGACGACGAAGGTGAGCAGGCGGTCCCGCTCGGGACCGGCCGGCAGCAGTGCCGCCTTGTCGAAGTTCGTGAGCATGCGGTCGCGGATGGCGATGGCTTCCTCGATGGTCTTGAGACCGATGGCCTGGTCCGCGACGCCCGGGATCGGGAACGTACGGGACACGGCGCCGGCCGTCACGACGACGACGTCATAGACGAAGTCGTAGGGCTCGCCGACGGGCGGGGTGATGGTCGCGGTCTTCGTGGCGTGGTCGACGTGCGTGACCTTCGCCGTGACGACGGTGGTCTTCTTGAGGTGACGACGGTGCGCGACAGCGGCGTGGCGGCCCTCGATGGATCCGGCGGCAACCTCCGGCAGGAACGGCTGGTAGGTCATGTACGGCAGCGGGTCAACCATGGTGACCTCGGCCTCGCCGGCGCGCAGCCATTTCTCCAGTTTCCACGCAGTGTAGAAACCGGCGTAGCCGCCACCGACGATAAGAATTTTGGGCACTATGAAAGTCCTCCTAGATGATTTAGCTGCGCGAAACTTACCGTTTTGACCGGATTCGCTTGATCTGCCGAGAGGCTCCGATGCCGAGCAGCGTTACTAGAGTACCAAACCCGACCAAGACCAGGAGCGGTACGGTGATATAAGTCAGCGTGAGCGGGCTGGGCAGCCACGCCGCAACGACGCTGGGGGCAGGCAGCGCCGGGTCCTCCCGCGGTGCGATCGGCACCTGCGTGGCGGTCTGCGGAGCAGCCTCGACCTCGGTGTCCGCGCGCCGGTGCACCCGGATCCACTCCTCCAGCAGGGCGGCCGGTTCCGGGCTCGTCGAGGACGCAACGGATGCGCTCACCGCGGCGGCGGCGTCGATCAGGCCGTTACCGTAGATGGGGCTGGGGACGGCACGGCCATTGGGGTCGGCCGTTTCGATGACCCGGTTCATCACCTCCGCCGCGTCGAGCCGGGGATAGGCGGCGCGCACCAGGGCCACCAGGCCCGACACGATCGGCGCGGCCGCGCTGGTGCCGTTCCACTGCACGTAGCCGCCGTCGGGAACCACGCCCACGAGCTGCTCGCTGGGCGCGGCCACCGAAATCGTGATGCCCTGGGAGGACGCGTCGAAGCTGGCACCCTTGTTGCGGTCGACGCCGGCGACGGTGAGCACCCCGGGGATGGTGGCCGGGGCTCCGACCTCGGTGGTGCCGCTGCCGCGGTTTCCGGCGGCGGCCACCACGACGACATCGTTCTCGAAGGCGTACAGAAAGGCGTCGTCCCAGCTCGGCGGCCAGTCCAGCGTGTTGCGGGTCAGGGACATGTTGATGACGTCGGCGCCGTTGTCTACGGCCCAGCGGATGCCCTCGGCGATCTGGTCGTCATTGCTGACGGTGGCGTCGCTGGTGCCGAAGGCCACCGAGACGGCCAGGATCGACGCCTCGGGGGCCACTCCCAGCACACCCGACCCCTCACCCGTGCCTCGGCCCGCCAGCAGGGACGCGACCAGGGTCCCGTGCTCGCTGCCTTCTCCAACGGGCGTCTGCCCGTCGGTGGAGCCGAGTCCGGAGACATCCGTTCCGCCCACGACCGCACCCGTGAGGTCGGCGACGCCGGCCGCGACGCCCGTGTCGATGACGGCCACCGTGACGCCGGCGCCACGGGTCGTGTTCCAGGCCTGGGTGAATCCGTAGTCGTTGAGCCAGTACTGCAGGTCACGGACCTGCGTGTTCTCCGCGAAAGCGGGCGCGGGCGCTGCGACGCAAGCCCCGCCGAGCGCCACGGTCAGGCCCAGGGCGACGCCCGCGCCGATCCGACGCCAGGCGGAACGGGTCACTCGTCGGCCGTGGTGTAGTCGAGGCATTCGCAGACGGCGGGCGTCCACGCCGCCCGGGCCAGCGCCAGGTCACCGATCGGGTTCACGCCGGGACCTGCAGCCAGGGCGTGGGCGGCCAGGGCGTGCAGGCATTTCACGCGTTCGGGCATGCCGCCGGAGGAGATGCCGGCGATTTCCGGGACCGTACCCAGGGTCTCCCGGTCGGCGAGGAAGCCCTCGTGCGCACGCCGGTAGCGAGCCCGCACCTGCTCGTCGTCGGCCAGTAGCTGGTTGTACTCGTTCATCACCTGGGTGGCCTCGAGGAACGACAGCGCCGCGGTGGCCGCGGGGTGCGTCAGGTAGTAGAGGGTGGGGAACGGGGTGCCGTCGGCGAGGCGCGGCGCCGTCGCCACCACGGTCGGGGCGCCGCAGACGCAGCGCGCGGCGATGCCCACGACGTTGCGAGCCGGGCGTCCCAGTTGGGCCGACACGATCGTGATGTCGTCCTCGGTGACCGAAGCGAAGGGAGGCCGGGTCATTTCACGGCCTCGGGAGCCAGACCGGCCGTCATTACGGAGGCGAACATGGAGGAGAGCCAATCGACGTTGGTGGTTTGGATGGTGGGCGTGGCGACCGGCGGGGCCGTGCCGCCGGCGACGGGCAGGGCCAGATCGTTGATCACGAGGAAGCTGACGTCGCCGGGGAGCACATAGGACAGTCGGTCCCTCGCCTGCGTGGTGACGTAGGTGCGGTCATTCCAGCGTTCCCGCTCGTTCTTGAGCTCCTCCACGGCACCCTGCTGGGCTTCGACCTCCGCTGTGAGCGATTCGATCTGCTGGCGCTGGTCGGCGTAGGTGCGGATGCCGGGAGCCAGGACGATGACGGCCATGATCAGGAGGCCCATCATCACCAGCGAGAACCCGGACAGGCGCAGGCCGCGTAGCCAGCGGGCGGCCGCGGTCTCGGTTGCGGGGAGCGCAACGGGCCGCCGTTCGGCGCGTTTCCTGGCCACGGCAACTCCCTTCGTGAATCGCTGGTCGCGGTTGTCCCGCACTGGAACCCTAACCGCAATCGGACAAAAAAATGGAGCTCCCGGAGCGACGGGGATGAACCCGCGCTCCGAGAGCTCCAGTCGAACTACGCCGTGAAGCGCGGGAAAGCGGCGCGGCCCGCGTACACAGCGGCCTCGCCCAGCTCTTCCTCGATGCGGAGCAGCTGGTTGTACTTCGCGACGCGCTCGCTGCGGGCGGGCGCTCCGGTCTTGATCTGGCCGGCATCCGTCGCGACCGCGAGGTCGGCGATGAAGGTGTCTTCGGTCTCACCGGAGCGGTGCGAGATGACGGCGGTGTAACCGGCACGCTGCGCGAGGGAGACTGCGTCGAGCGTCTCGGTCAGGGTGCCGATCTGGTTGACCTTGACCAGGATGGAGTTCGCGGTGCCGAGGGCCAGGCCCTTGGCGAGACGCACCGGGTTGGTCACGAACAGGTCGTCGCCGACGATCTGGACCTTGTCGCCGAGCTCGGCGGTGAGGTGGACGTAGCCATCCCAGTCGTCCTCCTCGAGCGGGTCTTCGATCGAGACGAGCGGGTAGGCCGCAACGAGCTCGACGTAGTAGGCGGACAGCTCCGAGGCGGTGAGTTCCTTGCCCTCGAAGTGGTAGACGCCGTCCTTGTAGAACTCGGAGGCGGCGCAGTCGAGCGCAAGCCCGATGTCCTTGCCGGGTGTGTAGCCGGCGTTCTGGATGGCTTCGACGATGAGGTCGAGAGCCGCGCGGTTGCTCGGCAGGTTGGGGGCGAAGCCACCCTCGTCGCCGAGGCCGGTGGAGAGACCCTTGGACTTGAGCAGCGCCTTCAGGGCGTGGTAGGTCTCGGTGCCCCAGCGGAGGCCCTCGGCGAAGGACTCAGCGCCGAGCGGGACGACCATAAATTCCTGGATGTCCACGTCGTTGTCGGCGTGCGATCCACCGTTGATGATGTTCATCATCGGGACCGGGAGCGTGTGCGCGTTCGGGCCACCGAGGTAGCGGAACAGGGGCAGGCCGGCCGAGGTGGCGGCGGCCTTGGCAACGGCCAGGCTGACGCCGAGGATGGCGTTGGCGCCGACGCGGTGCTTGTTGTCGGTTCCGTCGGTCTCGTTCAGGACGGCGTCGATGATGCGCTGGTCTGCGGCGTCGAGGTCCTCGACTGCCGGTCCGAGTTCGTCGATGACGGCGTCAACGGCCTTGCGGACTCCCTTGCCCAAATAACGTGACTTGTCGCCGTCGTGCAGCTCATAAGCCTCGAACGCACCGGTGGATGCGCCGGACGGGACGGCGGCACGGCTGACCGAACCGTCATCAAGCAATACCTCGACCTCGACGGTCGGGTTGCCTCTGGAGTCAAGAATCTCGCGTGCTACTACTGCCTCAATGAGAGCCACAGCTATCTCCTGTTTCCTTGTGTTTCTTAATTGGTGGGGTGTTGGTTTGGAGGAATCGAGGAAGACAGCGCCGTGTTCCAATCCCATAACAGTCTAGCGACTGGCCTCAGCCGCCGAGAGAACGGAAATCGAGGTCGGCCGCGCTGGAGGCATCCGCACCGACGAATGCATAGCGCCCGTAACCGGCTCCGGCCGCGCGTTCCAGTAGCGCCTTGACGTTCTTGGTGCGCTGTTCGAGGCGCACCCGGAGACCCTGGTCGACCAGTGTTCTCTTGAGAGCCACGAGCCGGGCGGGGTCTGTTCCCCGCTCGTACACCAGCACGACGGCGTTCTCGGCGGATGCTGCATCCACTCCGAGCAGGTCGACGATGCGTTCGAACCCGATCGAGAATCCGCAGGCCGGCACATCGGCGCCGAGGAAACGGCCGATCATGCCGTCGTACCGGCCGCCGCCGCCGAGGGAGTAGCCGAGATCGGGGTGTGAGATCTCGAAGATGGTGCCGGTGTAGTAGCCCATCCCGCGCACGAGCGTGGGGTCGAACACGAGCCGCACGTCGGGCATCGCGGCGCGCAGGGCGAGCAGGTCGGCGTAGGCATCCGTGTCGAGCCAGGCCGGCGGCGTGGATTCGGCGGCCGTCCAGCCGGCATCGGCGATCTTGCGCAGGGTCTCGGCAACGCCCTCGGTGGGGATCCCCAGGCCGGCCAGCTCGGTGACGACACCGTCGACCCCGACCTTGTCGAGTTTGTCGATCACGATCAGCGCGCGTTCGTTCAGCCCGGGCGCGACATTCCAGTGCGCGAGCAGGGCGGTCAGGATGCGCCGGTCGTTGATGCGGATGGAGCACCCGGTCAGGCCGAGGGCGTCGAGCGCGGCGGCGGTCGCGGTGATCAACTCGATCTCGGCGAGCAGTCCGGACTCACCGATGATGTCGATGTCGCACTGCACGAATTGGCGGTAGCGGCCCTTCTGCGGGCGTTCCGCCCGCCACACCGGTGCGATCTGGATCGACCGGAACACCGTCGGCAGTTCCGCCCGGTGGGTGGCGTAGAACCGGGCCAGCGGCACGGTCAGGTCGAATCGCAGGCCGAGGTCGGCCAGCGCGAGGAGGTCGCCGGATTCGGCGGCGGTCGCGGCATCCGTCGGTTTCAGCCCGCGTTTCATCACGGCGAAGGCGAGTTTCTCGTTGTCGCCGCCGAGCCCGGAGTGCAGCCGGGCCGCGTCCTCCATGACCGGGGTCTCGATCTCGTCGAAGCCGTGGGCGGCGAAACTCCGCCGGATCACGGCCAGCGCATGCTCCCGGGACGCCTTGTCGGCGGGGAGGAAGTCGCGCATGCCGCGGGGAGGGGTCACAGGTGTTGCCATAGCCCCAATTGTGTCAGTTCGGGTCGGCACGTCGATTCCGGGTGGCCCGGCCGCGCGACACGGGACCGCCACCGACCGGTGGGCAGCACCGCCATGCCGCGACCGAAAAGGTGAGCGGGGACGGTCAGCGGGGAAGGCCGATGATGCCGGCGTCGGCGAGGTCGACGGCAACCGTGGTGTCGGCATCCGTCGTCTCGGCTTCGCGGATCTCGTCCTGCAGCCCGCGGAGGGCGGTGCGCAGGGCGCGTTCGGAGTCGAGCCCCCGGCTCTTGGCCGCGGACACGATGGCCAGCAGCAGCGGGCCGAGCTGGTCCTCGCTCTCGATCGGCAGCGGGAACGCGGCCTCGGCGCCGAGCAGCCCGATCTTCTGGGCCCGGCCGAGCACCTTGTCGGCGAGCGCGAGCGCCGGCATTCCCTGCGGGATCCCGTCGAGCACGCTCGTGCGGGAGGGCTTCTCCGCGGCCTTGAAGTCGTCCCAGGCGCGGGCCACGTCGTCGGCCGTTTCCAGGTTCACGTCGCCGAAGACATGCGGATGCCGCCCGACCATTTTCGCGGTCATGTGCGCGGCGACATCGTGGATGTCGAAGCCCTCGCCGTCGGTGTGCGCGGCCAGGTCGGCGTGGAAGATCACCTGGTAGAGCACGTCGCCGAGCTCCTCGAGCATCTCGTCGCGGCTACCCGACTCGATCGCCTCGATCAGTTCGTGCGTCTCCTCGGTCAGGTACTGCACCAGCGACTCGTGGGTCTGCTCGGCATCCCACGGGCATCCGCCCGGGGCTCGCAGCAGGGCCACCACACGCACGAGCTCGTCGAGGCCGGAGGCGGAGGCAGTTCCGGTGGGAAGGTCTGAAGAGGTCACGCGTCAACTCTAATCGCCCCGAATTGACGGGGATCCTCGGGTCTGCTCCGCCGGGCTGGGCCTGCCACGGGCATCCGCGGAGGTTGCCTCCGGGATCGATGGCGGTCGCGACCTCACCTGCGGACATTTTCGCAACACGCCGCTGATCCGGCCGAGATAGCCGGCGTTTCGGGAAATTCTCCTCAATTACGTGCGGACGGAGGCCCCGGCCGGGCCCTGCCGCGACGGACGGGACACAGGCATCAGGCGACCGCGGCGACGGGGCGCGGGAAGAGCGCGTCGAGCAGGGTGCCGGCCCAGGCGATCAGCGCCGCGTCGCCGAGTGGTTCCCCGTTGACGCGCGGCATGGGGACCGTCAGCGAACCGTTCTGGGTGAAGTAGCGCGAGCCCGGGTACATGCGCTGCAGGCGCACTTGCATCGAGTCGGCGAGGTTCGCCGGCGACACCCTCAGGTTCGAACCCATCGCCACGACCTCGCTCAGGCTTGCCTGCTGGGCCAACCAGCGCAGGCGCGACACCAGCACCAGATTCTGCACCGGCTGTGGCGGTTCGCCGTAGCGGTCGGTGAGCTCCTCGAGCACCAGGTCGATCTGGTCCTTCGCGGCCGTCGGCGAGCTGGCCGCGGAGAGCTTCTGGTAGGCCTCGAGCCGCAGCCGCTCGCTGTCGACGTAGTCCTCGGGGATGTGCGCGTCGACGGGCAGCTCCAGCCGTAACTCGGTCTGCCCCTCGGCGACGTCGCCGCGGAACGTGCTGACGGCCTCGCCGATCATGCGCAGGTAGAGGTCGAAGCCGACCCCGGCGATGTGGCCGGCCTGCTCACCGCCGAGCAGGTTGCCGGCGCCGCGGATCTCGAGGTCCTTCAGCGCGACCTGCATACCGGCGCCGAGCTCGTTGTTCGCCGCGATCGTGGCGAGGCGATCGTGCGCGATCTCGGTCAACGGCTTGTTCTCGTCGTAGAGGAAGTAGGCGTAGGCCCGTTCGCGGCCACGGCCGACCCGCCCGCGCAGCTGGTGCAGCTGACTGAGCCCGAACTTGTCGGCCCGGTCGATGATGATCGTGTTCGCGTTGGCGATGTCGAGGCCGGTCTCGATGATCGTGGTGGAGACGAGCACGTCGAATTTGCGCTCCCAGAAGTCCACAACGACCTGCTCGAGCTGGGCCTCGGGAAGTTGCCCGTGCGCCACGGCGATGCGGGCCTCGGGCACGAGCTCGGCGAGCGCGGCGGCCACCCGGTTGATGCTGGACACCCGGTTGTGCACGACGAAGATCTGGCCCTCCCGCAGCAGCTCCCGCCGGATGGCCGCGGCCACCTGGCGATCGGAGTACGGCCCGACGAAGGTGAGGATCGGGTGCCGGTCCTCCGGCGGGGTGGCCAGGGTCGACATCTCCCGGATGCCGGTGACCGCCATCTCCAGGGTGCGCGGGATGGGCGTGGCGCTCATGGCGAGGATGTCCACGTTGGTCTTGAGCTTCTTCAGCGCGTCCTTGTGCTCCACGCCGAAACGCTGTTCCTCGTCGATGATGACGAGGCCCAGGTCTTTGAAGACGATGGAGTCGGACAGCAGGCGGTGCGTGCCGATCACGAGGTCGACGGTGCCGTCGAGCATCCCGGCGATGGTCTCGCGGGATTCCTTCTCGGTCTGGAACCGGCTGAGGGCGCGCAGGTGCACCGGGAACCCGGCGAAGCGTTCCTGGAACGTCTCCATGTGCTGGCGCACGAGCAGGGTGGTCGGCACGAGCATGACGACCTGCTTGCCGTCCTGGATGGCCTTGAACGCGGCGCGCACGGCGACCTCGGTCTTGCCGAAGCCGACGTCGCCGGAGAGCAGCCGGTCCATCGGGATAGGCCGTTCCATGTCGGCCTTGACCTCGTCGATGGTGGTGAGCTGGTCGGGCGTCTCCGCGAACGGGAACGCCTCCTCCAGTTCACGCTGCCAGGGGGTGTCCGGCCCGAACGCGTGGCCCGTGCTGGCCATCCGTGCGGAGTAGAGCTTGACGAGCTCGACGGCGATGTCCCGCACGGCCCGGCGCGCCTTCGTCTTCGCGGCCGACCAGTCGCTGCCGCCCATCTTGCTCAGCGCCGGCGCCTCGCCGCCGACGTAGCGGCTGACCAGGTCGAGCTGGTCGGTGGGCACGTAGAGCTTGTCGCCGGGGTGCCCGCGTTTGGACGGCGCGTACTCCAACACGAGGTACTCGCGCTTAGTCTTGACCGGGTTTCGCCCGCCGCTGGAGACCTCGCGCTGGGTGAGCTCGATGAACCGGCCGATGCCGTGCGTCTGGTGCACGACGTGGTCGCCGGCCTTCAATTGCAGCGGGTCGACGACGTTCTTGCGCCGGCTGGCCAGCTTCTTCACCTGGCGGGCGTCGTAGCCGACGGTGCGGCCGTAGAACTCGGACTCGCTGACCAGGGAGAATTTCGTCTCCGGCAGTTCGAAACCGTGGTCGACGGATGCCTGAAGCAGGTAGGCGATCCCGGCCTCGGGTGTGCTCGGCCATTCCGCCACGATCCGGGCGGGCAGCTCCCGCTCGGCCAGGACGTCGGCGGCGCGTTCGACCAGTCCGGCACCCTGGGCGACGATCCCGACGGTCCAGCCGGCCTTCAGCCGCTCAGCCAGGTGACCGACGGCGCCCTCGACGCTGCCCTGGAAGCTCGGCACGGCGTCGCCCTCGACCCGCACGGTGAGCAGGTCGTCGAGTTCGCGGTGCTCCGGCAGCACCGGGGCATCCGTCGGCGCCGCCTGGAAGGAGCTCAGGGTCCACCACACGTGCGCGGACGCCGGGGCACCGGGAGCACTGAACTGCACGGTCTCGCGCAGCCGCCCGAGGGTGAGGAAATCGCCGGACTCCAGGTCGATCGGCGCCTCGGCGCCCGCGGTCGCGGCGCTCCACGCGGCGCCGAGGAACTCCCGGTTGGTCTCGGCGAGGCTGATCGCGCGGGACGCGACGCGCTCGGGCGAGATGACGCCGACAGCCGCCTCGGCGGGCAGGTAGTGGGTGATCGGCACGAGCCGGTCGACGAGGGCGGGCGCGAGGCTCTCCATCCCCTCGACCGGGATGCCCTCGGCGATCTTCGCGAGCAGGCCGGACAGGCTCGGGAACTCGTGCTGCATCTCGCGCGCCCGCTGCCGCACCGCGGGGCTGAGCAACAGCTCGCGGCTCGGCGGCAGGCTCACCGAATCGACCGGGTCAGGGAAGGAGCGCTGGTCGGCGACCGAGAACGCACGAATCTGCTCGACTTCGTCGCCGAAGAACTCGACCCGGAACGGGTGCGGGGCGATCGACGGGAACACGTCGAGGATGCCGCCGCGCACCGCGAACTCGCCGCGCCGGGTGACCATGTCCACCCGGGCGTAGGCCACGTTGACGAGCTGGCGTGCGATGGCGGAGAGGTCGTGGCCGCGCTGGCCGGCGACCAGGTCGATCGGCTCGTAGTCGGTGAGGTTGTCGGCCACGGGCTGCAGCGCGGCGCGCACGGACGCGATGACGATCAGCGGGCGGCGCGCGGCGGGGGCGCTCTCCTCCCACTCGCGCATCCGTCGCAGAGCGAAGAGGCGCTTGCCGACGATTTCGGCGCTGGGACTGAGCCGTTCGTGCGGCAGTGTCTCCCAGGCCGGGAAGTCGATGATCTCGGCGTCGGCGGCGAAGCAGGCGAGGTTCTCGTGCAGCGACTCCGACTCCCGCCCGGTGGCGGTGATCAGCAGCAGGGCCGGGGCCTTGCCCAGCTCGCCGCGCCGTTCAAGCAGGGCTGCGAGCAGCGGGGCACGGAGCCCCTCGGTGAGGGAGAAGTCGACGTCCCGGTTCGCGAAGGCGAGGGCATTGTCGAAGGTGGAGGCGCGCGAAAGTGTGGCAATTAAGCCCTGGAGAGTCACCGGAGCATTCTATGCAACCCGGCTGAGCGCCAACCCGGGCGTCCAGGTGCCCGGTTCCGGCCCGGAGTGCCCGTTGCGCGGGTCACTCCGGGCCGGCACGGGCGCTGTCGCGGGATGTTACGGGGCGTGGAACTTTTGCTGTGCGGCGGTGACGCCCTCGGCGGCGATGAGTTCGATCGCGTCGGCGGCATCCGTCAACAGATTGGGCAGAGCCGAACGCTCCGTGGACGTGAAGTCGTGCAGCACGAAATCCGCGGCGGGCTGGCGGCCGGGCGGGCGGCCGATGCCGACGCGGATGCGGGTGAACTCGTTCGTGCCGGCGGCGGCGATGATGTCGCGCAGGCCGTTGTGGCCGCCGTGGCCGCCGCCGACCTTGATCTTCATCGTGTCGAACGGGAGATCGAGGTCGTCGTGGATGACGATCAGGCGCGCGGGCTCCAGCGAGTAGAAGCGGAGCAGCGCGGCCACCGGCCCGCCGGACACGTTCATGTACGTGTTCGGCTTGGCCAGCACCAGTTTCGGACCGCCGGGGAAGCTGCGCCCCTCCGCGACCGACGAATTCGTCTTGTGGTTCTTGAAATTCGCCGACAGACGGTCGGCGAGCACGGCAGCCACCATGTGGCCGACGTTGTGTCGGTTACCGGCGTAGTCGGGCCCGGGGTTACCGAGCCCGACTACGAGCCAGAGATTGTCGTCCAGGGGAATCCTCCGCTTGACGCGAAACCAGAAGGGGATGACTACTCGGCGGGAGCAGCCTCGGCGTCGCCCTCAACGGCTTCGCCCTCTTCCGTTTCCTCTTCCTCTTCCTCGGCCGGCAGGTGCACGAGCACGACGACGGCTTCTTCGTCGGAGACGAGCGTGGCGCCCTTGGGCAGCACGACGTCCTTTGCGCGGATCTGGTCGCCGTCTTCGAGGCCTTCGATCGAGACCTGGACGTTCTGCGGGATGCTGGTGGCCTCGACCTCGAGCAGGAGGGTCTTGGAGTCCAGGTCAGCCATGGTGCCGGAGGCCGACTCACCGGTCAGGTGCACGGCAACCTCGACCTGGACCTTTTCGCCCTTGCGGATGACGATGAGGTCGAGGTGCTCGATGATCTGCAGGAACGGGTCCTTCTGGACGTCCTTGACGAGGGTCAGGTGGGTCTTGCCGTCGATGTCCAGCTCGAGGACGGCGTTCGCACGACGCAGCAGCAGGCCGATCTGGTGCGCGGGGAGCGCAACGTGAACCGGGGTGGTGCCGTGGCCGTACATGACGGCGGGGATCTTGCCCAGCACGCGCAACTTGCGGGCCGCGCCCTTGCCGAACTTCACGCGCAGGTCGGCGACAATCTTGTTGGTGGCGTCAGCCATGGTGTATCTCCTTGCGGACCGCTACGGCCCAGATCTGGTTCGCGGACGGACGGCCCGCGAAGGTGGGTACTGGTTCAATTCAACTCGAACGCGTGTCAGCGTGAGGAAAGGCCGTGAAGCATTCCGCCGCGTCGATAACGGATGCCGCACGCTCGGTTTCCCGGCACGCGGCAGCCCTCGCCGAAGTTCAACTCGTAAGTCTAGCGGAGGCGACGGCGCTCGGCGAACGCGGGCTCGGGCATCCGTCACCGGCGTTCGAGACCGGCAGCGCCCGCGTCACTCCATGTCACGGCCATGGGCCGAGCGACTAGCCTTGGAGGAGTTTTGAGAACCAATAGCTGAAGGAGCGAACGTGGCCGAAACCGGCGCAGCACAGGCAAACATTGGCGTAGTGGGACTGGCGGTGATGGGCTCCAACCTCGCCCGCAACCTGGCCAGCCGTGCGGGCAACACCGTGGCGGTGTACAACCGCTCCCCCGAGCGCACCCGCCTGCTCATCACCGAGCACCCCGAGGCCGGCTTCGTCGCCTCGGAGACCATAGAGGAATTCGTGGCGTCGCTGCAGAAGCCGCGCACCGCGATCATCATGGTGCAGGCCGGAACGGGCACGGACGCCGTGATCAGCCAACTGACCGCTCTGTTCGAGCCCGGCGACATCATCGTCGACGGCGGCAACGCCGACTTCCAGGACACCATCCGCCGCGAGAAGGAGGTGCGCGCCACGGGCGTGAACTTTGTCGGCGCCGGCATTTCCGGCGGCGAAGAGGGTGCCCTCAAGGGCCCCAGCATCATGCCCGGCGGCTCGGTGGAGGCGTACAAGACCCTCGGGCCGATCCTCGAATCGATCGCGGCCGTCGTCGACGGTGTGCCCTGCGTCACCCACATCGGCACGGATGGCGCCGGTCACTTCGTGAAAATGATCCACAACGGCATCGAGTACGCCGACATGCAGCTCATCGCCGAGGCCTATGACCTGCTTCGCAGAGTGACCGGGCACTCCCCCGCTACCATCGCCGACGTGTTCACCGAGTGGAACGAGGGTGACCTCGAGAGCTACCTGATCGAGATCACCGCCGAGGTGCTGCGCCAGGTCGACGCCAAGACCGGCCTGCCGTTCATTGACATCGTGCTTGACGAGGCCGGCTCCAAGGGCACCGGCGTTTGGACCGTGCAGAACGCGCTCGACCTGGGCGTGCCCGTCGGCGGCATCGCCGAGGCCGTCTTCGCCCGCGCCGTGTCCAGCCACCCGGAGCAGCGCGGCCCCGTGCGCGCCGCCATCACCGCCCGCCCGGAGATCGCCGTCGTCGGCCACACCTTCCAGGACGACGTGCGCCAGGCGCTCTACGCGTCGAAAGTCGTCGCCTACGCGCAGGGCTTCGACGCGATCATCGCCGGTGCCCAGAAGTACGGCTGGACTGTCGACAAGGGCGCGATCGCCACGATCTGGCGCGGCGGCTGCATCATCCGCGCCCAGTTCCTGAACCGTATCGTCGACGCCTACGCCAACGACCCGTCGATCACGTCACTGCTCGTCGACCCGTACTTCGCCCAGGCCGTCGCCGACGGCGAGTCGGCGTGGCGCCGCGTGGTCTCGACGGCGGCACTGTCGGGCATCCCGGTTCCCGGCTTCGCGTCGGCGCTCAGCTACTTCGACTCGCTCGCGAGTGAGCGGCTTCCCGCCGCACTGGTGCAGGGCCAGCGCGACTTCTTCGGCGCGCACACCTACAAGCGCGTCGACATGCCCGGCACCTTCCACACGCTGTGGTCGGGCGACCGCAGCGAGATCGCGACCGAGGGCTCCTCGCACTAGCGGCGCGCAGCTCCGGCGCGCAACTGTTGCCGGAGCGGACGAGTGTTGCCCGTACACCGGCAACAGTTGTCCGCTCCGGCAACACTTGTGTCGGGCGGCCGGCCGATCAGCGCAGGATCGGGAGCCCCGCGGTCGTGAGGATGCGCAACAGGGACCGGCGATCGCGCACATCGGCCGGGCCCCATCGGGCCAGGCCATTGCCCTCCGAACGGAGGTCATCCTCGCGAATCTTTTCCCGGGTGACCGCTTCACCGGGCGTGAGACCCCGCAGAAACTCGTCCTTCAGATACTTGCCCTGCCCGTCGAACTCCCCGATCAGGCGATAGGCCGGCCACTCGAAGTCGGTGAAGTAGTAACCGCCGCGAGGGTTGCGGTGGCAGGTCTGCAGCAGGGGATCCGGGAATCCCAGCTCGAAGATCGCCACGCGACTGAGCGATTCACCCGGATTGTCCGCATTGGGACGGCCGAACCGGATGGCGCGCAGCGCCCTCGCCGACCCCCGGGGCGACATCGACGCCTGGAGCTTCTCGCGCAGCACCGTCTCCGTCAGGAAGACCTCCGGGGATGCGCTCCGCGGATTGAGAGCATGGTCGATCGCGACGACCGCAGTGGCAAAACTCATGGTGCGCGCGAGGTCGAGCAGGGTGCGGGCGGGGCTGGTCACGAGCATCCCGTCGATGTCGACGACATCCCCGGCAGGGACGTGGCTGCGGTGGACCGTGACGCCGTTCTTGCTTCGCGCCCGGGAGTCCGGTGAGGCCAACACGTGCACGGTGCCTGGCCAGGCATCGGGCAGGGGAATCCCCCACACGGCCGCAGCCGATTGATGGCTGATCACAGGGTCGCTCAGTCGAGTGGCGACGACCGCGCGGATCTCCGCGAGGTACCTCTGTCTGGGTGTGAGCAGACCCCAATGCTCAGTGGTCGTGAAGACGCCGCGCCGCAACCGCAGGGCGCTCCGCCCGAACTGGGCCTCACGCCGAAACTGCCGGTCGGTCGACTCGGTGGCTTCGGCCCCGCCGGAGAGATAGAAACCCGTCTGCTTATCGATGCGCTCGTCAGCCATCTGCCGAGGTTGGCAGTGTGCGGAAAGTCAGGAGCAGGTCCCCGACGCTTCGGGGGCCTGGGCCATCGTGGCAGCCTGGGGAGGGGTGGCCGAGTTGCTCCTGCCGGGAATACTGTTGCCGAATCGGACGATTGTTGCCCGTGCGCGGGCAACAATCGTCCGATTCGGCAACTGTTGGCGGGACGGTGGTGCGGCTGCGGGTGGGGACGCGTGGGCGGGTGAGCAAGAGGCGTGCGTTCCGGGCGCGAGATTTGCGATACTGGGAGCCTGATGACGAGCGACGACCACCCCGAACTCTCCGGCTACGAGCCGCTGGATGCCGACCGGCCCCTGCGCAGTCCCCGCACACTGCTGATAATGCGTCTCGTCGTCGTGCTCGGGCTCGTGGCCCTGATTGTCCCGGGCATCCTCACGAGCGTGCAGATCGCGTCGACCACGGCCGCCAACGCGTGCAGCGTCGCCACGGCCCGGTACTATCCGGGTGCCATCGACTTCGACGCCCGCTTCGACCTGAGCGGTCCGGGCGGCTTCGGCTGGCAGTGCTACGCGATCGACATCAACGAGCGCGAGATCTACGTCATCCCGCTCGGCATCATTCCCTCGGCGCCCCGGGCGCCCAGCACCGAGATGCCGGTCTAGACCCGGCTCACACGGAAGGGTTCTCGATGGGCGCGCCGATGGGACCGAGGTTCACCTTCACCGCAGAACTGTGGGAGTACTCGGGCACCGGGGCGTGGTTCTTCGTCTCGGTGCCCGCCGACCAGGCCGAGGACATCCGTTCACTCATCGACGGCCGACGCCGCGGCTTCGGCTCGGTGAAGGTCACGGCCGCACTCAACCTCTCACGCTGGTCGACGTCGCTCTTCCCCAGCAACGAGGTAGGCACGTTCATCCTTCCGGTGAAAAAGGCGATCCGTCTGGCCGAGGGGGTGGGGGCCGGAGATCCGGTCACGATCGTGCTGGAGCTCCTGCTCTGAGCCGAGGCCGCTGACCGGGCCCGGACAGACCGATGGCCGGTCACCGACATCCGTCGACGACCGGCCAGGGTTTGCTGAGCGAATCGGCAGACGCTACGCGGCGCCCTCGAACATCGAGGTGACGGAACCCTCGTCGAAGACCTCGTGGATGGCGCGGGCCAGGAGCGGCGCGATCGGCAGCACGGTGAGCGTGGGGAAGCGCTTCGCCTCGGGGATCGGCAGGGTGTCGGTGACGACGACCTCGGAGATCGCGGGGTTCTGCAGCAGCTCCAGCGCCGGGTGGCTGAACACGGCGTGGGTGGCGGCGACGACGACGCCGATCGCGCCGGCGGCGCGCAGGGCCTCCGCCGCGAGGACGATCGTGCGGCCGGTGTCGATCATGTCGTCGACGATCAGGCAGACGCGACCCTCGACCTGGCCGACGATCTCATGCACGGTCACCTGGTTGGCGACCTTCGGGTCGCGGCGCTTGTGGATGATGGCCAGCGGGGCGCCGAGCTTGTCACTCCAGATGTCGGCAACGCGAACGCGGCCCATGTCGGGAGAGACGACCGTCAGGGTGGCCGGGTCGAGCTTCTCGCGGAAGTGCTCGAGCAGCACGGGCATGGCGAAGAGGTGGTCGACGGGGCCGTCGAAGAAGCCCTGGATCTGGGCGGCGTGCAGGTCGACGGCCATGATCCGGTCGGCGCCGGCAACCTTGAACAGGTCGGCGATCAGCCGGGCCGAGATCGGCTCGCGGCCGCGGCCCTTCTTGTCCTGGCGGGCGTAAGGGTAGAACGGAGCGACGACCGTGATGCGCTTGGCGGAGGCACGCTTGAGCGCGTCGACCATGATGAGCGACTCCATCACCCATTCGTTGATCGGGTTGGTGTGCGACTGGATCACGAAGGTGTCCGAGCCGCGCACGCTCTCGTCGAAGCGCGCGTAGATCTCGCCGTTCGCGAAGGTGCGGGCGTCGGTGTGGACGAGTTCGGTACCAAGTTCCGTGGCGATGTCCAGTGCCAGTTGTGGGTGTGCTCGCCCCGAAACCAATACAAGTCGCTTCTCGCCGCTGGTCTTGATTCCAGACACCTAGTCTCCGCTCTTTGCCGCAGCCGCCGCCGCGTCGGTTCCTGCACGGTTGGTCTGTACCCAGCCGTCCATATTGCGTTGTGGAGCCACGGTGAGGCCCAGGGCCCCGGCCGGTATGTCCTTGCGGACGATTGTCCCGGCACCCGTGTACGCTCCGTCCCCAATCCTAATCGGGGCGACGAACACGTTGTGCGACCCGGTGCGCACGTGGGACCCGACCTCAGTGTGGTTCTTGGTCACCCCGTCGTAGTTCGCGAAGATCGTGCCGGCCCCGATGTTCGACCCCACGCCCACCGTCGCGTCTCCGACGTAGCTGAGGTGCGGCACCTTGCTGCCCGCGCCGATGGTCGCGTTCTTGGTCTCGACGAAGGTGCCGATCTTGCCGTCGGCGCCCAGGTTCGTGCCCGGTCGCAGGTAGGAGAACGGGCCGACGGATGCGCCGGCGCCGATCACCGCGAGGGTCGCGTCCGTGCGCTTCACCACCGCGTTCTCGCCGACTTCACAATCGACGAGGGTGGTGTCCGGGCCGATCACGGCGCCGGTCTCGATCACGGTCGAGCCGAGGATCTGCGTGCCCGGCCGGATCGTGACATCCGATGCCAGCTTCGCCTTGAGGTCGATCCAGGTGGTGGCCGGGTCCTGCACGGTCACGCCGGCCAGCTGCCAGCCGTAGACGATGAGGCCGTTCAGCTGGCGCGCGGTCTCGCTGAGCTGGGCGCGGTCGTTGATGCCGGCGACCAGCCAGGCGTCGGCGACCGGCACGGCCCGCACTTCGGACCCGGCCTGACGCAGCAGCCCGACCACGTCGGTGAGGTACTTCTCGCCCTGGGCGTTCTCGGTGGTGACGTTGGCCAGCTGCTCGCGCAGCTCGACGACACGGAAGACGTAGACCCCGGCGTTCGTCTCGGTAATGGCGCGTTCCTCCGTCGTCGCATCCTTCTGCTCGACGATGCGGTCGAAGGCACCCTCCTCGGAGCGCACGATGCGGCCATAGCCGGTCGCGTCTTCCGGGAAGGAGGAGAGCACGGTGGCGGAGACGTCACGGTCACGGTGCGCGGCGACGAAACTGGCCAGCGTGGCCGCGTTGAGCAGCGGCACGTCGCCGCTGACCACGAGCACGTCGCCCTCGAAGTCGTCGGGGAGCGCGGCGATGGCCTGCTCCACGGCCCGGCCGGTGCCGGGCAGCTCGTCCTGGTCGACGATCAGGCTCTCGGGCAGATCCTTGCCGACGAGGGCGGCCAACTGGTCGCGCTCGTGGCGCACCACGGTGACGACGTGGGCCGCGTCGAGGGCCCGGGATGTTGCCAGCACGTGGCTGAGGATGGGCAATCCGGCCAGCTCATGCAGCAGCTTCGGAGTGCTCGATTTCATGCGGGTGCCCTGGCCGGCGGCCAGCACAACAATCGCGAGTCGGGAATCAATCACGTGGTTTCCTCTAGCTTCGGTGGAGCCGCCCGGGGAAGGCCGGATGGTGACGCCATTCAGGGCTCCGCCGCCAGGACTCGAACCTAGACCTAACAGCTCCAAAGGCTGTCGTGCTGCCATTACACCACGGCGGAATTCGCCGACCGAGGGCCGACCAACGGTGACAAGTCTGCCAGATATCGCGCCGATAGCGCGCCCCGGCGCACCTGGGCCGGTTCCCGCGCCGGTTTGCGCGCCCGAGCGGGATAATGGACGGATGCCCGCACATGACGAAGTCGACCGGATCGTTGATGCCTGGCTGCGCGAGCGGCCCGACCTCGACTTCGCGCCGCTGCAGGTCCTGTCACGCGTGGCACGTCTGTCCAAGCACCTGGACCGTGCCCGGCGCACCGCGTTCTCCCGGTCCGAGCTGGACTCCTGGGAGTTCGACGTGCTCTCGGCCCTGCGCCGCGCGGGGGCACCCTACGAATTGAGCCCGAAGGCCCTGCTGCAGCAGACGTTGGTCTCCAGCGGCACGATGACCAACCGGATCGACCGGCTCGTCGAGCGCGGGCTGGTCACCCGGCGCACCGACCCCAACGACGGCCGCGGCATCTTCGTCGGGATGAACCCGGCCGGCCTCACCCGGGTGGACGCCGCCATCACCCGGCTGGTCGACGCCGAGGCCGAGCTGCTCGCCACGCTGTCGCCGAGTGAGCAGGCCGGCCTCGCGACCCTGCTGCGCAAGCTGAGCCTCGGTTTCGACTGAGGGTTACTTCGAGATCGATGCCTTCGGAAAGTCCCGCCAGGTGCGAAAGAAGCGCGTCTCCATGGCGGCGGCCCCACTCCGTTCCACGGCGTGCAGCCGGCCGTAGCTGAAGGCGTTCTCGCCCTGCAGGTACGCGGCCATGCCGAGCCGGAGCAGCTCGTCCCGGGCGACGACGCTGTCCTGATGGTCGCCGAGGGTGTCCTGCACCTGCCGGGCCGCGGCCACGAGCCGCACCGCGCGGGTGCGCCGCAGCGGCATGGCCGTCTCGGCCGCGTAGCGCAGTTGCTTGGCCCGCTTGCGCGCCTCGTGCAGCGCCCCGTCGCGCACGGTGCCCGACGGGGTGCCCTGGGCCAGGAACACGGCTGCGCGCAGGCGCTTCCAGTCCGCGCGGATCAGTTCGGGGATGACGGTGCTCGCGGGCTTGTCCGCCCGTGGGAGCAGCGGTGGGATGGCCAGCAAGGCGTCGAGCGTGTCGAGCAGGCGGAAGTACCGTTCGGAGTCGAGGGCGGCGAGCGCCTGCTTGCGGGCGGCCCGGATGACCTCGGCGAAGTGCCCGTCGATGCGCTCCATCAGCGGGCCCACCACGAGTTCGACCGGTTCCTGCGCGAGCCGGTGCGCGAGGCGCTGCCGGATCACCTCCGCGTCCCGGGCGGCGCCGAGCGAGCCGGCCAGCCAGCGCAGTTCATCGCGGAGTGGATCGGTGACCGCCCTGTCCAGGAGATCCCGGTAGGTGGACAGGGCCGAGCGGAGGCGGCGCGTGGCCACGCGCATCCGGTGCACGCCGTCGGCATCGTTTTCCCGTACCCGCGCATCCTGGATGCCGATCGCCCGCACCTGTTCGTGCACGTAGGCCATCAGCACGGTGCCGGCCGAGCTCTTGCGGGTCGGCCGGGGTGCCGGCACGGTGACGAAGGCCGGCAGCTGGTCGCCGAGGGCGCGAGCCAGTTTGGACGGGTTCGCGGATGGCTCCACGCCGACCGACGCGAGCCGCGCCTGGGCGGCGTCGAGCAGGTCTCGGGAGCCGTGCACGAGCTCGACCTCCCATTCCCGCCAGGTCTGGCTGAGCGCTTCCGGCGCGAATCGGTCCGCCTGCACCTCGTCGTCGCAGACCTCGGCGAGCACGACGTCATTCTCGCCGACAAGCTGGTGCAGGGTGCGCCGGGTGCGCAGCCGCACGACGGGTACGAGGGTGCGACCGCGGAGGACGGCCCGCACGAGGGTGAGGATGCCCTCGGGGATCTGCTCCGGGTCATCGCCGAGTGGCTCCCGCATCTCCCGGCGCTCGTCGACGGCGACCGGGAGCTTGAGGTGCCAGCCGGCGTCGTCGCCCCCGGTGCGGCGGCGCAGGGTCAATCGCCGACCGGCGAGGACCAGGTCGGCCGTGTCGTAGTAGAGGGCGTCGAGGTGGTGCTCGACCGGCGGTTCCACGTGGGTGACGCCCGGCAAATCGTGCAGGGGCGGCAGTGCCGTCGCGGGGTTGACGTCGAAAGTGCGCTCGATCTCTGCATAGCCAGCGGAAGTCATGCTTCAGTGTAATTCGACCCCGGTACCCGGAGGGGAAAGACGCACCCCCCTTCCCGGCCGGCGCAGAGATGGCCGGGACCGCAGACCGCTACCCGAACCGGCCGTTGACGTAGTCCGCCGTGCGCAGGTCGATCGGGTTGCCGAACATGGCGTCAGTCGGGCCGTGTTCCACGATCCCGCCGGGCGCACCCTGCGCTGCGAGGAAGAAGGCGCAGTTCTGCGAGACGCGCTGCGCCTGCTGCATGTTGTGGGTCACGATCACGATGGTCACCTCTCGGGCGAGTTCGAGCATGGTCTCCTCGATCACCCGCGTCGATGTGGGGTCAAGGGCCGAGCACGGTTCGTCCATCAGCAGGATGCGTGGAGTCACCGCCAGGGATCGGGCGATGCACAGTCGCTGCTGCTGGCCGCCGGACAGCCCGCCACCCGGGGCGCGCAGACGGTCCCGGACCTCCTTCCACAGGCCTGCCTTGGTCAGGCAGCTCTCGACGAGGTAGTCCTTCTCGTCGTTCGACGCACGCTTGCCGGTGAGAGTGAGGCCCGCGATCACGTTGTCGTAGATCGACATGGCGGGGAAGGGATTGGGCTTCTGGAAGACCATCCCGATGTGTTTGCGAGCGTCGACGAGCTTGCGTTCCGGGTCGTAGATGTCTTCGCCCTCGAGCAATACCTGGCCGGCGAGGCTCGCCGAGGGAACGAGCTCGTGCATCCGGTTCAGGATGCGCAGGAACGTCGACTTCCCGCAACCCGACGGCCCGATCAGCGAGGTGATGACGCCCGCGGGCATCACGAGGTTGACCCGGTCGAGAACCTGACGCTCGCCGAACCAGGCCGAAACGTTGCGGCCCTCGAGCGTGGCGAGAGGTGCGCGCGCGCTCGGTTGATGCGAGGGCGCGTCGATGACCAGATCCGGGCCAGCCGGGCGTTGTGCCCACGGCGAGCCCGATGCGCCCAAACGGCCGCGCCGGTTCGACACCGACCGGGCAGGCAGGCGCAGCTTCCGGTCGCGCTGCCCCGACCGAGGGGGTGGCGTCGTTGCGGTAAAGAGCGGCACAGCCGGAAGCACCTGCGTCAACTCGTCGTCGTGCACGTTCTCGTTCATAACCACTCGTTTCGGGTTGCTAGAGCAGATTCGGGAGCAGGCGCACGAGCTGGTCGGCCACGAAGACCCCACCAACCGTGACCACGGGAAGGAACACGGTCCAGGTCTTGCGGGGGCCGACCCGCCGGAATGCCCAGACAGCGGCGAGCTCGATCACGAGCAGGAACTGCAGCGCGAAGACGAGCGCCCACACGGTCGATGTGTCCGTGGCCAGTTCCTTGTCGGCAAGCGGCAGGGTCAGATAGGTGGTCTGGCGTGCACCGGCGGGCTTCGTCTCCGAGACGAGTTCCGCATCCACTCTGGCGACGCCGGTGGGCACGAAGGCCGGGCCGCGAGCGGTCGCGAGCACCAGGCGGCTCTTGCCGGCTCCGAGCGCGGGCGGCGTCGGATCGCCGGCATAGCGAACGCCGAGCACGGAGTAGGTGTGTTCGCCCTGGCCGGTAATGACGGTGAATTCCTGCCCGGGGCGCAACTCCTGGAGTCGGCTGAACGGTCCACCGAAGGCTGCGGCCCGGCCCATGATGACGCTGTACCCGGCCTGCCCCGGGAGAACACTGTCGCGGCGGTGGCCCGGCCCCGCCCGCAGGGTGCCTGAGTCGGTGCCCTCGACCACGATCTCGTGCACATCGATGGACGGAATGTCGATCAGTGCGACGGGTGTGCCCGCCGTGAGCAGGACCTTGTCGACTGTGCCCTCGCTGACCGGAGCGGTTCCCTCGGCGAGTTCGTACCGGAACGTGTTGGTGAGCCGTTGCTGGCTGACGACGTGTTGCAGCTGACCGAGCACCGTGATGTTGGCCAGCAGACCGAGGATCAGCACGGCCAGGATCGTCAGGGTCGAACGGATGGCCTGATCACGCGGGCTGAGGTCGACCGGCGGTCGCGGGGGCATCGGCATCCGTCGGGGCGGCCTGGGGATTTTCGGCGGTTTGGGTGCTCCGGGCTCCGTCGGAGGCCGCGGCGGTCCGGACCGCCGACTGGATTCCGCACGGCCGGGACGGCCGGGCGGGCGGACCGTACCGGGTGCCCTGAACCGGCGCGTCGGCTTTGCGATGGTCACGACGCCATCCCCTCGCCGATTGCAGGGTTACGAGCACGACGCACGACGGGCAGCTTCCGCAAGCCCAGAGTCAATGCGCCGGCGGCGGTGAACACAAGCAGGAGGAAGTAGGGCGGGATGACGACGAGGGACTCCCGGGACACCGGTCCCAGCGCCGTTCCGAGAACCTCGGTCGGTGGCGTCAAGGTGACGTGACCGGTGAACAAAGTCCACTGGCCGACGTCGGGCAGGGTGGCCGTGACCGTGCGGGTCTCCCCTGGTGAAAGGTCGGCGACCTCGACGGCGTCGACTGCGGCCAACTGCATGCCGACAGCGTTCGTGATCCAGAATTTGAGACTCGACGTGACCGGGGTGGTCGTGACATTCTTCAGGGTGAAGGCCAGCACGATGTCGCCCCCGCCGGGGCCGAAGTCCGGCTTCGGCAACGCGGTGACGCCGCTGACATAGAGGACGCCGCCCACCGCCGTGGGGTCGATTCCGAGTGCGTGGGTCCCCGCGGCCGACCCTGCTGCAGTCGTTTGGGTGACTCCGCGCACCGAGGCTGGTTTCGCCGGCTGCGGCGCCGTCGCGCGGGGCGTGGCGCCGGGCCCCGCCGGCGCCGCCGGTGACGAGGATCCGGTCGGTCCGAGCACCGTGACGGACAGATCGACGCCGCGCGGATCATCCGTCGCCGACGTGGCACTGGGAGCAGTCGCGCTTCGGGCGACGGCACTGGGGGCAGCAGCACCCAGGGCGACACCGACCATGCCCGTCATCGCGAGGAGAGCGATGAGAGCCACGATCGGAAGCCGGCGCACGGCAGGGGAGGTAAGCACCGGTTTAGTTAGCACGTCCAAGGTTTCGATGATCTGACGGGAAAGCTAACGAGAGGCAAACTCGGCCGGGGCTTCTTCCCGCGCCTTGCGGCGCGCCTCGGCCTCCGTGTATTCGATCCAGGCGGCGGCCATCGTAGCGTCGCGCTTGCGGCTGAACCGCACGATCAGCCAGGTCCCTCCCCCGACCAGCACCAGAAGGAGAAACGCCCACGGCACCACGAAGAGGTCGCTGTTGCGCGCGCCGGTCGGCAGCACTCCCGCGGCGAGGGCGTCCTCGTCGACGGTCGCGGCCAGCGACACGTGCGGGTTCAGATAGACCCAGGCGCCCACGCCGGGAATCACGATGCTGACCGTGCGGGAGCTGCCGGGCAGCATCTCGGAGATCTCCTGATCGACCAGCCCGGAGAGCGGAATCCCGAACAAGCCGCGCACCTGCGAGACGGTGTCGGCACTGAGCGACACGTTCCCGTTGTTGGTCAGGCTCATTTTCAGGGTGGTCTCGCCCGAGAACGGGTTGACACTCGGCTGGTAGGACGATTCGATGCTGCTGATCGTCAGGCCGGGCTGCAGCGGGCCCTTGACGCGCACGTACAGGCGGATGCCGACGCGCCGGTCGACGGTGACCTGTCCGGCCGGGGAGAGGGCCGAGACGATGACGCCGCCGGCGTGGTCCCCGGGCGTGGCATCGGCCGGGACCGTCACGGTGAACGGCAGCACCTGCCGGGTGCCGGGGTCGAGCGTGACCTGGATCCTGTTGGTGCCGTTGTCGAAAGCGATCCAGGTTCCGGCGTCCGCGGGGGTCGCGGCTCCCTCGAGGAGCGCGAAGCTGCCGTCGTCGGCGTTGAAGGCGTCGGTGGCGTAGACGGTGACGGCCTGCACGGTGGTGCCGGTGTTCTCGACCAGGTATTCGTCCTGGAGCGTCTGGCCGGGTTCGACTTGGTAGCTGAACCGGGACCGGGACTGGTCGACGCCGCCGCCGGCGGAGGGTGCGCCGGCGATGCCGTCGGCGTCGGCCGCCCAGGCGCCGGAGGCCCCTGAGACGCCGAGGCTGACGGTCAATCCCAGGGTGACCAACACGCCGGCGGTGACGGACAGGAGTCGGGGGGCGATGGTGCTGAGGGTCACGATCGGCGTACTCATTTCTGCGGTCTTTCTGCGGATGCTGCGTTGGCGGAAATCAGTGTGAGAGGAAGGGGAGGACCGGCGCGAACGCCGTTCCTCCCCCGTTGTTCAGCTGGTGCCTGCTCCTACTTCGAGACGACCGTGAGGGTCATCGTCGAGGTGTAGGTGCCGGCGGCCTTGTCCTGAGGAGCGACGAAGGTCAGGTCTGCGTTGAGAACGCTGTCGCCGACCGTGTTCGCTGCCGAGCCGGAGGCAAAGTTGTACGTCCCGGATGCCGCACCGGCCACCTGGACCGCGGCGGCGGTGACGCCGGTCGCGGACGTGCCGGCAACGACCAGCTTCGGGGCGACGCCGAGCTGGGACTTGCTGATGATGTTCGTCGCATCCGTACTGTTCTTGAAGTCCGCGACGGTCGCGCTGAGGTTCCAGCCTTCGCGCGTGAGTACCCGGCCATCGTTGACCGTGATGTTGCCGAGGGTGCCGGTCGTGGTCGACTTGTTGTTCACGAGTGACGGGGTGCCGAACGACGCCGCGGCGCCGGCCGGGACCGTCAGCGCGAGCACGCCGTTGACGGCGCCAGTCGTGGTGGGAGCGAGAGCGACGGTGCCGTTCTGCGGTCCAGGTACGACGGGCGGGACAACGACGGTGGTGTCATTGCGACTGAGCGTGTACGCACCCGTCCCCGCGGTGATGGTCGCGGTACGGTAATACGCGGCCACAGTAGTCACACCGTTATTAATGGTGCAGGCGAACCCGAGCGAGTAGGTGCCTCCGGCAGCCTTGATCGCAGGACCTGTCCCGTTGATCTGGCCGGACGGAGTGGTGTTCGGCAGAAGAACCCCACCCGTTGCGGTCAGGGAATTGGGCGAGAATGCCTTCCAGCCGTTCGTTCCCCCGAGCTCCGTTCCCGGTGTGGTGGCGAAGGTGTAGACGTTCGTGGTGCCCGCGGGGCAGGAAAAGTCGACCATCGGGTCTACCCCATCGGGCGAGCCGACGACCTGGTCGTCCCACCCGTAGGAGTATCCGGGAGCGTCCAGGGCGCTTCCGTCTGCGGCGTCGTACATGTAGACAGCCCCAGCCGATCCGTTGGTCTGGACCACGGCGGAGGCCGCGGCCACTCCCGTGCCAGCCAGCAGGGCGATGGACAGCGCCCCGACCGCGAGAGTGCGGGTCTTCGTGTTGAGCTTCATGAGTTAATCCTTTTCTTGACGCGTTTAGGGTGACGTGAAGGACCGATTGAGATGCGACGAAGCGGAATTAGCGCAGGTTCGAGCGGAGGGGGGTGGTGCTGCTCGGGGCGAGGAAGCCGAACTTCTTCTTCGCTGCTCCCGTGGTGGAGGCGAATGTGCCGGTGTTGGTAAGGCTGCTGGCCTTGCTCGGGTCGAGCAGGTTCGCCAGGGTGGCGTCGAACTTCGGGTTACCCGCCTCAATGCGCGCGTACTCGACGACGAGATAGGTGTCCCTTCCCCAGGTGGCGTTGCTGTAGAAGGCCGAGTTTGGAGTCATTGCGGCACCGGCTCCGGTCACGGCGTTCGTGCCGGCGATGGGCGTGCCGACCTTGGCCGGGTTGAGCATCCCGACCCTGTTGGTTGCCGTTCCGATCCGGTTGATGCCGGCGCCGGTGTTCTGGGCGACCCACTGGGCGGCGGACATCGCAGTGATCGCGTTGTCCGGGAAGGGTGAGCCATCGGCAAGGGCTATGGTGTCGTGTTCCTGACCGACCTTGACACAGCTGGGGTTGGCAGTCGAGTACGCGCTCGTCAGGGAGAGCTTGGACAGCCAAGACTCACGCGTCCCGGAACCAGCCTGAGGAATGACAGCCGTCACCGAAACGCCATTGACGGCTGTGATGGAGCAGTTGAAGATGCCGGTCAGCGTGGCAAGGTCGAGGTTGTCGAATCCCGTGTTTGTGCCGCTGTGGGCGTACGTGAGCGCGTCGCGACCGAACGGCACGTAGGCGAGCAGCCCGTTCGTGTTCGCGGAGCTGCCCGGGCCAGAGGAGCTTCGCGCGATGTCGACCTGACCGGTGATGATCGCTGCGGGCGATCCGGGTGTCGCGGACGTGTAAGCGGCACCATCAAGCGACCGGCTAAGTGCCTTGACCCCGTCGCCCGAGCCGTTGGGACGCCCGAAACGAGCGCCAGCAGGCTTGGTCTGGATCAGCACTCCGCCCGTCGCGTCGAAGGAGCCGACTGCCGTCCCATTGGCCAGCGACCGGACGTTCGAACCGCTGACCGTCGTGCCGTTGACGGCCGCGTTCACGACGTCCTGGAGCGTATCTGAACCCACGATTGCGTAGCTGTTGGACACAGGTTCAGCGTTCGCCGGCGCCGCCATGACGATGCCGGAAACGGAAACACCGACGATTGCGCAGATCGCAATTGCCTTTTTCGAGATCATGTGATGCCTTTCGGTGTACTGCACAAGAGGCGAGCCCAGGTGGACTCGACTTTCCCGGCGCGGTCCCGGAGTGCCCCCGAAACCTCGCCAAGCCGTAGCGCGTCAGGCCTTGCGTCTGGCGCGCGAGTAAAGGGGAACCATCCCGGCCGCTAAGAGACCTGACAGCAGTCCGGCGGGGACGGCGGCCGCCAGCGGGCCCACATCTGGATCTGCCGGAGTCGGCCTGCCCAGGAGCGGGGCAGCAGAAATCCCGGTGGCCAGAGGGTCCGCTGGCGTGCCAGTCGCTGTCGGTGCCGAACCCGGTTCGGGCGATGTCGGCTTTGCGTACGACTGAACCCTCGAGGCGGGGGCGGATGGTGGAGTCAGTTTCGACGTGGAGGGTGCTGGGATGGTTTGCGCACGAGGGCTGATCCCGCTTTCTATCGCAGCGGCCGCTGCCAGCGCTTGGTCAACCCAACTCGGCGGCAGCGGCGCGTATCCCGGCGGCAACTGACCGACGTCGGTGCCGGGGGTCTGCCCGTCTTGGACTGCAAACCGGATCAGGTTGGCATAGACGGCGCGCTGCGTCGAGTCGGTTTGGAGTGGATTGATGGCGGCGTAGACGGGCATTGTCAGGGCGTATGCGGTCGGAGCCGCAGCGGCGGTCGGGCCGGCGGGATCGAACTCGAGCACCCGAGACTGCGTTCCAGCCGGCGTCATGGCGGCGGCGGCGGCGAGAAGGCTTGTTTCGTTCGGTGCCACGAACTTGCCGGCTGGATTACGCAACGACGCGGTTATGGCCTGGTAGCGATTCGCCGCAGGAGTCGTGGTGAGGGCCAGAACTCCTCGACTGCCGATGAGTTCTCGCGCTGTCTTGCCGTATTTCGGAGGGGTCGAGAATTTGTCCCAGGTTCCCAGCAGGAGGCCGTCACCTCGCAACGTCTGGTAGGCGCCGCTTTCGAAATCCGCCGTATAGGGCCGCCAGGTGACGAGATTGACGGCACCTGTGCCGTTCGCCGGATCGGTCACCGTCGTATCAGGTTTCTCAATCGGATCAGCCTTGGGGAGTGACTCGCGCGGCACGGCGAGGCCTGTTCCGGTCGGGTTCACCGACGCATTTGTTGAATACCACGGGTTGACGACCATCCCCCAAGGGTCTGCCTGTCCATCCAGAAAGGCCCGCGCATCGGCGTCCGACAGGACATAGCGCCATAATTGGACTGCGAGATCGGAACGTCCCGACGGCAGCAACAGGTCTCCCAATGACGGTGACACCATGAGTTGGTAGGCCCACTCCTCATCGTTGACGTCGAGGAAGTCCGGATCCTGCACGAGGGTGCGAGCATTTTTTCCCGGGCTGTCGAAGCTGACGAATCCAACATGAGATCTGTCTCCAGGCGGAAGCGCCTCGAAGTACGACTGGGTGAGCAATTTCGCGATGAGTCGCGGCGTGAGGTTGAGAGAGCCGAAAGGTAACCCATTACTCGCCCTGAACTCGTCAGGGACCACGCCGACCGGCGAAACCTTGCGATCGATTGCGAATGAGACTGCGAGGCCTGCGATGGCAACCGGGGCGTACTGGAGCGGATCCTGTTCGTCGGTCTCAAGCGGCCGTGAAGTGAATGCGAGCGGGCTCGGTTCCGTCCGAGACGCACCGGTGACGGCCTCCGCCTCATTCCCGGTGCTCAGGACGAAAGCCGACCCTGTCGGGCCGGTGCACAACTTGGGCTGCCAGGACGAGATGGCCCCGCTCACCAATTCGCTGCCGGACAGCTGTCGTTCCGCGGCCCCGATCGCACACCGTATCCCGATGGGCTCAAAATCGAGCTTGATGGCTACGTGGTGCTGCCACGAGTCCCAGAGCAGTCCCGATTGGGTGATTGTCGATGATCCTGAGTCGCCCGTGCCACGAGGAATGACCACCAGCCAGCAGGACTGCCCGACAACCGGAGTAACCAGAGTGTTCGGTGAACCGCAACCCAGGCCAGGCGACTGCATGGCCGTTTGGATCTCGAACGGCACGGACCCCGTTCCTGCAGGTCCGGACCCTGCCCACTTGGTCTCATTCGTTGTGAGCTGGGTGAAGAACTGGTTGGTGTTCACATCGATCTCAGGCGTGCGTGTGGTGGCGCCCGACGCGTTCTTCACAATGTCAGTGATCAGAGTTCCGTCGACTCCCTTGAACGGAATCGACGTGTATGCCGGGGTGAAGACACCCCTTCGAGGCACGGTGTACTCGGCGTCTTGCGAAGCAACGTCCGCATCCTCCCCGGAAGAGTTTCGAGTCGTTCCCTCGGAGCGGGAGGCACCGTACTGGCAGGTCGTTCGGTCAGGGTGGCCTGGATGGGCAGGGTCTTCTCCCCAGCACTGCGCGATCTGCAAGAAATTCTCTCCACCGATCGAGCCCGAGATCGGCTTCGTCGACTCCTTTCCCCCGGTCCAGCTGACCACGATCCCTTGGGAGACCAGATTCCTGGTCTGCGAGACAGTCACCTTGAGATCCGGGAACGGCGCAGTCGTAATGTCGAGGTCGTAATCCTTGGACGCGACCGTGACCCCGCTCGAGGTGTCGGCGGACGCCGGCGACGGCGCGAACGCGCCAAGCACGGACACCCCGATCCCCACGACCAACCCGACGACGATTCCGCTGGCACCTGCCCGCGCCCAGATCGAATCGGTGCTAAAAAACCGGCGCGTCATTTCAGTCCTACTTTCGCGGCGAGGGGTTTCAGCCGCCGCCAGAGCACCGGCGGCAGCACGGCCGCCCCGATGAGGAGGATTCCAGCGACGAGCATGATGGACTGTTGGACGCCCCAACCGGTGTCGGCCAGGGTGAACGGCGACGCCACGGCAGTGCCCACGAGACCGGACCCGGCGCCTCCGGCGGGGCCGCCAGAGACCAGGGCGCCGTTCTCGTCGTAGACGGCAGCCACAGCATCCGCGGGCCCGGCCGCCGCCGCGGCTGCATCCACCGCTGCCGTCCCGCCCGCGCCGCCCGCGGCGGCGCCGCCGGTGCCCGTACCGGAGGTCGGAGTATCGGCCGGCGCGCCGGCAGTGCCGGTCGTGCACTGGCTGGTGCCGACTTTGTCACACTCGGCGGGCTGCGCGGCCGTCACGGCCAACTGGTTGCTCGAGGGCGAATCGCCGGGCTTGAACGTCGGGTTGTTGCACTTGTTGATGTCCACGCCGGAGACATCCGCACCGGGCACCCGCTTGATCTGGTCGAACCCGGCCAGCACGAGGTTCATCGGCAGCGGCGAGTACCCGAGAGCCTCCGCCTGCTGCTGCCCCTCGCAGAGCATGTAGTTTGCGAAGGCCCCCAGGGTGAGGCCCTTCTTCTCCGTGAAGACGCCGCCGACCGCGGTCGGCACGATCATGTAGGAGTAGCTCGACAACGGGTAGCTGCGCGCGTCGGCGTTGTTGTAGACGCCGTCGAGGATCTGGGTGAGGTAGTCGGGGCTGGTGACGGGGACATCCGTCTTGATCTGCGCCTGGAGCAAGGCCACCGCGACCGAGTCGGCGGTGGGTTCCACGTAATAGCCGGCCGCATTGAGCACCTTGGCCACCGGGAATCCGGCTTCGAGGGCGTAGGAGTACTCGACGTAGGTGATCGCGCCTTCGCCGTAGTCCTGGCTCACATAACCGGCCACGCCGGAGGAACCGCTCTGTGCCTTGGCGTTGCCGTAAGTCGGGTACTGGGAGGTGAGACCGCAGGAGGTGCGGCCGGCCTTGGCGCAGAAGGCACTCCACAGGTCAGGGTGCTGCTTAGACATCCAGAGGGTGAACTGGGCGGTCGACCCGGAGCCGTCGGAGCGAACGACCGGCACGATGCCCTTGTCGGGCATCGCCAGGCCGGGGTTGTCGGTCTGGATCGCCGGGTCGTTCCACTTGGTGATGACGCCCGTGAAGATCTTGGTGATCACCGCACCGCTGAGGCGCAGGTTGGAGACCCGCACCCCGCCGATCTTGAGGTTGTACATGAACGAGGAGCCGCCGGCCACAATCGGCATGTATGCGTAGCCGCGGGACGGCACCTCGGGGGCCGAGTTGTCCTCCGGCCGGGTCTGGAACGGGATCTCGCTGACGGCGAAGTCGACGTTGCCGGCGACGAAGTCACGCCGGCCGGCCGACGAGCCGACGCCCGAATAGTTGACGGTCATGCCATAGTTCGAGGCCACGTTCTTGCGCCACTGGTCGAGGGCGTTCTGCGACCAGGTCGAGCCGGTGCCGGTGATCGGGTCGTAGCTCACGGCCTGGGCAGGCACGGTGCCGAGCACGCTGACCAGCACGACGGTGAGGGCGAACAGGGCGCGGATTGCACGAATCCGCCGGGGCTGGCGCGTCACGAGGACGTCTCCTTCGGGTTGGGGTCTGACGGTGGAGCTGATGGCGTAGAAGCCGATGGCTGTGGCCGGTGGTCGTCCTGCGCGGCCGAGGCGTCGAGCAGGACTCGGCGGTCGCCCTGAAGGGTGATGCGCTGAAGGTCGAGAGCGGATGCCGCAATGACCCGCTCCTGCTGCCGGCGGCCCAGCTGGCCGGGACCCTTACCCCCGATCAGACGGGCGATCACGAAGAGTGCGAGCACCAGCAGGATCAACACGGCAGCGGAGCCGAAGCCGCGGGCGATCATGTTCGGCTCGGGGGATTTGACGAAGTCGAAGACCTGCAGCGGAAGGGAGATCATCGGACCCTCGAACGGGTTCCAGTTGACGACGGCGGTCACCCCGGATGTGAGCAGCACCGGACTGGTCTCGCCGATTCCGCGAGCCGTGCCGAGGATCACGGCCGTGGCCAGACCGGGCCGGGCCGTCGGCAGAACGACGTGCCACACCGTGCGCCACCGGGTCGACCCGAGGGCGTAGGCAGCCTCGCGCAGGTTGCCGGGCACAAGCCGCAGCACAATGTCGGAGGCCCGGATGACGATGGGCAGCATCATGACGGTGATGGCCATCGCCGCGGCGAAGCCCGAGCGCTGATGGGTGATCAACACGATGATCGCGGAATAGACGAAGAGTCCAGCGACGATGGAGGGCAGGGCCGTCATCGCATCCGAAATCGTGCGCACGAAGCGGGCGAACTTGCCGCCGACCTCGTTGAGGAAGAGCGCCGTCAGGATTCCGAGCGGAATCGTGATGGCGAGGGCCATCGAGATCTGCATCAGCGTGCCCAGGATCGCGTGCACGATTCCGCCGACCTCGAGGCCGTCCAGCGGGCCGGCGAGCTCCATGCTCTGCGTGAAGAAGTTCAGGTGCGGCAGGGCCTCCTGGCCGCGCACCAGCGTAAACGCCACCACGAAGACCAGGGCTCCGAACAGCAGCACCCCGGCGCTGGCGAGCAACACCCCCATCACCCGGTCCTTGACCTCCTGCCAGTCGCTGGCGAAGCTCACCAGCAGGGCGTAGAAGCCGATGAAGGCGATGAAGGCCACGAGCAGCCAGCCGACGCCGCCGGAGAGCGGGCTGAACCAACCGAACAGCAGCACAGCGACGGCGATGCCTGCAGAGGCGGCGCCGAGCAGATTGAACCGGTCGTCGAGGCGGGCGCCGCGCACCCGGCGGCGCGGGCCGATCGGGGTGCCCCCGGGGGACGGGATCGTCGTGGTGTGCGCCGGGGCCGTCGGTGTCAGTTCGGGGATGACCGTTCCGGTGGGTTCGAGGAGGATCGTCATCAGTCGCTCTCTGCCCCGGATCGGGACCGTGCCACGATCGACGAGGCCGTGAAGTTGATCACGAGGGTGATCAGGAACAGGACAAGCCCGGCTGCCATCAGCGCGGAGAGGCCGAACGAGCTGGACTCGCCGTAGCGGAGGGCGATGAGTGCGGAGACGGAGTTGGTGCCCGTCTTCAGCACCTCCCAGTTGATTGTGAAGATCGGGGAAATGATCATGTAGACGGCGATGGTCTCACCGAGGGCTCGGCCGAGGCCGAGCATGGTGCCGCCGATGATGCCGCCGCGACCGAAGGGCAGCACGACCGCACGGATCATGCCCCACCGCGTCGACCCGAGGGCGAACGCGGCCTCGCGTTCGCCGATCGGAGCCTGGGAGAAGGCCTCGCGCATCACCGAGGTCTGGGTGGGCACCACCATGAGGCCCACCACGATGCCGGCGATGAACGCCGAGGAGGTGAAGGCGCTCGCCTCGGTCAGGGTCTGGCCGGTGATGTCCTCGACCCGGAAGAACGGGATCCAGCCGAAGTAGGTGGAGATCCAGGTGGCGACCGGGATCACGTTGGCCTGCAGGAAGAAGACACCCCAGAGGCCGAAGACCACACTTGGCACGGCGGCCATCAGGTCGACGAGCGTGACGAGCGTAGAGCGCATCCGGCCCTGGGCGACCTCGGAGATGAGCAGGGCCGTGCCGAGGGCGAGCGGCACGGCGACGCACATCGCGATCACCGCGATCGTGATGGTGCCGAACAGGACGGATGCGATACCGAATTTCTGCGACTCCGGTGACCAGTCCTGCTCGACCAGGAAGCTGAAGCCGGCGACCCCGAGGGCCTCCGAGGCCCGCAACGACAGGAACACGCCCACGGCGAGCATGATCGCCACGGTGATGCAGCCGGCAAGGAAGGCCACCGAACGGAACACCGAATCCGAGACCGAAGGACGTGCTGCCAGGGAGCGGCGCGGGGACGAGTCCGGGTTCGCCGGGTCGATCGTTGGCGGCTCGACCGCAGGCGCGTCGAAGAGGGTCGAAAACGACATGGGTGTCCTTGCACATTCGGGTGTGGGGAGCGGAACGAACGCGGTGGTAGCACGTCCGAGACATATGTTTGGGGCGCTGGGTTAACACTGAGCGTCGATTTGTCCAGCTAGGGATGGACGCGGAGTGGAGAGTTGACCGGGCGTGATCGCTGCCGCCGCGGAGTCGGCTCAGCGGGAGGCTGACGCGCCCGCGGGCGACGGGGTCGCGCCCGGGTCCGGGGCGTTCGTCGGCGCGTGCGTCGGCGTCTGCGATGTGGACGTCGGGGCGGGAGTCGGAGGTACCTCAGGCACAGGAAAGGCCGCGCTCGCCACGATCAATGTAACGGTTGTCCCCAGACGCCACACCATTTGTGCCGCTGGAAGGCTTGCGAGCACCGTGCCCGGCGGCACCGTAGAGTCCGCACGGGACTCAGTCAGCACGACGAAACCGGCCTCCTCGAAGGCGACAGCAGCCGCGGCCTGGGTGAGTCCCCGCACCGTCGGGATCGCGTTCGATCCGGAGGCGATGACGAGGTCGACCGTGCGGCCTGGATCGATGCGGGTCCCCTCGGCCGGGAGGCTCGCCAGGACGGTGTCGCCCGGCAGGGCCGAGGCCTGCGTCTCGACGGCGCCGACCTCCAGTCCGGCCGCGGCGAGCGCTGCTCGGGCCGCAGCGAGGGTCAAGGAGGTGAGCTCGGGCATCCGGACTCTCTGAATCAGGATATCCGTTGAAATGCCGTCGGTCGCAGGCACCGGGCTCGGCGTCGGCGGCGCCGTCGGGAGACTGCTCGCGACGGCGATCGACGCCGGCTCGGACCCGCCCGTGGCCACGACCCAGCCGACGGAGATGCCCCCGACGACCAGCAGGGCCAGAAGCCAGAGCCCGCTGCCGCTCCGGGTACGGCCGCTGCGCGCCCAGTCGGGTCCCGGTGAGTCGCCGGCCGGGGCCTCGGATCCCGGTGCGACGGATCCCGGTTCGTCGGATGCCGGTGCGGCGGTCTGCCCGAATACCCGGGTGCGCTCATCTCCCGCCGCTCGGCCCCGCCCGGCCGGGCCGACGACGCCGGAGGCTATCAGAATTCCGATACCGGCCGCCATCTCGGCGGCAGACTGGAATCGGCTCGCGGGATCTTTCATCAGCGCTTTCACTACGATCCGGTCGACGGCGCGAGGAATACCGAAACGCAGGACCGAGGGCACCGGCGGGGGTGCCAGCACGTGAGCCCGCATCACGGCAGCAGCCGAATCTCGCGAGAACGGCGGCTTCCCGGTGAGCACGAAGTGAAGTACGCCACCGAGCTGGTAGAGGTCGCCTCGTTCGTCGACGGCGCCGCCGCGGGCCTGCTCCGGCGACATGTAGTACACACTGCCCAGGACGCCCGGGGCGACGGGTTCGATTGACAGACCCGGAGCCTTTTGATCCTCCCGGGCCTGCGGCGCGGGTGCGCTGCGCAGGACGTCGGTTCCGAGGACCGGCCTGCCGGCGGCATCCGCCAGACCGAAATCGAGCAACCGAACATCCCCGATCAAGAATCCTCCCCCGTCGTCGGTGTCGACCATGATGTTCGCCGGGGACACGTCCCGGTGGATCAGTCCACGAGCATGTGAGGCCTCGAGCGCTCGCAGCACGGCCGAGGCGATGGTGAGCGCCTGGCCCGGCTCGAGGGCACCGTTCCGCTCGATGTGCTCCGCGAGGGTGATGCCGGGCACGAGTTCGAGGGCAATCCAGGCCTGCGGTTCCTCTCCCGTGTCGTGCACGCCGATGCCGAGCACCTGTGCGATGTTCGGGTGCCGCAGGCCGGCCGCCGCCGTGGCCTCGGCAAGGAACGCCCGCCGGGAGTGGTCGGACCGCGACAGGTGCGGGTGCAGGATCTTGAGTGCGACCGCCCGGTGGGCGCCGACGTCACCGTCCGAAAACGTGGCGGTGTCGACGGCGGCGAAAACGGATGCCGACCCACCGGTACCGAGAAGATCGCCGAGCCGGTACCTGCCGGAGATCAGGCCGTCTCCAGCCGGGGTCTTGTCCGTCACGAAACTCCTCAACCTGCCAGATCGGCGTAGGAATCGGCCGTCGCGGCGACCGCGTTCACGTAGGAATCGACGTGGTTGTAGGCGAACACGGCGGCGCGCCAGCGATCGGGCCGGGACAGCTCGCCATAGTGGCAGAGGTAACGGCCGGCAGCGAGGGCGGCATCGTCGATTTGTTGCGGGTCGTCGACGCCGTCGCCGTTGCCATCGGCACCCCACCGCTGCCAGGTTGCGGGGATGAACTGCAGTGGCCCGACCGCACGGTCCCCTTCGGTGCTGCCGTCCCAGGCCCCACGGTCGGTGTCGCCCATCGCGTCGAAGGCATTGCCGTCGAGTGCGGGGCCGAAAATGCCCGGGCGGGCGGCGCCATCGGCTCCGAGCCCCGAACCGTTGTGGGTGCCGTGCCCGGATTCGATGTTGCCGAGGGCTGCCAGGGTAGTCCAGCCGAGGCGGCAGTTCGGCTGCTCGGCCGCTAGAGCCAGGGACGCCCCCGCATAGCCGAGCAGGGCACGCACCGGTATATCGGACGTCTGGGCGGCGCGGGCGGCCCAGGCCGGGTCGGCGAGCGTCGCATTGCCGACGAGCGGCGGCGGGGGCTTCACCGCGACGGCAACGGATGCCGGTTCGCCGGCCGGCAGCGATGCGGCAGCGCCCGGCGGCTCGAGAGTGATGACCACCGCCGCGGACGGCGCGACACCGGCCCGCTCGCCCTCTGGTGGCCGGAAACCGGGTACCAGCCAACCGAAGATCAACCACCCCAGCACGGCGAGGCCGGCAACCGTGGCCAGTATGGGCATCCCGCGGGGCGTGACTACGGTCACCAAGCCAGGGCCCGTTCCTCGTCGGAGAGCACCCGGTTGCCGCGCTGCCCGGACTCCGTCGCGTGACGGGCATCCGCGGCGACGATCGCAGTGTGGAAAGCCTCGATGGTCCCAGCCGAGGCCTCGCGACTGGCCGACGCCGCGCCGTACCAGCGACCTGCAGTCATCACGACAACACCCCCGACGCTGATCACCCAGCCGTGCGTGCCTGCTCGGGGACCCGTGACAACCGTGGTGACCATCGAGTCGCACTGGCCCTTGAGTTCGAGAACGTGGGCCCGCGCAGTGGAGAACGTTCCGTAGACGGAGGAGCTGCGGCCGAGCTCGCGACTGTTCGAGGCGAGCAGTCGCCAGATTCCGGAGTGCCCCGGCAGTCCCGTGAGCGCAGGGCCGGCGCGGTGCCCGTCGCGCACCTCTACCGCCCGGACGGGGGCGGGAAGGTTCTGAACGCTTTCCCGGAAGGCCACCCAGCCGTGCAATCGGGGGTCGGCGGTAGATCTGAAAGCGGAAAAGACGATACTCGGGCTCGACGACACGGTGACTCCCAGGGCAAGGATGAGGCAGTGACGGGGCACGGTGACGTGAACGCGGCTCGGGTGGGCCGACCCCGCGAGCACTGTCCAGCCCACGCATGTCCGGCCCCGGAAAATCACCTGAACCGCAGGTAAACGAGCGATGACGGCGCCTGTAACAAGTCGCGAAAGATACCCCGCACTCAGGGGGCCTAGCGGCGGAAGGCCTTCCGGGCCAGCCAGTTTCCGAGGAACTGAACCAGCTGCACCAGCACGATGATCAGGAGCACGGCGGCCCAGGTCACGACCGGGTTGAACTGTCGGTAACCGTAGAGCAGCGCGAAGTTTCCGAGGCCGCCGCCGCCGACGTAGCCGGCGACCGCCGACATGTCCACGAGCGCCACGAAGATGAAGGTGTAGCCGAGGATGAGCGGGCCGAGCGCCTCGGGCAGCAGCACGGTGAAGATGATCCGGATCGGCCCGGCCCCCACGCTGCGGGCCGCCTCGATCACGCCCGGCGTCACGGTGAGCAAGTTCTGCTCCACGATCCGTCCCATGGCGAAGGATGCCGCGAGCGAGATCGTGAAGATGATCGCCGCGTTTCCGATGCCGGTTCCCACCACGACCCGCGCCAGCGGCTGGGCGGCGGCCAGGAAGATGATGAACGGGATCGGCCGGACGATGTTCACCAGCAGGTTGAGCACCACGAAGACCCCGCGGTTCTCGAGGATGCTGCCGGCCCGGGTCAGATACAGGCCGAGGCCGACCAGCAGGCCGCCGATCCCGCCGAAAAAGAGGGTGAGGCCGACGATGTAGAGGGTCTCCCCCGCGGCGATCCAGAGTTCGGGCAACAGGTCGATCAGGCTGTCCATCTCAGCGCACCTCCGTCACGGTCGTCAGGGTTCGCACCCGGTGGAGGGCGGCGTCGATGACCGCGTCGGCCGCGGCATCCGTCGTCCCCGGCGTGGCCAGGGCGAGAGTCAGGTGCCCGAAGGATCGGCCCTGGATCTCGTTGATGCCGCCGTAGACCACCTCGAAGGTGACGCCGGCGGCGGCGAACTCGCCGAACACCCGGGCCTGGTCGACACTGGTGTCGCGGAACGCCAGCGTGACGAGGCGGCCCGGATGCCGCCGCCGCAGCACCGCGAGTTCCGACGCAGAAGGGAGGCCCTTGACCACGGTCGAGACGAACCGGGCGGAAGCCGCCTGCTGCGGGTTCGAGAACACGTCGAACACGTCGCCGCGCTCGATCACCCGGCCCTGGTCCATCACGGCGACCTTGGTCGCCAGGGTCTGGATGACGTCCATTTCGTGCGTGATCACGATGATGGTGACCCCGAATTCCTTGTTGACGCGAGCGAGCAGGTCGAGCACCTCGGAGGTCGTCTCCGGGTCGAGCGCGCTGGTGGCCTCGTCGGCGAGCAGGATCCCTGGCTGGCTGGCCAGGGCGCGCGCGATGCCCACGCGCTGCTTCTGGCCGCCGGAGAGCTGGTCGGGATAGGAACGAGCCTTGTCGCCGAGCCCGACGAAGTCGAGCATCTCGGCGACCCGGGCCCGACGCGTTTCCTTCGACTGGCCGGCCACCTCGAGCGGGTAGGCGACGTTCGCCGCGACGGTGCGGGACCCGAGCAGGTTGAATTGCTGGAAGATCATGCCGATGCCCAGCCGAACCGGGCGCAGCTCGCGCTCGGGCAGGCGGGCGATGTCGGTGCCATTGATCAGGATCTCGCCCGACGTCGACCGTTCGAGGGCGTTCACGAGCCGCACCAGGGTGCTCTTGCCGGCCCCCGAGTAGCCGATGATGCCGTAGACGTCGCCGGCGTCGATGGTGAGGCTGACCTTGTCGATGGCGACGACCTCGTCCCCGCCCTTGGTCGTAGGCGGGTACACCTTGCTCACGTCACGCAGTTCGACAACGGGGCTGGGGGCAGACATGGAACATCCTTACTGACTTACTGACTTACTGGCGTGGTGCCGCGGCGCCGTGGTGCCCGGCTATGACTGTGCCGGTCCGGTCGAGAGTGACCCGCGGAACGGGCACTCTCGACCGGAACGGCGCAGGTCGGGCGGCGCTACTTCAGTGCTTTGGTGTCCTTCTCGACCGTGGCAAGGGACGACTCGAGGTCGGCGACCGGAGTCTGCACCATCACGGCGGACCCGGCGGACACGTCGAGCACGCCGTCCTGAACGGCCTTCGTTGTCTGGTAGATCTCGACCAGCTTCTGGTACGTGGGGTTGTCCTTGTCCTCGGCGCGGGCCGCGAAAACGTTCACGTACGGCAACGCGTTGGGGTCGGTGGGGTCGTCCTGGGCGAGGGCGTCCTCGACCTTTAGGCCGGCCTTCTCGACGAAGTCGTTGTTGATGATCGCAGCGGCGACGTCAGGAAGGGATGTGGCGGTGAGCGACGCCTCGAGCGCGGTCACGGTGACCTTGGACTTCTGGGTGTCGATGTCGTCGAGGGTCGAGTAGATGCTGCCGCCGTCGCTTAGCGTAATCAGCTTCGCGGACTGCAGCACGAGCAGCGCGCGGGCCAGGTTGCTCGCGTCGTTCGGCACCGCGACGGTGTCGCCCTTCTTGATCTCACTGACGTCGTCGTACTGGGTGGAGTACAGGGCGAGCGGGTAGATCGCGGTGGCGCCGACCGGCGTCAGGTCGTCCTTGCTGGCCACGTTGTATTCGGCGAGGTAGACGATGTGCTGGAACTGGTTCAGGTCGAGTTCGCCCGCGGAGAGGGCCGGGTTCGGCTGCCCGAATTCGGCGAAGTCGACGATGTCGACCGTGATGCCGGCATCCGCCGCGGCCTCCTCGTAGACGGCCCAGTAGGGGTCGCTGGCACCGACGACGCCGATCTTAACGGTCTCGTCGGCGGCCGCGCCAGAGCAACCGGCGAGCAGGGCTGCGAGCGGTACGACCGCGAGGGCGGCGAGCAGTTTCTTCTTCACGATGGGGTTCCCTTTGTCAGCTGTGGTGCCGTCTGGTCGGCGGCGGATGCCGGCGCGTTTTTCGGGCACAGAAGAACCACGGGTCGAGAAGGGGTGGGAGTCTGTGCCGCTGCATCGCGAGGCACGTTCCCAGGCTATCGGCAGATGCTGCGCCGCGTGCGCTGCTCCGTCACACGCGGTCACAGTATCTGCGACATTAGCCCTCGATCAGCTCAGACAGTTCGATCCAGCGGGTCTCGAAGCCGGCGATGGCGGACTCGAGCGTCTGCAGTTCGGAGCTGAGCGCACCGAGGCCGTCGAAGTCGGACTGGTCGTGCACGGCGAGGCTCTCGTGCAGGGCAGCGATCCGCGCGTTCTGCTTGGCGACCTTGCGGTCGATGGAGGCGAGTTCCTTCTGCGCGTTGCGGAGGTCGGCGCCGCCGATGGCGAGCTTGCGCACCGCCTTCCCGCCGGAGGTGTTCGACGCGTTCGCCTCGGCGGGCTTGTCGTTGCCGCTGGTCTGCCTCTTACGCATCTCGAGGTACTGGTCGACGCCGCCGGGCAGGTGGCGGAAGCCCCCCTCGGTGACCGCGTACTGGTTGTCGGTGACGCGCTCGATCAGGTACCGGTCGTGCGAGACGACGAGCAGGGTGCCGGGGAAGGAGTCGAGCAGATCTTCCATGGCCGCGAGCATGTCCGTGTCCAGGTCGTTGGTGGGCTCGTCGAGGATCAGCACGTTCGGCTCGTCGAGCACGATCAGGAGCAGCTGCAGGCGCCGCTTCTGGCCACCGGAGAGGTCCTTGACCTGCGTGGTCAGCTGGGCGCTCATGAAGCCCATGCGCTCGAGCATCTGGCCGGGCGTGATTTCCTTGCCGCCGGCCATGTACGACGTCTTTTGGCGGCCGATAACCTCGCTGACGCGGTCGTTCTGGATGCCGTCGAGCTCGAACAGCTGCTGGGTGAGCACGGCGACCTTGATGGTTTTGCCACGTTTGACCGTGCCCGTGGTGGGCATCAGCGTGCCGGCCACCAGGTTCAGCAGCGTGCTCTTGCCGGCGCCGTTGACGCCCATGATGCCGGTGCGCTCGCCCGGTGCGATGCGCCAGGTGATGTCGTTCAGCACCGTCTTCTCGCCGAACTTCACGCCGATGTCGATCAGGTCGACGACATCTTTGCCGAGTCGCTGCATGGCCATCGACTGCATTGACACGGTGTCGCGGGGCGGCGGCTCGTTCTCGATCAGCTCGTTGGCGGCGTCGATGCGGAACTTGGGCTTCGCGGTGCGGGCGGGGGCACCGCGCCGCAGCCAGGCCAGTTCCTTCTTCATCAGGTTCTGGCGCTTGCCCTCCATCACGCTGCTCATCCGGTCGCGTTCGACGCGCTGCAGGATGTAGGCGGCGTAGCCTCCCTCGAAGGGTTCGATCAGGCGGTCGTGCACCTCCCAGGTCATGTTGCAGACCTCGTCGAGGAACCACCGGTCGTGAGTGACGACCACCAGGCCGCCGGAGTTCGTGGCCCAGCGCGTCCGCAGGTGGCCGGCCAGCCAGGAGATGCCCTCCACGTCGAGGTGGTTGGTGGGCTCGTCGAGGAAGATGACATCATGGTCGCCGATCAGCACGGCGGCGAGGGCCACCCGGCGGCGCTGGCCACCGGAGAGGTCGTCGACGAGGGCATCCCAGGGGATGTCCCGCACGAGCCCGGCGATCACGTCGCGTACCTTAGCGTCGCCCGCCCAGACGTGCTCGTCGATACCGCCCACGATGGTGTGGCCCACGGTCTGGCCGGAGGCCAGGTCATCAGCCTGGTCGAGCATGCCGATGGTGACGCCGCGCCGGCGCGTGACGCGGCCCGAGTCGGGTTCCATCCGGCCGGCGAGCAGGCGCATGAGGGTGGACTTGCCGTCGCCGTTGCGGCCGACGACGCCGATCCGGTCGCCTTCGTTGAGACCGGCGGTGACGCTGTCGAAGATGACGCGGGTGGGGAATTCAAGGTGCAGGGACTCGGCCCCGAGCAAATGTGCCATAGCGAACCACTTTACCGGGCGCGGCTGACAGCCCCGCGCGCACCGGTTCCGCCCCCGATGGCCCGACTGTTGCCGAATCGGACATCTGTTGCCAGCACACCGGCAACAGTCGTCCGATTCGGCCACAGTTGCGGCAAAAAAGGGGAGCTAGTCGTGGATGATTCGGGCCCCGTGCACAGGCCCGGTGGCGCGCACCACGCGGAGGCGGGACGCGCTCAGGGCGACCTGCAGTTCGAGGGCGCTGTCGGCATCCGCGACCAGGAAGGCCACGGTCGGGCCGGAGCCGGACAGCAGGCCGGCCAACGCGCCGTTCGCCTCGCCCAGCTCGAGCACCGTGCCCAGCCCGGGGGCCAGGTGCAGCGCGGGGGCCTGCAGGTCGTTGTGCAGGGCCTCGGCCAGCATCCGCGGGTCGCCGGCCCGCAGCGCCTGCAGCACGTTGGCGTCGACGGTGGGCTGGATCTGAGCCGGAAAGATGTCCTGGGCGTGGCGCTCGCGGTGCCGGTCGAGCTCGTTGTAGACGCCCGGGGTCGAGAGGCCGAAGTCGGCGAGGGCAAGCACCCAATGGAACTGGCCCTTGGCCAGCGCGGGGCTGAGCTGATCGCCGCGGCCGGTGCCGATGGCGGTGCCGCCGGTGAAAGCGAACGGCACGTCGGCACCGAGGGTCGCGGCGATCTCGATCAGGTCGTCGCGGGTGGCGTCGGTTCCCCAGAGGGTGTCGCAGGCGAGGAGGGTGGCCGCGGCATCCGCCGACCCGCCGCCCATACCGCCCGCGATGGGCACGTTCTTCTCGATCGAGAGGCGCACTCCGCCGCGATAGCCGGCCTTGCGGGCCAGTGCCCGCGCGGCCTTGATAGCGAGGTTGCTACCATCGACGGCGAGGCCGGAGGCGTCGATGGGCCCGGTGAACTCGACCGAGAAGTCGTCGGCCGGCCAGGCGCGCACGTCTTCGAACAGCGACACGGCCTGGTAGGCGGTGGCTACCTCGTGGTATCCGTCTTCGAGGACCGCACCGACCTTGAGGAAGACGTTGATCTTGCCAGGCGCCCGCGCATGCACCACGGGGGAAGAGGCCACGTTGGTCATGTGACTAACCTAGCCCAGCCTCACCCGAGCGACTGCCCGGCGGCGCGGCCCGGGCGACCCCGGCGTGGGATCGTTCACGTGACGTTCAGCTGGGCCCGGGCAATCAGGAGAAAGTCCTCGACGGTGAGCTGCTCGCCGCGTTCGGTGGGGTCGATTCCGGCGCGCGTCATGACCTCGGTGGCGTTCGTGGAGTTGCCGAGGACGGACGACAGCGACTGGCGCAGCATCTTGCGGCGCTGCTGGAAGGCGGCGTCGACGAGGGCGAAGGTGGCGCGGCGCAGGTCCTCGGATTCGAGCGGCTCCGCTCGTCGTTCGAAGGCGATCAGGATCGAATCGACGCCGGGGACCGGCCAAAACACCTGCCGGCTGACCTTGCCGGCGGTGCGGAACGCCCCGTACCAGGCGGCCTTCACACTCGGGCTGCCGTAGACCTTACTGCCGGACGGCGCCGCGAGGCGCTCCCCCACTTCGGCCTGCACCATGACCACTCCGGCCCGGATCGAGGCGAAGTTCTCCAGCAGGTAGAGCAGCACCGGCACCGACACGTTGTAGGGCAGGTTCGCCACGAGGCGGCTCGGGTCGCCGGGCAGTTCGGTGATCTTGAGCGCGTCGTCACGGATGACCGTGAGCGGTGCCCCCGGGTGCATGAGCTCGACCGTCAGTGGCAGCTGCTCGGCGAGCCGGTCGTCGATCTCCACGGCCACGACGCTCGCACCGATCTCGAGCAGCCCCAGCGTGAGGGACCCCAGCCCGGGGCCGACCTCGAGCACGGTGTCGCCGGGCGAGACGGTCGCGACCTTGACGATGCGGCGCACGGTGTTGCCGTCGATGACGAAGTTCTGGCCGAGCTTCTTAGTGGGGTTGACGCCCAGCATCTCGGCCAGGTCGCGGATCTCGGCGGGGCCGAGAAGGGAGCGGACGGCAGGCGCGGCGGGAGTACCGGCCTCCGGTTCGGCAACGGAGTCGGGTGCGTCCGCGTCCGGTTCGGCAGCGGAGTCGGATGCGTCCGCATCCGGTTCGGCAGCGGAGTTCGTGGGCCCGGCATCCGTTTCGGAAGCAACCGGTGCGGCGTGCCGGCCGGCGGTCTCGGCGTCGCCGGTGGCGCGGATGCCGATCTCGGGTTCGTCTCCGGGGTCGTAGCCGTGGCGGGGCGGGGTCATGCGAGGCCTCCGAACGGGCGGGTTCCGGGCTCGGTGGTCTCGGCGACGGTCACCGGTTCGGTATCCCACCGTCCGTAGACGAGCTCGGTATTGGACGAGATCTGGGTGGCGAGAATGCTGACATCCGTTTCGAGGTGGTCGGCCATCGCGCGCAGGGTGTGCGGCAGCAAATACGGCGCGTTCGGGCGGCCGCGGAAGGGTGCGGGGGTGAGGAACGGGGCATCCGTTTCGACCAGAAGCAGAGCGCGCGGCACCGCGGCCAGGGCCTCGCGCAGGTTTTGGGCGTTCTTGAAGGTCACGGTTCCGGCGAAGGAGAGGTACCAACCGTTGTCGGCAAGGATGCGGGCCATCTCGGCGTCGCCGGAAAAGCAGTGGAAGACGGTGCGCTCGGGCGCGCCGACCCGCAACAGCGTCTCGATCACGGCGGAGTGGGCGTCGCGGTCGTGGATCTGCAACGCGAGGCCGTTGCGCTTGGCGATCTCGATGTGCGCCTCGAAGGAGCGGAGCTGGCTGGCGTGCCCGTCGGGGCCGGTCCGGAAGAAGTCCAGGCCGGTCTCCCCGATGGCGACCACACGCGGGCGGGTGGCCAGTTCGGCGATCTCGGCCAGGGCGTCGTCGAGGGTGCCGGCGGCGTCGTAGACGGGGGCCTCGTTGGGGTGGATGGCGACGGCCGCGAGCATGCGCGGCTCCCGGGCGGCCATCGCAGCCGACCAGCGCGAGGTCTCCAGGTCGCCGCCGACCTGGATGACGCCGCGCACGCCGACGCTGGAGGCGCGGTCGAGTTGCTCGGCCACGGTGAGCGACTGGTCGCCGTCGCCGATTTCCAGGTGGGTGTGGTTGTCGTAGACCGGCACGCCGAGCGGGTCGGGCAGCGGCGGGTAGCTCAGGTCCCGGCCGGCGCCCTTGTCGCGCTGGCGCACGGGGCCGGCCTCGGACTCGGGCTCGTTAGCCAACCGTGGCCTCGATGCGCGGGAACAGCGCTTCGAGCGGCGAGACCCGCGGGCCGCCGGTCCACTCCCAGGCACGGTCGATGCGCTGGTCGCTGACCAGGCCGGAGCCGCCGAGAGCGGTCCAGAGCTTCGCGGTGGCCTGCGGCACGACCGGCGAGAGCAGCACGGCGAGCGTGCCCAGTCCACGCATTGCGGTGGCGAGCACGGCCTCGAGGCGGGCCCGGTTGGCCGGGTCCTTGGCCAGGGCCCAGGGCTCTTGCGCGGTGATGTAGCCGTTGAGGTCGTCGACCAGCTCCCAGATCGCGGCGATGGCCTCGTGGATGGCGAGGTGGCCGATGGCCAGCGTGGCGGCATCCGTGACCCGCTTCTCGGTGCCGCGAATGAGCTCGTCGGCATCGCTGAACTCGCCGACGACGGGGATCTCGCCGTCGCAATAGCGCACGACCATGGCGATCACGCGGGAGGCGAGGTTGCCGAAGCCGTTGGCCAGCTCGGACTGGTATCGGGCGGACAGGTCTTCCCAGGAGAAGGAGCCGTCCTGGCCGAAGCTGATCGCGCGCATGAAGTAGTAGCGGAAGGCGTCGGAACCGAACGTGTCGGTGATCTGGCTCGGGGCGATACCGGTGAGCTTGGACTTGCTCATCTTCTCGCCGCCCACCAGCAGCCAGCCGTGGCCGAAGACCTGGCGGGGCACCTCGATGCCCGCGGCGAGCAGCATGGCCGGCCAGATCACGGCGTGGAAGCGCAGGATGTCCTTGCCCACGACATGCGTCGCCGGCCAGAGGCGGCTGAACTTCTCGTCGTCGTGACCGTAGCCGGCGGCGGTGATGTAGTTGAGCAAGGCGTCGAACCAGACATAGACCACGTGGCTGTCGTCCCACGGCACCTTGATGCCCCAGTCGAAGCTGGATCGGGAGATCGACAGGTCGCTCAGGCCCTGCTTGACGAAGGAGATGACCTCGTTGCGCGCAGATTCGGGCTGTACGAAGTTCGGGTTCTCCTCATACAGGGCGAGAAGCTGGTCGCCGAACGTGCTCATCCGGAAGAAGTAGTTCTTCTCGTGCAGCAGCTCGCAGGGGATGGAGTGGATGGCGCAGACCTGCTGCCCGACGTACTCGCCGACCCCCTCGATGAGGTCGCTGGGCTGCTTGTACTCCTCGCAGCCGACGCAGTAGAAGCCCTCGTACTCGCCGGTGTAGATGTGTCCGGCGTCGTAGAGGTGCTGCAGGAATTTCTGCGCGTTCACCTCGTGGCGCACATCGGTGGTGCGGATGAAGTCATCGTTCCGAATGTCGACCGTCGCAAGCAGCGGCTTCCACGCGGTCTCGACCAGGCGGTCGGCCCACTCCTTCGGAGTCACACCGTTGGCGGTCGCGGTACGCAGGATCTTCTGCCCGTGCTCGTCCGTACCGGTCAGTAGCCAGGCATCCTCGCCGGACTGCCGGTGCCAGCGTGCGAGCACGTCGGCGGCCACCTCGGTATAGGCGTGCCCGATGTGGGGGACATCATTCACATAGAAAATGGGCGTGGTGATGTAAAAAGATGAGCCGTCGGACATGCTCTCAGTCTATTAGGAGCGGCGGATGCCCCTGGCCGCGTTACCGTTCTCGGCGCTCGACACGGCGGTGGGCGCAGTCGGGCCTGACGAATTCGACGGAGATTTTGGGTGGAACGACCCGATTTGGCCCGAATAACGGCTCTGAGAGCACAATCTCCGTCGAATTGGTTGGGAGCGAGCGGGAACGTCAGGGCAGCGGAAGGGCCTGGAAGTCCGTGCGGACCGCGGCGGGCCTGCCCGTCTTCTGCTCCAGCGCCGCCTCGTAGAGGGCGCGCTTGCCGAGCCCGGAGGCGGCGGACACATCGGCGGCGGCATCCTTGAGACGGATGCCCGACTCCACCAGTGCGAGCACCTCGGCCACCCCGGTCTCCAGGTCCAGTACGCGCGCCTCGGCCCCGGCGACCACGATGGCAATCTCGCCCTTGACCCCGGCGGCGGCCCACTCGGCCAGCTCGGTGGCCGTGCCCCGCTTCACTTCTTCATAGAACTTGGTCAGCTCGCGGCAGACCACGACGCGGCGCTCGGCGCCGAGCACAGCGGCCAGATCGGTCAGGGAGGCCGCCAGCCGGTTGGGCGATTCGAAGAAGACCATGGTGCGCCGTTCCGAAGACACCTCCCGCAGGGCCGAGACCCGGTCTCCGTGCTTGCGCGGGAGGAAGCCCTCGAAGGTGAACCGGTCCGTCGGCAGCCCGGACACGGCCAGCGCGGCAAGAACGGCCGACGGCCCTGGCAGCACGGACACAACGACGCCGGCCGCCACCGCGGCGTCCACCAGGTGGAAACCGGGGTCGGACACCGTCGGCATCCCCGCGTCGCTGAGCACCAGGATGTCGGTGTCGCGGGCGAGTTCGACGAGCTCGGCCGCCTTGCCGCGCTCGTTGTGGTCGTGCAGGCTGATCAGCCGCGGGCGGTTCTCGATGCCCAGCGCCTTCAGAAGGTGCACGGTCACCCGGGTGTCCTCGGCTGCGATGACCGTCATCGTGCCGAGCGCCTCGATCAGACGCGCCGACGCGTCGCCCAGGTTTCCGATCGGGGTGGCTGCCAGGAGGATCATGGTCCCAGTCTCGCAGCCCCGGCTCACTACGATGGTCACGTGTTCCTGACAAGCCGCGTTTTCCGCTGGGCCGGACCGCTGGCGGTGACCCTGCTCGCGGCCGTGCTGCGACTCTGGAACCTGGGTGCGCCGCATTCGCTGGTGTTCGACGAGACCTTCTACGTCAAGGACGCCTGGACCCTTTTCAACCTTGGCTACGAGTCGACCTGGCCCGAGGGAGCGGATGCCCTCTTCGCCGCCGGGCAGACCGACGTCTTCCTGTCCGACCCGTCGTTCGTGGTGCATCCACCGCTCGGAAAATGGCTGATCGCCCTGGGCATGGCGTTCGGCGGAACCGAACACAGCTGGAGCTGGCGGATCGCCACCGCCCTGATCGGCGTACTCGCGGTCGTGCTGGTGATGCTGATCGCCCAGAGGCTGTTCCGGTCGACCGTGCTGGCCGTGATCGCCGGGTTCCTCTTCGCCATCGACGGCAACGCCATCGTGATGTCGCGCGTGGCCCTGCTGGACAACTCCGTGATGTTCTTCACGCTCCTCGGATTCGGCGCCGTGCTGCTCGACCGGGACTGGCACGCCAACCGGCTGACCCTCCGCCTCACGCAGGCGCGAGACGCCGGGCGGGACCCGGGGTGGGGGCCGACCCTGTGGTGGCGGCCCTGGCTGCTCGCGGCCGGCCTCGCCTTCGGACTCGCCTGCAGCGTCAAGTGGTCGGGCATCTACTTCCTGGCTGCCTTCGGCGTCTACCTGGTCGTCGTCGACGCCCTCGCCCGGCGGCGTGCCGGGCTCCCGTTCTGGCTGAGCGCCGCCGTGCTCAAGCAGGCGCCGGCGACATTCCTGTTGATCGTTCCGGTCTCCGTCGCCACCTACCTGGTCTCCTGGACCGGCTGGTTCGTCACCCAGGGAGGCTACTACCGCGACTGGGCGACCACGCCCGGGGCAGCTTGGACGGGCACCCTGGCCTGGGTGCCCGACACCGTGCAGAGCTTCTGGCACTACCAGGTGGCGGCATACACCTATCACGTGGGGCTGTCCACGCCGCATCCGTACCAGGCGAACCCGCTGACCTGGTTGTTCATGACCCGCCCGACCAGCATGTACTACCGCGGGTCGTCGCTGGGCGAGAACGGATGCGACGTCACCACCTGCTCCGAGGCGATCTCCGGCATCGCGAACCCGCTGATCTGGTGGGCGGCCACGGCGGCGCTCTTCTACCTCGGGTACCGGCTGGCGCGCTACCGCGAGTGGCAGGTCGGTTTGATCCTGATGGGGCTGGTCGCCGGCTACCTGCCGTGGCTGATGTATCTGAACCGCACGGTGTTCCAGTTCTACACGATCGCGTTCGAGCCGTACCTGCTCCTCGGCCTCACTTTCGTGCTCGGTCTCCTCCTCCCCAGGGCACGCTGGGTCGTGGTCGGCTTCCTGGTGGCGGCCGCGCTCATCAGCGCGTATTTCTACCCGCTCTGGACCGGCATCCAAACCCCGTTCCCGTTCTGGCAGCTGCACATTTGGCTGCCCAGCTGGCGCTGACATTCACGTGCACTTCCGGGAAACTGAATGCCACTCATATGCCTCTGTGGGCATATAGCGACTGGGAAAGCGGTGTGAAAACTCCCTTCCCGACGGGGTGCGGCCCATAGGATACAAGTATCTGTTTCACGAGTGTTTGCTCTATCACCGGCTGAGAAGTCCGAATACAAACCAAAGGCCTCATGTCGGAAGCTGTTGCCGCACCCACGGTGCGTATTGTCAAGACCCGCCCGGGTGGCGATTCGAAAAACCCCACCACCGAGTATTCATCGCTGCTGCACACCGTGCGCAACCTTGGCCTGCTGAAACGTGCCACCGGTTTCTACTGGTTCGTCTTCTCCATGCTCGTCCTCGCCACCCTGGGAACCGGGACCGCCTTCGTGCTGCTCGGCGATAGCTGGTACCAGCTCATCGTCGCCGGCGTGCTCGGAATCATCCTCACCCAGTACGCGTTTCTCGCCCATGAGGCGTCGCACCGTCAGGTGTTCGAGGGTGGCCGCGCGAATGACCGCGCCGGGCGCATCCTCGCCAACCTGTTCGTCGGCATCAGCTACGCCTGGTGGATGAACAAGCACAGCCGTCACCACGCCAACCCGAACGTCATCGGCAAGGACCCCGACATCGCCCCCGACTTCATCGTGTTCCGCGAGGAAGACGCCGCGAAGGTCAGCTGGATCGGCTCGTTCGTCACCCGCAAGCAGGGTTACCTCTTCTTCCCACTGCTGATGGCCGAAGGATTCAACCTGCACGTGCAGGGCTTCAAGACCGTCTTCGGCAAGAAGAAGGTCGACAAGCGCTGGCTTGAGATCAGCATGCTGTCCACCCGCATCGTTCTCTACGTCGCCGTGATCTTCTACTTCCTGCCCCTCGGCATGGCGTTCGCGTTCATCGGCGTGCAGCTGGCCGTCTTCGGCGTCTACATGGGCGCGTCCTTCGCGCCGAACCACAAGGGCATGCCGCAGCTTCCCCACGAGAGCAAGGTGGACTTCCTGCGCCGCCAGGTGCTGACCTCCCGCAACATCCGCGGCGGCACGTTCATGGACACGTTCATGGGCGGTCTGAACTACCAGGTCGAGCACCACCTGTTCCCGAACATGGCCCGGCCGCACCTGCGCAAGGCGCAGGAGATCACCAAGGAGTACTGCAAGTCGCACAACATCCTTTACACGGAGACGTCGCTCTTCGAGTCGTACGGCATCGTCATCGCCTACTTGAACAAGGTCGGACTCGGCGCCCGCGACCCGTTCGACTGCCCGATGGTCGCCCGGTTCCACCACCGATAGAACCGAACCGACAGGCACGGCGGGGGGTGCGGAAGGGTCCGCCCCCCTTTTTCGTCGGTTCGGCGACGGTTCGGCGACGCGCGGCGGGACATCCGCGCGTAAACTTGCCCGAATGTGGCTGCCCGGGGTGCTCGTCGCGGCCGCCGCCGCGCTTCTCGCCGCAACGGTGCACGCTCTCTTTCCCGCACTTCCACTGCTCACCCTCGCGGTGGTCTTCGGAATCGTCGCCGGCAATCTTCCGCCCGCCCGCCGGGCGGTGACCGGGATCCTGGCCCCGGGCCTGAAGCTCGCGGCGAGCCGGTTCATGCGCATCGGCATCGTGCTGCTCGGCCTGAAGTTGAGCCTGGTGGACATCCTGGGCCTCGGCTGGGTTACGATCCTGACCACCGTGCTGATCGTGCTGATCACCTTCGTCGGCACGTACTGGCTCGGCCGCGCGGTTCGCCTGCCCGGGCGCCAGCCGATCCTGATCGCCACCGGCTTCTCGATCTGCGGGGCTTCAGCGATCGGCGCGATGAGCGGGGTGGTCAAGGCGAAGGATGCCGACACCGCCACCCCGATCGCCTTGGTCACCCTCTGCGGAACGCTGGCCATCGCGGTGCTGCCTGCGCTGTGGCATCCGCTTGGCCTGACCGAACTGCAGTTCGGGCACTGGGTCGGCGCGGGCGTGCACGACGTCGGCCAGGTGGTCGCGACCGCGCAGGTCGCCGGGCCGGCTGCGCTCGCCGTGGCCGTGGTCGTGAAGCTCACCCGGGTGCTGCTGCTCGCACCCCTCGTCGCCGTCGCCGCAGTCGGCGAACGTCGCCGCGAGACGCGTGTCGCCTCGGTGACGGATGCCCCCGCGTTCCGTCCGCCGATCATGCCGCTGTTTGTCGTCGGGTTCCTGGTCGCCGTGCTCGTGCGCACGTTCGTGCCGCTGCCGGGAGCCGTGCTGGTCGGCGCGGACACCGTGCAGACCTCCCTGCTCGCGATCGCGCTCTTCGGGCTCGGCGCTGCGGTGAACCTCCGGTCCCTCCGGCGCACCGGGGGCAAGGCCCTCGGCGTGGGTCTGACCTCGTGGACGCTGATCGCCGGACTCGCCTTCCTGGCCGTGCAGCTGCCCTGAGCGGCTACCGCCCGGTCCAGGCCGCGCCAAGCCGCGCATAGCCGGCCCTAGCCGCTTCGACCCGAACGAATTCGACGGAGATTTTCCGGGAAATGGCGCAAAACAGCCCGGAATCGGGCTCTGTGCTTAAAATCTCCGTCGAATTGGTTCAACGTCGGACCGGCCGCTCAGCTCAGCGGCGTGCGAGCCAGCCGCCGGCATCGGCGTTCGGCGCCCGGTTCAGGGCGAAGAGCGGCGACGCGGCGGCGGCATCCGTTGCCAGGTCCGCGAGGATTCGCCCCACCACCGGCGTGAACTTGAAGCCGTGGCCGCTGAAGCCGGCACCCACGATCACCGGGCCCACCCGGTCCAGCACGAAGTCTTCGTCGACTGTCGTCGTGTAGGTGCAGCTGACCGGTTCGAGCGCCCCGGGGTCGGCGCCGGGCAGCCACTCCCGCACATAACGCGCCAGGCCGGCCAGTTGAACGGGCTCGGGTCGGAAGCTGCGCGCATCCGGATCGGTGCCGGGCCCCACGCCGTGCCAGCCCGCCTTGATCCCCTGGCCGGGCGTGTACATGCCGTAGACCGGCGAGTACCAGTAGCCGTAGCGCGGGTCGGACCAGGCCGGTGAGTGGTTGAAGCCGGGCCACTCGGTCTCGGCGCGCGCGGCGGCGGCCGGGGAGCCGTCGCGCAGGGCGAAGTGCGCCGGCTGCTCCTGCGTCACGGTGAGGCGCGGCAACGGCACCACCCCGGCCAGCAGGCCGCCGGTCCACGCGCCGACCGTGACGACGACGCGGCGGGCAAGCACCGTGCCGAACTCGTGGGTCACGCGTACCCGGTCCTCGCCCTGCACCTCGAGCCGCAACACGCGCACCCCGTGCCGCACGTCGGCGCCGGCGACGACCGCGGCGGCCTGCAGGGCGGCGACCGCGGCATCCGCGTTCACCCGACCCGCGTCGGGGGCGAACAGCACCCGGCCATCGAAGCGGATGCCCGGCCAGCGTTCGGCCGCGGCCTCCGGCGCGAGGAACTCGGCGCCCAGGCCTACCCGGGACAACGCGGCCGCCACCCGGTCGAACGACGGATTCGCCCCGTGGTTGACGACGCCGACCTGGCTGAGCAGGCGGCTCTGCGTCTCGGCTTCCAGCTCGCGCCACAGCGGCAGCGCCTCGGCGAGCCTTGACACGTAGGTCGGTTCCGCGTAGGCGGTGTTGAAATTGCGGGAGGCGCCATGCGAAGCGCCGTTGACGTGCCCGGGTTCGAACCGCTCCAGCACGGTGACCGGTCGGCCCCGCCGCGCCAGCTGCCAGGCCGTCGCCGACCCCATCGCCCCGCCGCCGATGACGACCGTCTCCACGCTCTCTTCCATGCCCCCATCCTGCCCGACAGCCCGAAGCAGGGGCAGCAAGGACGAACCACGGCGACATCCGTTTCGTACTGTTACGCCCCCGGACTGAACGCCCGCCGATCCTCGCTAACGTAAGGCCATGGCAGATCGCGAGTACGGTTTCAAGACCCGGGCAATCCACGCAGGCAACATCCCCGACGCCGTCACCGGCGCCCGGGCCCTGCCGATCTACCAGACCAGCGCATTCGTCTTTGATGACACGAAGGATGCCGCGGCCCGGTTCGCCCTACAGAAGTACGGCAACGTCTACTCCCGCCTCTCGAACCCGACCGTGGCGGCATTCGAAGAACGCGTGGCCAGCCTCGAGGGCGGACTCGGCGCCGTCGCCACCGCCAGCGGCCTCTCCGCGCAGTACATCACCTTCGCCAGCCTCGCCGGCTCGGGCGACCACATCGTCTCCAGCGCGAACCTCTACGGCGGCTCGATCACCCAGCTCGACGTGACCCTGCGCCGTTTCGGGGTCGAGACGACGTTCGTGCGGAGCGCGGATCCGGCCGACTACGCCGCCGCGATCACCGAGAAGACCAAGTTGATCTTCGCCGAGACGGTGGCCAACCCGTCCGGCGAGGTCGCCGATATCGAGGGGCTCGCCGCCGTCGCCCACGCGGCCGGGATCCCCCTGGTGATCGACTCGACCATCGCCACGCCCTACCTGACCCGGCCGATCGAGTGGGGCGCCGACATCGTGATCCACTCCGCCACCAAATTCCTCGGCGGGCACGGTACCACGCTCGGTGGAGTCGTCGTCGAGAGCGGACGCTTCGACTGGCACAGCGACAAGTTCCCGCTCTTCGGCGAGCCGGTGCCCAGCTACGGCGGCCTCGAGTGGGCCGGCAACTTCGGCGAGTACGCCTTCCTCACCCGGCTGCGCGCCGAGCAGCTGCGCGACATCGGGCCGGCCCTCTCCCCGCACTCCGCGTTCCTGCTCGCGCAGGGCGTCGAGACGCTGCCGTTCCGCATGCAGGCGCACGTGGACAACGCACGCGTCGTGGCCGAATGGCTCGACGCGGACCCGAGGATCGACTTCGTCAACTGGGCCGGGCTGCCGGCCCATCCGCACTACCAGCGCGGCCTCAAATACCTGCCGAAGGGTCCCGGCTCGGTTTTCAGCTTCGGGGTCACGGGCGGCCGCGACGCCGGGCGCAGCTTCATCGAATCGGTCGACCTGGCCAGCCACCTCGCCAACATCGGAGACGCCAAGACCCTGGTCATCCACCCGGCCTCCACCACCCACGCGCAGTTGAACGAGACCCAGCTCGTGGACGCCGGCGTCCTGCCCGGCCTCGTGCGCATCAGCGTGGGCATCGAAGACGTCGAGGACATCATCTACGATCTCGACCAGGCCCTCGGCCGGATCGCGGGCGCCAAATGAGCGGGCATCACCTGAACAGCGACACCGTCTCCGGCACCACCCCGGCCACGGCTGCCACCGCACATGACACCGTGCACCTCGCCAACGGGCTCAGCTGCTCGGTTCCCACCGGTTCCCCGCTCGCGAAGCTGCTGAAATCCCAGCGCACCTGGGAAGGCCCCGACGCCAAGGCCCGGTTGAAGATCCTGCGGGCGGCGAAGTCGATCGCCATCGTCGGCGCGTCGCCGAACCCGGCCCGCTCCAGCTATTTCGTGGGCACCTACCTGCAGCAGTCGAGCGACTACCGGGTGTACTTCGTCAACCCGAACGCGAAGACCATCCTCGGCGAAACGGCGTACCCCGACCTCGCGTCGCTGCCCGAGGTGCCCGACATCGTCGACGTCTTCCGCCGGGCCGGCGACATCCCCGCCGTGATCGACGAGGTTCTCGCCATTGGTGCCCCCACCGTCTGGGTGCAACTCGGTATCTGGAACCAGGAGGCCGCCGAATACGGTGAATCGAAGGGCCTCACCGTGGTGATGGACCGTTGCATCAAGATCGAGCACGCCCGGTTCCACGGCGGGCTGCACCTCCTCGGGTTCGACACCGGCCAGATCACGGCGCGCACGACCATCCGCTGACCGTGCCCCGGCGTGGCACCGGGTCACGGTTACGATGGTGCGATGACTGCGTATGTGTCGGCACTCGACCTCTTCTCCATTGGAATCGGCCCCTCCAGCTCCCACACGGTCGGCCCGATGCGGGCGGCGCTCACCTTCGCCGACCACCTCCGCGACGGTGGTCGACTCTCCGAGGTGGCCCGGATCAGCTGCTCCCTGTACGGCTCGCTCGGCTCCACCGGGCTCGGGCACGGCACACCCGACGCGGTGCTGGCCGGCCTCGCCGGGCTGCGCCCCGAGACCTGCGACCCAGATGCCGTACGCTCTGCCTGGTCCGGCCTGGCCGACGACGCCGTGCTCCTGCTCGGCGGCAGCCATCCCATTCCGGTCCGCAAGGACGATGTCGCCTTCGAGGCACGCACCCGGTTGCCCGGTCACCCCAATGCGCTGACGCTGACGGCCTGGGGCCACGACGGCCTCCCCCTGCTGGAAGAGACCTGGTACTCGATCGGCGGCGGTTTCATCCGCCGCGACGGCGACCCGATCGGCCCCGGCCGGTGCGCACCGCAGCCGAGGCAGTATTCCTCCAGCGCCGAACTCCTCGCCCTCTGCGATCTCGACGACGTCGCCATCTGCGACATCGCCCGCGCCAACGAGGAGGCGATCCACGGGGCCGCGGCGCTCGACGCCGGCCTTGACGCTATCTGGGACGCCATGCACGTCTGCGTGGAGGCCGGGCTCGCGGCCACTGGCACCCTCCCTGGCGGCCTCCGCGTCAAGCGCCGCGCCGCCGCGATACGCATGCAGCTTGAGGAATATGACCGGTTGCCGCTGCGCGAACGCGACACCTCGACCGAGTGGTTGCACGCCTTCGCCCTTGCCGTCAACGAGGAGAACGCCGCCGGAGGCCGCGTGGTCACCGCCCCCACCAACGGCGCGGCCGGCATCATCCCCGCGGTCGGCCACTACTACCTGCGCTTCGTACCCGGAGCGGATGCCGCGGGCATCCGTCGCTATCTACTCACCGCCGTCGCCATCGGTTCGCTCGTCAAAGCCAACGCCTCCATCTCCGGGGCGGAGGGCGGCTGCCAGGCCGAGGTCGGTTCCGCCTGCGCCATGGCATCCGGCGCCCTCTGCGCCGTGCTCGGCGGTACGCCGCGGCAGGTGGAGAACGCGGCCGAGATCGCGATGGAGCACCACCTGGGCCTCACCTGCGACCCCGTCGGCGGGCTCGTGCAAGTGCCCTGCATCGAGCGCAACGCCATCGCCTCCTCGACGGCCGTGTCGGCAGCCCGGCTGGCCCTGCACGGCGACGGCACGCACCTCGTCTCCCTCGACGCCGTGATCGAAACCATGCGCCAGACCGGCCTGGACATGTCGACCAAGTACAAGGAGACCAGCGAGGGTGGGCTCGCGGTCAATGTGATCGAATGCTGACACCGCCACCCGCGGCCTAAACTGGCAGCATCCGCTCAGGGGATCGAGCGGCGCTTTCTTTGAGGGGGACATCCGATGAATTCTGCTCGACCGACACCCGCCCACCCAGCGGCCCGGGCCGCTCTGGCCGCCCTGCTGCTGCTGCCGCTCGCCCTGGCCGGTTGCGCCGGCGCCCCGGCCCCGGTGGTCACCGCGACCGTGACCGTGACGCCCACCCCGACGCCCACGCCGACGCCGACGCCGACATCCGTACCCGAGGCCGTCGTCGCGCCGGATCCGACCATCACGCCCAACGCCGAGGCCGTGCCGGCCGAGCCGCTGCCTGAGGGCCCGGCCGTCGACCTGGGTGCCGCCGTCGGTGCCGCCGGCGCCCCTGTCACCGACGGCGCGGGTGCCCCGAGCAGCTACTCTGTGCTGGAGGGCGACGACTTCTTCGCCATCGCACAACGGTTCGACCTGCCGGTGCAGCAGCTGCTGCGCATGAACCCCTCGGTGTCGGGCCTGGGCGAGGACATCTATATCCGGGACGTGATCAACCTCGACTGGACCACCACCGGGTAGCACCTCCGGCGGCACTTTCCCAGCTTCCCGATAGGGCCCCGATAGCCGACTCCCCAACAGTGATGACACGCCTCGAACGTCGGGGCGGCACAGAAGTGGAGTCCCCATGAAGAAGCTTCTGAAAGTACTCGTCGGCACCGCCATCGTCGGTTCCGTGCTCGGCGCCGGAGCGTTCCGCCTGACCCAGGTCAGTTCCGCATCCACCCCGACGGATGTCCCGAGCGCCACCTCGACGCCCGACCCCGGCAACTCGACTGACACCCCGGCGAACCCCGAAAAGCGCACGACCACGCGGACGACGACACCGACCCCGGCCCGGATGGCACCGACACCGGTGCGGGCACGGATGCCGACGTCCCGGATGGCACGGACGGCACCGCGAGCGAGGCCCTGTAACGCCTCCGCCCCGAACGAATTCGACGGAGATTTTGCCAAATCCGGCCCTGAACACGCCGCTACGGTGCGTTTTCCCGAAAATCTCCGTCGAATTCGTTCGCCTCCGGCACGGCACTCCTCCGGCACGGCACTCCTCCGGCACGGCACTCCTCCGGCACGGCACCCCTCCGGCACGGCACCCCTCCGGCACGGCACCCCTCCGGCACGGCACCCCTCCGGCACGGCACTCCTCCGGCACGGCACAGCACGCCACCGGAACGGCGCTGCGCTCCGCCACCCCGTGCCGCGCGGCGCTGCACGGCACCCACGGGTGCGGCCGATCGTGACCGACCGGGGATACCGCGACGGAGGGGCCGGGACTGACCCGGCTAGTGGGTCAGCAGGTTGATGCGCTCGATCAGGGCGATCGTGCGCAGCGACTCACGCGGGTCCACGGGCACCGGGGCCCCGCGCAGGATCGCGTCGGCGAGACCGGTGTAGAACGCCGCGTAGTTGCCGCGTTCGGCCGGCACCCGGGTCAGCGACCCGTCACGTCCGAGCATGCCCCAGGCGGACTCCGGATCGACCCCGAAACCCGGGTCGGTCGGGCGCGCCCCGGCAGCGAGGGCGGCCTCCTGGCCGTCGAGTCCCCACTTGGTGTAGCCGGATTCGGAGCCGAGCACGTGGAAGCGCGGGCCGACCTGGGCGGCGATGCCGTTCATCCACAGGTGCGAGCGCACCCCCGACCCGTGGTGCAGCGCCACGAAGGTGTCGTCGTCGGCGGCCCCTCCCGGCCGTCGCGTCACGGTCTCCGCGTAGACGCCGTCGACCGGACCGAACAGCGCCAGGGCCTGGTCGATCAGGTGCGCGCCGAGATCGAACAGCACCCCGCCGCCCTGCTGGATGGTCGCGCCGACCTTCCACTGCTTGGTCTGCTCGGGCTTCCACCACTCGAACCGGGACTCGAATCGGCGAACCTCGCCCAACGCCCCCGCGGCGATTACGCCGCGCAGGGTGAGGAAGTCGCCGTCCCAGCGCCGATTCTGGAAGACGGTGAGCAGCAGACCGAGACGCTGGGCCTTCTCGATCAGGCCGCGGCCCTCCCGGGGAGTCACCGCGAACGGCTTGTCGACGACCACGGCGAGCCCGGCGTCGAGGGCCGCGTGGGCGAGCTCGACGTGCGTGCCCGAGGGCGAGCCGATCACGACCAGGTCCAGGTCGTCGGCGGCGGCGAACAGGTCGTCCGCGGTCGGCACCAGGCGAACACCCGGGTGCCGCCCGCCGGCCAGCTCGCGCCGTGCCGGGTCACGGGTCACGATCAGGTCAAGCGAGAACTCGGGGTTCGCGGCGAGGAGCGGGCTGTGGAACACGCGCCCGGACGTGCCGAACCCGATCAGTCCGGTGCGGATGGGGGCGACGGATGCTGGGGACGGCGTCATACTCCCACGGTACTCCCGCGGACGCTTCCGTCCGCGTCCCTACGGCCGGTTCACCCCGGTGACCCGCAGGACGGCGGCGCCGAGCTCGTCGGAGTCGGCCAGGTCGACCGTGGCGCTGATGCCCCAGTCGTGGTCCCCCGCCGGGTCGTCGAAGATCTGTCGCACGGTCCAGACGGATGCGCCCTCGTCGAAGATGATCAGGCCAGCGCTGCGCGCATTCGCCCCGGTCAGCAACTCATCGTGTTCGGCGTAGTAGCCGTCCATGGCGTCGCCCCAGGCATCCGCGTGGAAACCGTGCTCTCGGTCCAGTTCGCCCAGCGCGTCGTAGTTCTCGAGCGCGGCCAGCTGCACCCGGCGGAAGAGCTCGTTGCGCACCAGTATCCGGAACGCGCGCGCATTGGTGGTCAGGCGGCGCGGCGCGGGCGGCAGCACCGACTGAGCCGCACCCGCGTGCACGGTCAGGTCCGGGTGGATGAGTTCCTCCCACTCGTCGAGCAGGCTCGAGTCGACCTGGCGCACCAGCTCGCCCAGCCATTCGATCAGGTCCAGCAGGTCCTCCGTCTTGGCGTCGTCGGGGATGGTCTGCCGGGCGGCCCGGTAGGCGTCCGAGAGGTAGCGCAGCACGACGCCCTCGCTCCGGGCGAGCTTGTAGAACGCCACGAACTCGCCGAACGACATGGCCCGCTCGTACATGTCCCGCACGACCGTCTTCGGGCTGAGCTCGAAGTCGGCGATCCACGGCTGGGATTCCTTGTAGGTGGTGAAGGTGTAGTCCAGCAACTCCTCGAGCGGCTTCGGCCAGGTGATCTCCTCGAGCAGCGCCATCCGCTCGTCGTATTCGATGCCCTCGCGTTTCATGGCGTTCACGGCCTCGCCGCGGGCCGCGAACTGCTGGCCCATCAGCACCGGACGCGGGTCGTCGAGGGTGGCCTCGACGATGGACATCATGTCGAGGGCGTAGTGGCCGCTGCCAGGCCCGGCCACGTCGGGGTCGGCGTCGAGCAGGTCGAACGCGGCGAGCGCGAAGGGCGACAAAGGCTGGTTGAGGGCGAAATTCGGCTGCAAATCAACGGTCAGACGGATGTCCCCGGTCGCGCTCTGCTCGACGATCCCGGCCGACCGCAGGGTCTTGTAGATGCCCAGGGCACGCCGGGCGTGCGCGAGCTGGCGCTTCCAGGGTTCGTGGTTGTCGAAGATCAGCGCGTGGACGTGGCCGAACGCGTCGCCGCCGCGACCGATCACGTTGATCAGCATCGCCGCGGTCATCTGCATGCTCGAGTGCATGGTTTCGGGCTCGGCGGCTACGAGCCGCTGGAACGAGGGCTCACCCCAGGAGACGAAACCCTCGGGCGCCTTCTTGCGGATGATCTTGCGCTTCTTCTTGGGGTCGTCGCCGGCCTTCTCGATGGCCTTGAGGTTGTCGGTCTCGTGGTCCGGCGCCTGGATGACCACCGTTCCGGCCGTGTCGTAGCCGGCCCGGCCCGCGCGGCCCGCGATCTGGTGGAACTCGCGGGCGTTGAGCTGGCGCATCTTGACGCCGTCGTACTTGGTGAGCGCGGTGAAGAGCACGGTGCGGATCGGCACGTTGATGCCCACGCCGAGGGTGTCGGTGCCGCAGATGACGCGGAGCAGGCCGCGCTGGGCGAGCTGCTCGACCAGGCGGCGGTACTTGGGCAGCATGCCTGCGTGGTGCACGCCGATACCCATCCGGATCAGCCGGGACAGGGTCTTGCCGAAACTCGTCGTGAAGCGGAATTCGCCGATCAGTTCGGCGATCGCCTCCTTCTGATCCTTGGTGGCCACCTTGACGCTGCTGAGCGCCTGGGCCCGTTCGAGCGCGGCCGCCTGCGCGAAGTGCACGATGTAGATCGGGGCCTGCCCGGTCTTCAGCAGTTCCTCCACGGTCTCGTGCACGGGCGTGGTCTCGTAGTAGTAGTGCAGCGGCACGGGCCGTTCCACTCCCGTGACGACCGCGGTGGGCCGCCGGGTGCGGCGGGACAGGTCGTCGGCGATGAAGGTGACGTCGCCGAGGGTCGCCGACATCAAGATGAACTGAACCCCGGGCAGCAGGAGCAGCGGCACCTGCCAGGCCCAGCCACGATCGGGGTCGCCGTAGAAGTGGAACTCGTCCATCACGACCTGGTCGACGGGGGTGTCCTCACCGTTACGCAGGGCGAGGTTGGCGAGGATCTCGGCCGTGCAGCAGATGATCGGGGCGTCCGCGTTGACCGATGAGTCCCCGGTCATCATGCCCACGTTCTCGGCGCCGAAGATCTCCACCAGCGCGAAGAACTTCTCGCTGACGAGGGCCTTGATCGGCGCCGTGTAAAAGGTGCGCTTGCCGGCCGAGAGCGCGGCGAAGTGCGCGCCGACGGCGACCAGGGACTTGCCGGTGCCGGTCGGGGTGCTCAGGATCAGGTTCGCCCCGGAGACGATCTCGATCAGGGCTTCCTCCTGAGCGGGGTAGAGGGACAGTCCCTGCTCACCCGCCCACGTTTCGAAGGCCTCGAACAGCACATCGGGATCGGTGACGTGCGGGAGAGCGGTGAGGGTTGCCATGATCCTTCGATCCTGCCCTATTCCACTGGGCGTCCGCTCCGCACCCGGCGGCCGGGGGTCAGATCCCGAGGATCTTGGCCTTCGCCGCCGAGAACTCGGCCTCGCTGATGACGCCGGCCGTTTTCAGGGTGGCCAGCCGCTCGATCTGCGCGCCCAGGTCGTCGGCGGCCGGCGCGGGCTCCGCCTGCTGCTGGTACTGCTGCTCGACCGCGGCCTGCTGCCGGTACTGCTGGTCGGCTACGGCCTGCTGCTCGGCGGCCTGCTGGTCCGCTTTGCCCTGCTGGCGCCGGCTCACGTTGCCGGCGACCGCGGTCGCTGTTCCGGCCACCACGGCGGTGCGGGCCATGGTGCCTACCAGGCCGGGTCGGCCCATTCGTCGAGGCATTGTGTTCCTTTCATCGGGCCCGGACACGCCGGGCCGGTCTCAGATTGTGTGCTGGTCAGGTCTGCTGCGGGCGGCGGAGCTAGTCCGTGTCGGTGTCGCCCTCGGCGAGAGCCCCGAGCACTTCCTCGACCACCATTCCGGGGATCCGGACGGTGTCGACGAGTATCCCGCCGGAATTCACGATGGCGTCCCGCAGGGGCTTGATCCAGGTGTGTTCGAAGACCAGGATCGCCGCCGAGCAGTTGTCGTCCAGCTTCGCCGCGAGCTCCTGCACATCGTCGTCGGAGAGGAGGCCGTTGATCGTGTCCATGACCTCGGTGAGCGCCGACGCATCGACGCTGGCGCCGAGTTCCTCGAATTCCGAATAGGTGATCGTTCCTTCGGCATCCTTCATCACGAACAGACCGTCGACGATGCTGATCGTCTCGGCATCGACGAGGTCGTTCAGCGCCGGCATGATCTCGCCCGTGAACCTGTTTCCGGGGAATTCGACGACCAGGATTTCGATGGGACCAAGCATGGGTTCTCCTCCGGTTGAGCGTGGACACAGGGACGATAAACCCGATCACCCCGGCTATCAAGGGCCATTGCGGGAGGACTCACAGCCCGCAAATCTAAGCTGGCGGAATGGCCAGCCGCGGATTTTTTTCGTCCCCTCCTCCGACGCCGCCCGCGCCCGAACCCCCGGCCCGATCCGCCGCGTCGCGGCCCGGGCCGCCCGCGGCTGCCGGCGTGGCCGCCGCCCTCGCCGGCCT